>NZ_JBIRUL010000001.1:462189-807757 GCF_044335095.1 Streptomyces sp. NPDC020597 | reverse complement strand
AATCCACACCGAACCGGAAGGCCCTCACTCATTCAAGATCCCTCAGCCGAGACCTGGCTCACCCGTCCACAACCTCCCCGGACAGAACACCTAGGGCCCCGGCCGACCCGCGCCCGGGGACACGGGAACGGGGCGGGGCCGGACCGTCGAGCGGTCCGGCGCCGCCCCGGCGTCGCGGGCGCTCAGAAGCCGGGCGGCTCCGTGTACACGCCCCACTCGTCCCGCAGGACGTCGCAGATCTCGCCCAGCGTGGCCTCGGCCCGCACCGCGTCGAGCATGGGACCGATCATGTTGGCCCCGTCACGGGCGGCCGCCAGCATCGCCGCGAGGGCGCTCCGCACGGCCTGCTCGTCCCGGGCCGCCCTGCGCGCCCCCAGGACCCGCACCTGCTCCCGCTCCACCTCGTGGCTGACCCGAAGGATCTCCAGGTCCCCGGTCACCGACCCGGTGTGCGCGTTGACGCCGACGACCCGCTTGTCGCCCTTCTCCAGGGCCTGCTGGTAGCGGAACGCGGACTCCGCGATCTCGCCGGTGAACCAGCCGTCCTCGATCCCCCGCAGGATGCCGGAGGTGATGGGGCCGATGGGGTGCCGGCCGTCGGGGTGGGCGCGCAGCCCGCGCTCCCTGATCTGCTCGAAGATCTTCTCCGCGTCGGCCTCGATCCGGTCCGTCAACTGCTCGACGAACCACGAACCGCCCAGCGGATCGGCCACGTTGGCGACGCCGGTCTCCTCCATGAGCACCTGCTGGGTGCGCAGCGCGATCTCGGCGGCCTGCTCGCTCGGCAGCGCGAGCGTCTCGTCGAGGGCGTTGGTGTGCAGCGAGTTGGTGCCGCCGAGCACCGCCGCGAGGGCCTCGACGGCCGTGCGCACCACGTTGTTGTACGGCTGCTGGGCGGTCAGCGAGACGCCGGCGGTCTGGGTGTGGAAGCGCAGCCACTGGGCCTTCTCGCTCCTGGCCCCGTAGACGTCCCGCATCCAGCGCGCCCAGATCCTGCGCGCGGCGCGGAACTTGGCGATCTCCTCGAAGAAGTCGACGTGGGCGTCGAAGAAGAAGGACAGTCCGGGCGCGAACACGTCGACGTCCAGCCCGCGGCTGAGTCCCAGCTCCACGTAGCCGAAGCCGTCCGCCAGCGTGTAGGCGAGCTCCTGTGCCGCCGTCGCGCCCGCCTCGCGGATGTGGTAGCCGGAGACGGACAGCGGCTTGTAGGCGGGGATGCCGGCCGCGCAGTACTCCATGAGGTCGCCGATCAGGCGCAGGTGCGGCTCGGGCGGGAAGAGCCACTCCTTCTGGGCGATGTACTCCTTGAAGATGTCCGTCTGGAGCGTGCCGTTGAGGACCCCGGGGTCGACGCCCTGGCGTTCGGCGGCGACCAGGTACATGCAGAAAACGGGCACGGCGGGCCCGCTGATCGTCATCGACGTGGTGACCTCGCCCAGCGGGATGTCCTTGAACAGGACCTCCATGTCGGCGGCCGAGTCGATGGCGACGCCGCAGTGGCCGACCTCGCCGAGCGAGCGCCGGTCGTCGGAGTCGCGGCCCATGAGGGTCGGCATGTCGAAGGCGACGGAGAGGCCGCCCCCGCCGTTGGCCAGGATCATCTTGTAGCGCTCGTTGGTCTGCTCGGCGTTGCCGAACCCGGCGAACTGCCGGATGGTCCAGGTGCGCCCGCGGTAGCCGGTCGGATACAGACCGCGCGTGAAGGGGTACTCCCCCGGCCAGCCGATGCGCTCGAAGCCGTCGTAGGTGTCACCGGCCCGCGGCCCGTACACCGGCTCCACCGGGTCTCCCGAGAGCGTGGTGAAGTCGGCCTCACGCTTGCGCGAAGCGTCGTACCGGGCCTGCCAGCGACGGCGGCCCTCCTCGATGACGTCAGCGTCCATGCTTCGAATTTACTAGGACGTCCAAGTAAATGTCGACAGCTGCAGGCAGGGACGTCCCGAGATCGGTGTTCTCGGGGGCCCGGCCCGCCGCACGCGCCTCGCCGCGCCTGCGAGCGGCCGGAGACCGTGCGGCCGCAGACCGGTGCGGCGGGAGACCCGCGCCGCGGGCTACGCCTTGATGATCGCCGTGTCCTCGAACGCGGCCTGCGGGGTCAGCTCGCGGCTGATCCTGCGCTCCACGAAGAAGGCGGCCGTCGGGACGGTCCCGGCCAGCAGCACCCACAGCAGCTTGCCGACCGGCCACTTCGCCTTGGAGCCCAGGTCGAAGGCGAAGACGAGGTAGAGAACGTAGAGCCAGCCGTGCGCGAAGCCGACGACGCGGGTGAAGTCCGCGGCCCCGTCGACGTCCAGGAGGTACTTGGCGATGACGCCCAGGCACAGCAGGACCAGCAGCACACCGGTGACGTAGGCCAGGACGCGGTAGCGGGTCAGCACGCTCTTCTTCATGCCGACGAGCGTAACGACCCGTTCCGGGAGATCTTGCCCCGGGTCGGCGCTCCCGGCGCGTCCGCTCCCCTCCCGGTCGCAGGGCGTTGCCGGGGCGGCGGCTCAGTCCTCGTCGAAGTCGTGCGCGGCGACCCGCAGGGGCCGCAGCATCGCGAAGATCTCCCCGCACTCCTCCGCGTCGTACACCCCGAGCCCGAAGTCCATGGCCATCAGGTCGCGGGTGGCCGCCTCCACGACCTCACGGCCCTTCTCGGTGATCACGGCGAGCGTGCCGCGGCCGTCGTTGGGGTTGGGGCGCTTGTCCACCAAGCCCGACCTCACCAGCCGGTCCACGGTGTTCGTCACCGAGGTGGGGTGCACCTGGAGCCGCTCGCCGATCTTCGACATGGTCAGCTCGCCCTCCTTGGAGAAGGTGAGCAGCACCAGCGCCTCGTAGCGCGCGAACGTCAGGCCGTAGGGCTTGACCACGGCGTCCACCTCGGCGAGCAGGATCTGGTGCGCGCGCATGATCGAGGTGATCGCGGCCATGGACGGCACGCTCCCCCAGCGCTGCTTCCAGAGCTCGTCGGCGCGGGCGATGGGGTCGAAGGGGAGACTGAGCGGTTTCGGCACGCCTCCAGACCTTACCGGCCGGTCACATCGTGGTCAGCCCCGTCTCGCGTTTCGGTCTTGCGGACCTCCCGTGCAGTGAGGACGCAAGCCAGCGCCCCCAGCGCGCCCGCCCCTGTGACGGTCCACGCGACCCCCGCAACCTCGGCGGCGACCCCCGCCAGGGCCATGCCGACGCCCTGGCAGGTCATCAGCCCGGCGGTGAAAAGTGTCATGGCCCGGCCGCGCAGCTCCACCGGGACGTCCCGGACGATCCACTGGTCCAGGCCGAGGGTGTACGCCGACCCGGCCCCGGCGACGACCAGCAGAAGCAGCGAGACGGCGAGGCCGGGGCGGAGGGCGTAGCCGAGGTAGGGCAGCAGGGTGACGCAGGCCAGCGGGAGGGCGATCCGCTCACGGGCGGCGGGCCTCAGCCGGGCCCCGGCGTACAGCTCGCCCGCGACCGTGCCGACCGGCAGCGCGCACATCAGCAGGCCGAGGCCCACGGAGCCGGCCCCGAGGTCGTCCGCGTACGGCGCGGACAGCGCCTCGGGAGCGACGGCGAACGTCGGCGGCACCCAGAAGAGCAGCAGCAGCGCCCGGGTGCGCCGGTCGGCGAGGACCTGCCGGGCGCCTCTGAGGGAGTCGGCGACCAGCGCCCCGCCGGTCCGTGCCCGGGCCGGGCGGCGGCGGGTGCCCAGCCGCAGCAGCGCGGCGGAGGCGAGGAAGGTGGCGACGGTGAGGAGGAGCGCCTGACGTGGGGAGGCGACCGTGAGCAGCACGCCGCCGAGGCCGAAGCCGACCAGCAGGGCGCTCTGCGCGGTGATGCGCAGCAGGGAGCGGCCGAGGACGAACAGGTCGCCGTCGCCCAGGATGTCCGCGAGAGTCGCCATGCGGGTGCCCGCGAAGACGGGCGACACCACCGCGAGGCAGCAGCGCAGGGCGAGCAGGACGGCGAGGTGCGCGCCCGGCGCCGTCATGGGCAGCACGCACGCCGCGCACACCAGGTCGCAGCCGACGAGGACGCGCCGGGCCGGGAAGCGGTCGGCGACCCCGGCGAGCAGGGTGCCGCCGACGACGTAGGGCAGGAAGCCGAGGGCCCAGGCCAGGGCGCTCAGCAGGGGCGAGCCCGTCAGGTCGTAGACCAGGACGGAGAGCGCGATCTCGGCGACGATGACGCCGAGCATGGACAGCAGGTGGGCGGCGAAGACGGACCGGAACTCGCGGACGGCGAAGACCTGGAGGTATCGGGCGGGCGGGGCCTCGGCGGCGGCCGTCGTGACGTCTGACATGCAGGGCAGCGTGCTGGGCCGCGGGCGCACGGCCTAGAGTTTCGGCCTGGGCCGAATGTTCGTCGGACGGGTGGGAGGAGGGGCGGGTGTCCTCGCGTCTGCACTTCGGGGAGGAGGACTTCCTGCGCTGCCGCTTCGCCGTGTCCCCGCTGTGGGAGACGCAGGAGGCCGCGCGCACGCTCAAGCGGCCCGACCGGCACGGCTACCACACGCCCTGGCTGCGCCGGATCCGCGCGGCGGCCGGGGCGCTCGACCTGACCGGTCTGTGGCTGGTCATGCCGCGCCGGGGTCACTCCCCCGACTGGCTGTGCCCGCCGCCGCTGGGTCCCGCGGCCGGGTTCGAGGAGGAGATCGCCGCCGTGCGGGCCGCGGACCCGCGAGCCGCCCGCGAGGACACCGCCCGCTCGCTGGCGGACACCCCCGGCGCGCTGGACTCGCCGCAGGGGCGGGCCTGGCTGGCGGATCCGGAACGGATGGTCCGGGAGCTCGCCGACGTGCTGGAGGAGGTCTGGCGCACTCTGCTCGCGCCGGACTGGCCCCGGCTGCGCGCTCTGCTGGAGGCGGACGTCGCCTTCCACTCCCGCCGGCTGGCCGAGGTGGGCCTGGGCGGGCTGCTGCCGGAGATCAACCGCCGGTGCGGCTGGCGGGCCGGCACGCTGACCGTCGCCTCGAACGGCGAGCACGAGCGGCATCTCGGCGGCCGGGGGCTCGTGCTGATGCCGAGCGTGTTCTCGTGGCCGGACGTGGTGAGCGGCTTCGACCCGCCCTGGCAGCCCACGCTGGTCTACCCGGCGCGGGGCATCGCGGGCCTGTGGAGCGACCCGGCCGACCGCGCACAGCGCCTCCCCGACGCGCTCGTGCGGTTGCTCGGCCGGGGCCGGGCCGCCGTGCTCGGCGCGCTCGACGACCCGGCGAGCACCTCGGCCCTGGCGCACCGCCTCGGCCTCGCCCCCTCGTCGGTGTCCGCGCACCTGGGCGTGCTGCGCGAGGCGGGGCTGCTGGTCTCCCGCCGCTACGGCCACCAGGTGCTCTACGAGCGGACGCCGCTGGGCATGGCGCTGGTGTCGGGCGACGCTCATTGAAGTTCTCCCCTCCCTTCGCAAGCTCGGGAAGGGGATTCCTGCCTACATCGCTGCGGCGGGTTCGACGGTGTTGCCCGCCCTGCGACCGCGCCTTCCGGCGGCCGGGACCTCCACGATGACGTGGCCGATCCGGTGCAGGTGCAAGATGTTCCGGGCCGCGTTCCATCGAGAACCAGAAGCGCCCCACGGGCTGAGCTCGACACTGCGGACCCGTACCCGCGGTCCGGGTCAGAGCAGTTCTGAGATGGCCTTCACCTCCCCCGTGGACGGGGGAGCACCGGCCAAGATCAACGGTAGAGGCTGCGCAGGCCCAGGACGTCGCCCTTGCCGAGGGTGCGGGCGCTCGTGGAGCAGGCGAACGAGCTCGCGAACATGGTGAGGTTCTCGTGTCCGGCACCGGCGTGACCGAGGCCGAAGACGTGCCCGGCCTCGTGCGTGGCGACACTGCGGAGGTCGTACGCGCGCGTGCAGGCGCCGGACGGGTCGACGGTGAACGCGTAGTCGTGGGTGTTGAAGCGGACGTCGGCCTCGAGCAGATCCTCCGGTCCCCCGCCGGGCGCCGGGCGGCTCCAGGAGCAGGTGGTGGCGACGGCGTCGGCGCCGAGGTCGCCGGTGTCCCAGACGCTCAGGCCGTCGGGGCTCATGCAGCGGGTCTCGCGGTCGATGTCGGCCTTGCTGGAGGTGGTCGACAGATGGCGGGCCCTCGCGGCGACCCGGTCGTCGAGACCGCAGTCGTTGCGGCTGGCGGTGATGGTGGCGACGGCCTCCTCGAAGGCCCGCCGGGCGTCGGCCCGGGAGATCCCGGCCGGCAGGCGGCCGTCGCCGAGGAACCACTCGTACGTGCCGTACTCCTTGCGGCCCGCGGTGGCGTAGGCGGCGTCGGCGCAGGGGGCGGGGGCGTCGGCGCGGCCGCCCCGGACGGCCGTCGCACGGGCCGCCTCGTAGGCGTAGGAGACGGTGCCGTCGGCGGCGACGGTGAGGGTGAACCCGTGCGCCGAGCCGTCCGCGGTGAGGGCGTCGACGCTGACCGTCGTGCCGGGTGCGGGCACCGCCAGGCCCGCGCCGTCGTGGGTGACCACGCGGCCGACCGCGGGGCAGTCGAGCACGGAGGAGCCGGCGGGCAGGTCGTCGACCGTGAGCTCGCCCCGGGCGAGGGGGCAGGCGGGCGTGCGGGGCGCCTGGCCCACGCAGAGCACCGCCAGCGTCACCGCCAGGAGGAACGCCGTGATCGCCCTGCCGGGTCGCCCCGGCCCGCGCCGCCCTGCCACCGCACACTCCCCCTTCGGCGCCGCGCCGGTGCGCGGAACATGATCGACCCGGGAGACATTAGTCACGCGGCGCGGGCCGGGCCCCCGCCGGTCCGCACCCGTTCGGGGGACCGACCGGACGGGCGTCCGGGGCGGTCACGGCGCGAGATGCCGCTCCACGGTCGCCACCTTCGAGGTGAGCCCGTCCGTCACGCCGGGGCGGATGTCGGCCTTCAGGACGAGGGAGACGCGCGGGGCGCGCGCCTCGACGGCGGCGACGGCCCGCCGGACGACGTCCATCACCTCGTCCCATTCGCCCTCGACGGAGGTGAACATGGCGTCGGTGCGGTTCGGCAGGCCGGATGCGCGAACCACCCGAACGGCGTCGGCCACGTACTCGCCGACGTCCTCGCCGACACCCAGGGGAGTGATGGAGAAGGCGACGATCATGCGTTCACGACGCCTTCCTTGCGGGCGCGGGAGGCGATGACCGCGTCCACCGACTCACGGCGCAGCCGACGCTCGGCGAAGAACCCGCCGGTCGGCAGGACCGCGAGGACGAAGTAGAGGGCCGCGGTCTTCAGGGACCACTTCGCGCGGTTCCAGGCGTCGGCCCAGAAGAGCAGGTACACGATGAAGAAGCCGGCGTGGACCCAGCCCATCACTCGCACGGCGTCGAAGTCGGTGGTCCGCTTCAGCACCGAGCAGACCAGCAGCAGGAGGAACGACACGGCCTCCGGGGCGGAGACCAGGCGCAGGCGGCGGAGGGCGGAGGCGGTCTTCAGGTCCACGGGTCACCTTCGGGTGGGGTACGACGAGGGCAGGAGATTGTGAATGCACGCACAAGCGTTCGTCCATTGTGGCAAACGCTCCCCCTAAGGGTGCGTTCAGGGTCTTGCTCCACCTCCGGGTGCTGTTCGGCGCACCCGTCCGGCCGATACCTTCGCCCCGTGGCGATGTTTCGACTCCAAGGCAGCAAGGTGCTCGCCGTCGACATGACCGGCGACGCCGTGAAGGCGAAGAACGGCTCGATGGTCGCGTACGACGGGCAGATGGCCTTCAAGAAGCTCAGCGGCGGCGGTGAGGGCATCCGGGGCATGGTGACCCGGCGGCTCACCGGCGAGCAGATGACCGTGATGGAGGTGAGGGGGCAGGGCACCTGCTGGTTCGCCGACCGCGCCTCCGAGATCAACCTCGTGCAGCTCCGGGGCGACAAGCTGTTCGTCGAGTCGAGCAACCTGCTCGCGACCGACGCCGGCCTGCGCACCGGCACCAGCTTCACCGGGGTGCGCGGCGCGACCCAGGGCAACGGGCTGTTCACGACGACCGTCGAGGGCACCGGCCAGGCGGCGATCACGTCGGACGGGCCGGCCGTGGTGCTGCGCGTCAGCCCGCAGTACCCGCTCACCGTCGACCCGGGCGCCTATGTCGCGCACCAGGGCAACGTCCGGCAGTCCTTCCAGTCGGGGGTGACGTTCCGCACGTTTCTGGGCGAGGGCGGCGGCGAGGCCTTCCAGATCCGCTTCGAGGGGGACGGCCTGGTGTACGTCCAGCCGAGCGAGCGCAACACGATCGCGGGGGACGTGTGAGATGACCTTCCGTGAGATCAACTCCAAGATGATCGAGGCGACCGTCGTCCCCGGCGCCCGGCTCTTCAGCCAGCGCGGGGCCATGCTGGCCTACCGCGGCGAGGTGTCCTTCACCCCGAACGTCCAGGGCGGGCAGGGCGGGGTGATGTCCATGATCGGCCGGCGGCTCGCGAACGAGGACACGCCGCTGATGACCGTCGAGGGCAGCGGCACGGTCCTCTTCGGGCACGGCGGGCACCACGTCCAGGTCATCCGGCTCAGCGGCGACACGCTGTGCGTCGAGGCGGACCGCCTGCTCGCCTTCGAGGGCACCCTCCAGCAGGGCACCATGTTCCTGGGCTCGCAGGGCGGCGTCATGGGCATGGTCCGCGGCCAGATCAGCGGACAGGGCCTGTTCACCACCACCCTCAAGGGCCACGGGGCGGTCGCCGTGATGGCCCACGGCGGGGTGTTCGAGGTCCCGATCACCCCGCAGCGCCCGGTGCACGTCGACCCGCAGGCCTACGTCGCCCACCACGGCGACGTCCGCAACAAGCTGTCGACGGCGCTCGGCTGGCGGGACATGGTGGGCCGCGGCTCCGGCGAGGGCTTCCAGCTCGAGCTGAGCGGCAGCGGTGCGGTGTTCGTCCAGGCGTCGGAGGAGAAGCTGTGAGCATGTACGGGGCTCCGGGCGGCGGCCCGACGGTGCACGACCCCACGACCCTGCCGGTCGACGACAACGTGAACAGCTACACCTTCTGCGTGGAGCTCAAGGGGAGCCAGTGGTTCCTGCAGAAGGGGAAGATGATCGCCTACTACGGGTCGATCGACTTCAACGGCGTCGGACACGGCCGGCTGGACCGTCTGGTGCGCACTTCCTTCCATTCGCCACTGCACGCGAGCGACTGGGTCGTGGCGGAGGGCTCGGGCAAGATGCTGCTCGCCGACCGGGCCTTCGACGTGAACTCGTACGACCTCGAAGACGGCAACCTGACCATTCGCTCGGGCAATCTGCTCGCTTTTCAGCCAAGTCTGTCGCTCAAGCAGTCGATCGTGCCGGGATTCCTCACCCTCATCGGAACCGGAAAGTTCGTGGCCGCATCCAACGGCCCGGTGGTGTTCATGGAGCCCCCGCTCCGGGTGGACCCTCAGGCGCTCGTCGGCTGGGCGGACTGTCCCTCTCCGTGCCATCACTACGACCACGGGTACATGACCGGCGTGATGGGCGGTCTACGTGCGCTGACGGGCCTCGGCGGCGCCTCCGGGGAGGAGCACCAGTTCGAGTTCGTCGGCGCCGGGACGGTGCTGCTGCAGTCGTCCGAGACCCTGATGGCCGAGCAGGCGACGGGGGCTGTTCCGCACGAGCCCGGAGTGCCCGGTTCGGGCGGCGTCCCAGGTGGGCACGGGGGCCACGGCGCGCCGTCCGGCGCACCGCGCCTTCCCGGACAGCTGGGGGACCTCCAGCGTCGCTTCGGGCTGTGAGCGGTAGTCTGCGGAGTGTGACATCGAACGCGTGCGCACCGTCACACCACCCGTACTAGTTCGCCTTTCAACATTTTAGGTAGACTTCATTTATGGAGACCGAAACGGCCACGCGCTGGCTGACCCAAGCGGAGCAGTGCGCCTGGCGCACCCATCTGGAGGTCAACAGGCTGTTGACGTACCAGCTCGAGAAGGATCTTCAGCCGTTCGGACTGACCATGAACGACTACGAGATCCTGGTGAACCTCTCCGAGTCGGAGGGCGTGCGGATGCGAATGAGCGATCTCGCCGCCGCCACCCTCCAGTCCAAGAGCCGCCTCTCGCACCAGATCACCCGCATGGAGAACGCCGATCTGGTGCGCCGGGAGAACTGCGAGTCCGACCGCCGCGGCCTGTACGCGGTCCTGACCGAGCACGGCATGGAGACCATGCAGAAGGTCGCGCCGCACCATGTGGACTCCGTGCGGCGGCACTTCATCGATCTCCTGTCCCCCGAGGCCCTGGCGGAACTCTCCAAGGCCCTGAAGCCCGTCGCGGAGAACCTCCGCGGGCGGCGGGGAAGGCTTTAGCAGCCCCTACGCGGTGACGGCGGGCAGGCGGAGCTCGAAGAGGGCTCCGCCTGCCGGCGTCCCACCGGCCGTGAGCGTGCCGCCGTGCCGCGCCGCCACGTCCCGGGCGATCGCGAGACCGAGACCCGCCCCGCCGTCGTCACGGCTGCGCGCGTCGTCCAGCCGGACGAACCGCTCGAAGATCCGCTCCCGGTCGGCCTCACCCCCGCCCCGTCACGGTCCCCCGACCGCCGCACCCGCACCGAGACCTCCGTGCGGGCGTGCCGCTGCGCGTTGTCGAGCACCCCGTGCCCCTCTCCCCGGCGTGTTCCCGGGCGTTCCCTTCCCCGGCGTGCCCCGCCCCGACGCGCCCGCGACGAGCGCCGCCGTCGCGAGCACCGCCGCCCCGGTCAGCGCGAAGCACGCGCCCACCGCAAGCCGCCCGGCCAGCGCCCCGGCGACCGCCGTGCCCGCCGTGCAGCCCGCGTTGACGGCCGTGTTGATCCACGCCCCCGCCCGCACCCGGGCCTCGGGGGCCGCGACCTCGTCGGCGACGAGGTAGGCCGTGGTGAGAACCGGCGACACGAAGAACCCGGCGATCGCGACCGCCGCGGCCAGGGCGCCGAGCCCCGGCGCCAGGGCCGCGCCGCACAGCGCCGCTCCGAGGCCCGCCGTGAGCCACGGCAGCCGGCCCGGTGCCGGCGTCCGCCAGGAGACGGCGCCGTTGAGCAGCCCGCCGACCGCGCTGCCGGCCGACAGCGCCGCCAGCACCCAGGCCACGGCCGCCCCGCCGGAGCCGTGTCCGTGCCGTTCCGAGAACGCCACGACCAGCAGGTCGACCACGCCCAGCGCCAGCCCGACGCCGGCGACGGCGGCCACGGGCCGCCCGAGGCCGCGCAGCCCGCCGCCGCCCCGCCGCACGGCGACGGCCCCGGCGGACGCGGCCGCCAGCGCGGGGGACGACAGGAACCCGGCCGTGCCCCCGGCCATCAGGGCCGCGCCGGCCACGATCCCGGCGGCCGGCGGTGCGAAGCCGACGAGGACGCCGACCAGCAGCGGACCGGTCACGAACAGCAGTTCCTCGGCGACGCCGTCGAGGCTGTAGGCGCGCTGGAGCAGGGCCCGGTCGGGGGCGAGCCGGGTCCAGACGGCCCGCATGGTCGGCCCCAGCGGCGGCACGCAGGCCCCGGCGGCCGCGGCGAGGGCGCCGAGCACCGGTGCGGGGGCGGCGTCCGGCCGGGAGACGGCGGCGGCCAGCAGGCCGAGCAGCACCGTGTGGCCGGCCGTCATCGGCGCGAGCGCCCGGCGCGGCCCGTGGCGGTCGACGAGGGCCGCCCGCGCGGGCGACAGGAAGACGGCGGTGGCCCCGAACAGCGCCATCACGGCGCCGGCCACCGCGTACGAGCCCGAGGACCGGGTCACGGCGAGCATCACGGACAGCGGGACGACCGCGTAGGACAACCGGCCGGTCAGCGCGGCGGCGAAGGTGCGGCGGGCATGCGGGACCCGCAGGACGGCGGCATACGAAGGCCGCGCGGAGGGCGAAGCGGACATGAGGAGGTTCCTCGACTCGAGGCAGGGCGGGAAAGGGAACGCCGGATCGCCGCGACCGGTGCGGCCTGCTGCCGCTCACCGATCACGGACCTGGGCGGTCCCTATGCCAAGAGGAGAAACACGAGAACGAACGTACCAGCGCCCCTGCGCGCCCCGCACGCCGTTTTCCCGAGGCGTGCCCCCGGCCCGGCTCAGCCCTCCGTCAGCCCCGCCACGAGTTCGTCGGCGGCCCGGTAGGGGTCGAGCTCGCCGGTGACGATGCGGTCCGCCAGGCTGCTCAGCCGGCGGTCGCCGTGGAGGTCGCCGATGCGTTCACGCAGGGCCGTGACGGCGATCGTCTCGACCTCGCGGGCGGCGCGGGCGCGGCGGCGCTCGGCGAGGACGCCGTGCTCCTCCATCCACGCCCGGTGCTTCTCCAGCGCCTCGACGACCTCGTCGACGCCTTCGGAGCGCGCCGCCACGGTCTTCACGATCGGCGGCCGCCAGTCCCCGGGGCCGCGGGCCTCGCCGAGGCCGAGCATGTGGTTCAGTTCGCGGGCGGTGGCGTCGGCACCGTCCCGGTCGGCCTTGTTGACGACGTAGACGTCGCCGATCTCCAAGATGCCCGCCTTGGCCGCCTGGATGCCGTCGCCCATCCCCGGGGCCAGCAGCACCACGCTGGTGTCCGCCTGGGAGGCGATCTCGACCTCCGACTGGCCGACGCCGACCGTCTCGACCAGGATCACGTCGCAGCCGGCCGCGTCCAGCACCCGGATCGCCTGCGGCGCCGACCAGGCGAGGCCGCCGAGGTGGCCGCGGGTGGCCATGGAGCGGATGTAGACGCCGGGGTCGGAGGCGTGGTCGGACATCCGGACCCGGTCGCCGAGCAGCGCGCCCCCGGAGAACGGGGACGACGGGTCGACGGCCAGCACGCCGACCCGCCTGCCCTGCCTGCGGTAGGCGGTGACCAGCGCGGATGTCGAGGTGGACTTGCCCACGCCCGGCGACCCCGTCAGCCCGACCACGTACGCGTTGCCGGTGAGCGGCGCCAGGGCCGCCATGACCTCCCTGAGCTGCGGGGACGCCCCCTCCACGAGGGAGATCAGCCGGGCCACGGCCCGGGGGCGGCCTTCCCTGGCCTGGGCGACCAGCGAGGAGACGTCCTGCATCACAGCTCCGTTCAGATCCGTTCAGTTGCGTTCAGCGAGTGACGTCGCGCGACGCGACTCAGGCCTTGGGCACCCGCACGATCAGCGCGTCGCCCTGCCCGCCGCCGCCGCACAGCGCCGCCGCGCCGACGCCGCCGCCGCGCCGCTTGAGCTCCAGCGCCAGGTGCAGCACCAGCCGCGCGCCGGACATGCCGATCGGGTGGCCGAGGGCGATGGCGCCACCGTTGACGTTCACCTTTTCCGTGGACACGCCGAGGTCCTTCATTGACTGCACCGCGACGGCCGCGAAGGCCTCGTTGATCTCGACGAGGTCGAGGTCGGAGACCTCCAGGCCCTCCTTCTTCAGGGCGTGGGCGATGGCGTTGGAGGGCTGGGACTGCAGCGAGTTGTCCGGCCCGGCCACGTTGCCGTGGGCGCCGATCTCCGCGATCCACTCCAGGCCGAGCTCCTGCGCCTTGGCCTTGCTCATCACGACCACGGCCGCCGCGCCGTCGGAGATCTGCGACGACGAGCCCGCGGTGATCGTGCCGTCCTTGGCGAAGGCCGGGCGGAGCCTGCCGAGGGACTCCGCGGTCGTCTCGGCGCGGATGCCCTCGTCCTTGCTGAAGACGACGGGCTCGCCCTTGCGCTGCGGGATCTCGACCGGGGTGATCTCCGCCTCGAAGACGCCGTTCTTCTGGGCGGCGGCCGCGCGCTGGTGGGACAGGGCGGCGATTTCGTCCTGCTCCGCGCGGGCGATGCCGAGGCGGGTGTTGTGCTTCTCGGTGGACTCGCCCATGGCGATGTTCTCGAAGGCGTCGGTCAGACCGTCGTGCGCCATCGCGTCGAGCATCTCGATCGCCCCGTACTTGAAGCCCTCGCGGGACTTCGGCAGCAGGTGCGGGGCGTTGGTCATGGACTCCTGGCCGCCGGCCACGACGACGTCGAACTCGCCCGCGCGGATCAGCTGGTCCGCGAGCGCGATCGCGTCCAGACCCGAGAGACACACCTTGTTGATCGTGAGCGCCGGCACGTTCATCGGGATGCCGGCCTTGACCGCGGCCTGGCGGGCCGGGATCTGGCCCGCGCCTGCCTGCAGCACCTGGCCCATGATCACGTACTGCACCTGGTCGCCGCCGATGCCCGCGCGGTCGAGGGCGGCCTTGATCGCGAAGCCGCCGAGATCGGCTCCGGAGAAGGACTTGAGGGAGCCCAGCAGTCGTCCCATGGGCGTACGCGCGCCCGCGACGATCACCGAGGTCGTGCCGTTGGAGCCAGTCGAGTCAGTCATGAGCTGCGATTCCCCTTACCGGCCCGCACAGGCCGAGGAGTGAACGAGGGTTTACTTCGAATGTACTGAGTGGCACTCCGTGCCGTCATCGGGCCGTCAGTGTGATCGCGCGCACGTTGCGTAACCACCTCGACCGCGCTGCACTAGCACCATGCTGACGCGAATCGACCACATCGGGATCGCCTGCCACGACCTCGACGCGACCGTCGAGTTCTACCGTTCCACATACGGCTTCGAGGTGTTCCACTCCGAGGTCAACGAGGAGCAGGGCGTGCGCGAGGCCATGCTCAAGATCAACGAAACCTCCGACGGCGGCGCCTCCTACCTGCAGCTTCTGGAGCCGACCCGCCCCGACTCGACCGTCGCCAAGTGGCTGGACAAGAACGGCGAGGGTGTCCACCACATCGCTTTCGGTACGTCGGATGTCGACGGCGAGGCCGCGGACATCCGCTCCAAGGGCGTACGCGTTCTGTACGAAGAGCCCCGACGCGGCTCCATGGGGTCACGAATCACCTTCCTGCACCCGAAGGATTGCCACGGAGTGCTGACAGAACTGGTCACATCGGCCCCTGTTGAGTCACCTGAGCACTGACCCCCGTACATATGGGCCGGTAGGGTTGGGCTCGGTCGCCGCTCACACCGGGGCGACCCGGTCCTGCCGTGAGCGGCGGGACGCAGCCGGGGTCCGGGTTTCGGGGGACGAGCGTCGGGGCAGCAGCCCATGCTCCGTCGTTGATCTGACACCATTCCCCGGGGGCCCCGTCCGGCGGATGGACGGAGCTCGTTCGGGAAGCTTGCGACCAGGGACGGATGGGACCGCGCAGTGCGGGGCTATGAGAGCCAGGAGCGGGAGCCGGCGGCTGACGTCGACCACCTGACTCGGTTCGAAGCCGAGATGAAGCGGCTGAAGACCGAGCGGGAAAAGGCGATCCAGCATGCCGAGGACCTCGGCTACCAGGTCGAGGTGCTGCGCGCCAAGTTGCACGAGGCGCGGCGCACCATCATGTCCCGGCCCGCCTTCGACGGCGGCGACCTCGGCTACCAGGCCGAGCAGTTGCTGCGCAACGCGCAGATGCAGGCCGACCAGCTGCGGCAGGACGCCGAGCGGGAGCTGAGCCAGGCCCGGGCGCAGACCCAGCGGATCCTCCAGGAGCACGCCGAGCAGGCGGCCCGCCTCCAGGCGGAGCTCCACCAGGAGGCCGTCACCCGTCGCCAGCAGCTCGACCAGGAACTGGCCGAGCGCCGGCAGAACGTCGAGTCTCACGTCAACGAGAACGTGGCGTGGGCCGAACAGCTGCGCGCCCGCACCGAGGCGCAGGCCCGCCGGCTGCTCGACGAGTCGCGGGCCGAGGCCGAGCAGGCCCTGACGGCCGCCCGCGCCGAGGCCGAACGGGTGGCGACGGAGGCCCGGCAGCGGCTCCAGGCCGACGCCGAGTCGGCCCGCGCCGAGGCCGAGCAGCTGCTGCTGCGGGCCCGCACCGACGCCGAGCGGCTGCTGAACGCCGCGTCCACGCAGGCCCAGGAGGCCAGCGACCACGCGGAACAGCTGCGCACCTCCACCGTCACCGAGTCCGACGCCGCCCGCCGCCAGGCCGGCGAGCTCAGCCGCGCCGCCGAGCAGCGCATGTCCGAGGCCGAGGAGGCGCTGCGCAAGGCGCAGGCCGAGGCCGACAAGGTGCTCGCCGAGGCCAAGGAAGCCGCGTCGAAGACGCTCGCGGGCGCCGAGTCGGCCAACGAGCAGCGCACCCGCACCGCGAAGGAGCAGGTCGCCCGGCTGGTCAGCGAGGCCACCAAGGAGGCCGAGACCACCAAGGCGGACGCCGAGCAGCTCGTCGCCGACGCCCGCGCCGAGGCCGAGAAGATCGTCGCGGAGGCCTCCGAGAAGGCCCGCACGCTCACCGCCGAGGAAAGCGCGACCCAGCTGTCGAAGGCGGCGAAGACCGCCGAGGACGTCCTCGTCAAGGCCCAGGAGGACGCCCAGCGCACCACCAGGGCCGCCGCCGAGGAGGCTGAGCGGATCCGCCGCGAGGCGGAGAGCGAGGCGGACCGGCTGCGCGCCGAGGCGCACGACATCGCCGAGCAGCTCAAGGGCTCGGCGAAGGACGACACCAAGGAGTACCGCGCCAAGACGGTCGAACTGCAGGAGGAGGCCCGTCGTCTGCGCGGCGAGGCCGAGCAGCTGCGCGCCGACGCCGTCGCCGAGGGCGAGAAGATCCGCGCGGAGGCCCGCAAGGAGGCCGTCCAGCAGATCGAGGAGGCGGCCAGGACCGCCGAGGAGCTGCTGTCCAAGGCGAAGGCCGACGCGGACGAGCTGCGGCAGAAGGCCACCGCGGACAGTGAGAAGGTGCGCACCGAGGCCATCGAGCGCGCCACGGCGCTGCGCCGGCAGGCCGCCGAGACGCTGGAGCGCACCCGCGCGGAGGCCGAGCGCTCCCGCGAGGAGGCGGTGGAGCTCGCCGAGACCATCACCTCGAACGCCGAGCGGGCCGCGCGCGAGCTGCGCGAGGAGACCGAGCGCGCCATAGAGGCCCGGCGGACGGAGGCGGCCGAGGAGCTGTCCCGGCTGCAGACGGAGACGGAGAGCCGGCTGGCCTCCGCCGAGCAGGCCCTCACCGACGCCCGTGAGGAGGCCGCGCGGATCCGCCGCGAGGCCGTCGAGGAGACCGAGCGGCTGCGCTCCGAGGCCGCCGAGCGGATCCGTGGCCTTCAGCAGCAGGCCGACGCGGAGGCCGAGCGGCTGCGCAACGAGGCCGCCGCCGACGCGTCCGCCTCGCGCGCCGAGGGCGAGGCCGTCGCCGTCCGGCTGCGTTCCGACGCCGCCGCCGAGGCCGAACGGCTCAAGACCGAGGCCCAGGACACCGCCGACCGGGTCCGCGCGGAGGCGCAGGCCGCGGCCGAGCGGCTGGCCGACGAGGCGTCCGAGACGCTGGCCGCCGCCCAGGAGGAGGCCGTCCGGCGTCGGCGCGAGGCCGAGGAGTTGCTCGGCTCCGCCCGCCAGGAGGCCGGCCAGGAGCGCGAGCGGGCCCGCGAGCAGAGCGAGGAGCTGCTGGCCTCGGCGCGCAAGCGCGTGGAGGAGGCGCAGACCGAGGCCGTCCGGCTGGTCGAGGAGGCGGACCGGCGGGCCACCGAGATGGTGTCGGCGGCCGAGCAGCACGCGCAGCAGGTGCGCGACTCCGTGGCCGGGCTGCACGAGCAGGCGCAGGAGGAGATCACCGGGCTGCGCTCGGCCGCCGAGCACGCGGCGGACCGGGTCCGGCGCGAGGCCGAGGAGGAGGCGGACCGGGTCCGCGGCGACGCCTACGCCGAGCGGGAGCGGGCCGCCGAGGACGCGAGCCGGGTCCGGCGGGAGGCGAGCGAGGCGGCGCAGGCGGCGCAGGCGCTGGCCGAGCAGACCGTCGGCGAGGCCATCACGGAGGCGGAACGGCTGCGCTCGGAGGCGTCCGCGCACGCCCAGCGGGTGCGCACCGAGTCGTCGGACACCATCGCCCAGGCCGAGCAGGACGCGTCGCGCACCCGCGCCGACGCCCGCGACGACGCCAACCGCATCCGCTCGGACGCGGCGACGCAGGCCGACACCCTCATCACCGAGGCCCGCAACGAGGCGGAGCGGCTCCAGACGGAGACCATCGCCGAGGCCGAGCGGCTGCAGACGGAGACCATCGCGGAGGCCGAGCGGCTGCGCGCCGAGTCGGTCGCCAAGGCGGAGAAGCTGATCTCGGACGCGTCGGGGGACGCGGAGCGGCTGCGCGCCGAGGCCGCCGAGACCGTGGGGTCCGCGCAGCAGCACGCCGAGCGGGTTCGGGCCGAGGCGGAGCGCGTCAGGACGGAGGCGGCCGCGGAGGCCGACCGTCTGATGAGCGTGGCCCGCGAGGAGGCCGACTCGACGCTGGACGAGGCCCGCAAGGAGGCCAACAAGCGGCGCTCCGAGGCGGCCGAGCAGGTCGACACCCTCATCACGGAGACCGCGGCCGAGGCGGACAAGCTGCTCGCCGAGGCGCAGACGCAGGCGCAGAAGACCACCGCGGACGCGGAGGCGCAGGCCGACTCGATGGTCGGCGCGGCCCGCAGCGAGGCCGACCGGCTGGTCTCCGAGGCGACGGTGGAGGGCAACTCCCGGGTGGAGAAGGCCCGTACGGACGCGGACGAGCTGCTCATCGGCGCCCGGCGCGACGCGACGGCCATAAGGGAGCGGGCCGAGGAGCTGCGCGACCGCATCACCAGCGAGATCGAGGCGCTGCACGAGCGGGCCCGCCGCGAGGCCGCCGAGACGATGAAGTCGACCGGCGACCGCTGTGACGCGCTCATCAAGGCGGCCGAGGAGCAGCTCGCGAAGGCGCAGGCCAAGGCGAGGGAGCTGGTGTCGGACGCCAACTCCGAGGCCGGCAAGGTGCGCATCGCCGCCGTGAAGAAGGCGGAAGGGCTCCTCAAGGAGGCCGAGCAGAAGAAGTCGGCGCTGGTGCGGGAGGCCGAGGAGCTCAAGGCCGAGGCGATCCGCGAGGCGCGGCGCACCGTCGAGGAGGGCAAGCGGGAGCTGGAGGTCCTGGTGCGCCGGCGTGAGGACATCAACGCCGAGATCTCCCGGGTCCAGGACGTGCTGGAGGCACTGGAGTCCTTCGAGGCGCCGGCCGGGAGCAAGGACGGGGGCGTCAAGGCGGGCGCCGCCATCGGCGCTCCCCGATCGGGTGGGAAGCCCTCGGACGGCTAGCGGAATGTGTGGATTGGGTTAAAGTCTGGCGCGTTTGACCGGACCTTTGGCAAGGGCTGTGCCGCTCAGCCACCCAAAAGGGGTGTCATTCTCCAGATCAAACACGCATACGCTCGATGACACACCGCTCAGGCCCCTAGGATTCCACCTATCACCTCACCGGTCTCATTCGACAGGAACCCCATGAGCGACACTTCCCCCTACGGCTTCGAGCTTGTGCGGCGTGGGTACGACCGCGCTCAGGTGGACGAACGCATCTCGAAGCTCGTCTCCGACCGTGACAGCGCTCTGGCTCGTATCACTGCTCTGGAAAAGCGCATCGAGGAGCTCCACCTCGAGACGCAGAACGCCCAGGCCCAGGTAAGCGACGCGGAGCCGTCGTACGCCGGTCTCGGCGCGCGTGTCGAGAAGATCCTCCGCCTCGCCGAGGAAGAGGCCAAGGACCTGCGCGAGGAGGCCCGTCGCGCGGCCGAGCAGCACCGGGAGCTCGCCGAGTCGGCCGCCCAGCAGGTGCGCAACGACGCGGAATCGTTCGCTGCGGAGCGCAAGGCCAAGGCGGAGGACGAGGGCGTCCGGATCGTCGAGAAGGCCAAGAGCGACGCGTCGCAGCTGCGTTCCGAGGCGCAGAAGGACGCGCAGTCGAAGCGTGAGGAGGCGGACGCCCTCTTCGAGGAGACCCGCGCGAAGGCCGCGCAGGCCGCCGCCGACTTCGAGACCAACCTGGCCAAGCGCCGCGAGCAGTCGGAGCGCGACCTGGCGTCCCGTCAGCAGAAGGCGGAGAAGCGTCTCGCGGAGATCGAGCACCGCGCGGAGCAGCTGCGTCTGGAGGCGGAGAAGCTGCGGACCGACGCCGAGCGTCGTGCCCGTCAGACCGTCGAGACGGCGCAGCGCCAGGCCGAGGACATCGTGGCCGACGCGAACGCCAAGGCGGACCGGATCCGTTCCGAGTCCGAGCGCGAGCTGGCGGCGCTCACCAACCGCCGCGACAGCATCAACGCCCAGCTGACGAACGTCCGCGAGATGCTCGCCACGCTGACCGGCGCGGCCGTGGCCGCGGCCGGTGCGCCCTCCACGGACGACGAGCCGATCTCGCGCGGGGTCCCGGCACAGCAGTCCCGGTAACGTCCGGAGGTACGGGGAACGGACGTCGGAACACCGGTCGAGCCCTCTGCCGCTTCAGGTGGCAGGGGGCTTTGCCGCGCTTTAGCGTGGCCGCATGATCGAGCTGTCGGGACTGACCAAGCGGTACGGCGACACGGTGGCGGTGAACAACCTCAGTTTCACCGTCAGACCGGGCATCGTCACGGGCTTCCTCGGTCCCAACGGCGCGGGGAAGTCCACCACCATGCGGATGATGCTCGGTCTCGACCGGCCGACCGCGGGGGACGTCCGCATCGACGGGCAGCACTACGACCGGCTCAAGGACCCCCTCACCCGCATCGGCGCCCTGCTGGACGCCAAGGCCATGCACGGCGGGCGCAGCGCCTTCAACCATCTGCTGTGTCTCGCGCAGAGCAACGGCATCCCGCGGAGCCGGGTGCACGAGGTGCTGGACACGGTCGGTCTCACGTCCGTGGCGCGGAAGAAGGCCAAGGGGTTCTCGCTCGGCATGGGCCAGCGGCTGGGCATCGCGGGCGCGCTGCTCGGGGACCCCGGGATCCTGATGTTCGACGAGCCGGTCAACGGCCTCGACCCCGAGGGCATCCACTGGATCCGCACCCTGATGAAATCGCTGGCCTCGCAGGGGCGGACGGTGTTCGTCTCCTCCCACCTGATGAGCGAGATGGCGCTCACCGCGGACCATCTCGTCGTCATCGGGCAGGGCCGGCTGCTCGCCGACACCTCCATGGCCGACTTCATCGCGCAGAACTCGCGCAGTTACGTCCGTGTCCGCACCCCGCAGCGGGAGCGGCTGCTCGATGTGCTGCACGACGCCGGGACGACGGTCGTCGAGACCGGCGGCGGGGTGCTGGAGGTCGACGACGGAAAGCCCGAGCACATCGGCGAGCTGGCGGCGCGGCACCAGATCGTGCTGCATGAGCTGAGCCCCCAGCGGGCCTCCCTGGAGGAGGCCTTCATGCAGCTCACCGCTGAGTCGGTGGAGTACCACGCGCACACGGACGTGCCGATGGACATGCCCCTGGACGTGCCGGCGGGTGCGCCCGCCGTAGCGCGGCAGCAGTGGGGCGACGACTGGACGAGGAGCTGACGATGGCGGCGACCCAGGTCATCCGGTCCGAATGGACCAAGATCCGGTCGGTTGCGTCCACGGTGTGGACACTCTCCCTCGCCGTGGTGGTCACCGTCGCCCTCGGCGTGCTGATCTCGGCGCTGTCGAACCACGAGTTCGACAACATGAGCCGAGGCGACCGGCTCTCCTTCGACCCCACCTTCGTCAGCTTCGCGGGGATGACCCTGGGTCAGCTCGCGATGATCGTGTTCGGCGTGCTGGTGGTGTCGAACGAGTACAGCACGGGCATGATCCGCACCTCGCTGGCCGCGGTTCCGCAGCGCGGCACCTTCCTGTTCAGCAAGATCGCGGTGGCCGCCGGGCTGTCGCTGGCCGTGGGGATGGTGACCAGCTTCGTCACCTTCTTCCTGGGGCAGGCCATGCTGGGCTCCCACCGGGCGTCGCTCGAGGACAGCGGGGTCCTGCGGGCGGTGATCGGCGGCGGTCTGTACATGACGCTCATCGCCGTCTTCTCGATGGGCGTGGCCACGATGCTGCGCTCGCCGATGCTGTCGCTCGGCATCCTGATGCCGTTCTTCTTCCTGATCTCCAACATCCTGGGCAACGTCTCCGCCACGAAGAAGATCGGCCGGTATCTGCCCGACCAGGCGGGCAGCAGGGTGATGCAGGTGGTCACACGGATCGGCGACGACACCCCGTACGGGCCCTGGGGCGGGCTGGCGATCATGGCACTGTGGACCCTGGCGGCGCTCGCCGGCGGCTTTCTCCTGCTGAAGAAACGCGACGCATAACGCTCTGGGCTTTGCTTTCATTTGAGCGGAACCGTCAGCGCCCCGATAGTCTCCTAACCCTTACGGGGGCGTATGCCCTGCTGTCCTGATCCTTTCGATGGGTGCGGAGCATGATCGAAGCAGTCGGCCTGACCAAGCGCTACGGCGACAAGACCGCTGTGTACAACCTTTCCTTCCAGGTCCGTCCTGGCGCGGTCACGGGCTTCCTCGGACCGAACGGCTCGGGCAAGTCCACGACCATGCGCATGATCCTGGGACTGGACAACCCGACGGCCGGCTCGGTGACGATCGGCGGCTACCCGTACCGCCGGCTGCCCAACGCCGCCCGCCAGGTGGGCGCCCTGCTGGACGCCAAGGCGGTGCACGGCGGCCGGCACGCCCGCAACCATCTGCTGAGCCTGGCCCAGCTGTCCGGCATCCCGGCCCGGCGGGTCGACGAGGTGCTCGGCGTGGTCGGCCTCCAGGACGTGGCCCGCAAGCGGTCCAAGGGCTTCTCCCTGGGCATGGGCCAGCGGCTGGGCATCGCGGCCGCCCTGCTCGGCGACCCCCAGGTGCTGCTCTTCGACGAGCCGGTCAACGGCCTCGACCCCGAGGGCATCCTCTGGGTGCGCAACCTGATGAAGGCGCTGGCCGCCGAGGGCCGCACGGTGTTCGTCTCGTCCCATCTGATGAGCGAGATGGCGCTGACGGCCGATCACCTGATCGTCATCGGGCGCGGCCAGCTGCTCTCCGACATGAGCGTGAAGGACTTCATCTCGGCCAATTCCGCCGACTTCGCGCGTGTGCGCACCCCGCACACCGAACCGCAGCTGCGGGAGAAGCTGGCCTCGGCGCTCACCGAGGCGGGCGGCCACGTCCTGCCCGAGCAGGACGGGGCGCTGCGGGTGACGGGGCTGCCGTTGCCCCGGATCAGCGACGTCGCTTACGAAAGCGACGTCCGGCTGTGGGAGCTGTCCCCGCACCAGGCCTCCCTGGAGGAGGCGTACATGCGGATGACGCAGGGCGCCGTGGACTACCGGTCGACCATCGACCAGAAGGCCGGCCTCCAGCAGCAGCTGCCGCCCGGCGCGCAGCCGCCGATGCCGGTGCCGGGACAGGGCCAGCCGGGCTGGTACGCCCCGCCGCCCCCGCAAGCGGGCTACGCGCCCGGCCAGCCGGCCCCGGCGCCTCTGGCGGCCCCCTACGGGGCGTACGGCGCTCCGGGAGCGCCCGGCGCGGCTCCCGGCCCCGGCCCGAGCGTCGCCAACCCGTATGCGCAGCCGCCCGCACAGGCCCCGGCCGCAGAGGCCCCGACCGGTCCGCCGGCGCCCGCGCCCGCCACGCCGTCCGCTCCGGCCGCGGCGCCCGCCGCTCCGGCCGCGGCTCCGGCGCCCGCAGCCGCGCCGGCGCCCGCGCCCGCCTCCGCCCCCGACGCCCCGACCGAGTCCGAGGACGCCCGATGAGCACCCCGCAGCACCCGTCGCCGCAGGCCGCACCCGCCTGGCAGCCGGCGCCCGGCGCCTCGTACACCGCGGCCGGCGCCGTCTACACCTCGCCCATCCCGGTGGTACGCACGCACCTCGGGCACGCCATCGCCTCGGAGTGGACCAAGATCCGGTCGGTGCGCTCCACGATGTGGACTCTCGGCGTGTACGTGCTGCTCGTGATCGGCATCGGGCTGCTGGCCGGTGCGATCGTCGCCTCGAACGCCACCGAGCAGGATCTCGCGGGCAACACCGCGCTGTCGTTCGGCTTCTTCGGACTGCTTCTGGGCAGCATGTGCGTCATCACGCTCGGCGTGCTGACCACCGCCTCCGAGTACGGCACCGGCATGATCCGCACCACCATGGTGGCCTGCCCCTCGCGCGGCAGGGTCCTCGCGGCGAAGGCGATCGTGTTCTTCGTCGTCGCCTTCACGGTGACGCTCGTGTCCACGGGCCTCGTGGCGATGGCGCACGTGGCGATGCTGTCCGGGGCCCGCTCGCCGAGCGGCGAGGAGTGGCTGAAGGCCACCGTGGGCGTGTCCCTCTACATGGCCCTGCTCGGTCTGGTCTCGCTGGCCGTCGGCTCGATCATCCGGCACTCGGCGGGCGCCATCACCATCATGATCGGTCTGCTGCTGGCCCCGCTGGTCATCGCGATCTTCATGTTCTCGTCCTCGTTGGAGGACCTGCGCCAGGCCCTCTTCGAGTACTCGATCCCCAGTCAGCTCGGCGTCTTCTACGCGGCTTCGCTCAGCGACAGCGGGCCGAGCGGCTGGGACCCGCTGTGGATCGCGCTGGGCATGGCCGCCGTCGTGCTCGGCGCGGCCTTCGCGCTGCTGGAGAAGCGGGACGTGTAGCGCGCCGCGTAGAACGCCGCGTCTCCAGGCACGGGAAGGACCCGGGTTCAGAACCTGGGTGCGTTACGGGACCGCTGCATCCCCGGGGTGCGGCGGTCCCGTGCGTTCCAGCACGCCTTGTGCCAGTGGCGCCGGTCGTCGACGCCCGCGTGGTCCGGCCAGGCCACCACGTGCGGGACGCCGCCGGGGATCAACTGGTCGCAGCCGGGGCACCGGTACGTCTTGCCCTGGGCGCTCGCCCCGGCCACGTGCCGTACGCTCCACTGCTCGCCGTGCCAGTCCTGCGCCGACTCCCATCCGCCGTAGCGGCTCGCGCGGTCGTCCTCGGCGCTCCGGCCCGACGAGCCCTCATCCTTGGGTCGGTTGCGACGCGGGGACACAGGACACCTCACGGGGCTATACAGGGGGCAGGGCCGTTCTCCAGCGTACGCGGCGCGAGCCCGGGCACCCGTGGGGCGACGGTCCCGCAGCCCCCTTCCCGGACCCCGCATTCGGCAGACAATCCGCAAATCTCTCCGCCAGGCCGTGTCCTCGGCACGTGTCGGACGGTTATGCCGGGTGGGGGAGCTCCGTGTCGGAGCCAAGGAAGCAGGAAAGTCCATGCGCGTTGGAAGTTTTGTGTTGGGGGCCCAGTTCCCGGGCCAGGGTCAGGGCGAGGCCCTGCACCGCGCGGTCCGCTCGGCCGAGGTCGCCGAGGAGGCGGGGCTCGACTCGGTCTGGCTGGCCGAGCACCACTTCGTGCCGTACGGCACATGCCCGTCGGCCGTCACGCTCGCCGCTCTGCTGCTGGGCCGCACCCGCCGCATCCGGGTGGGCACGGCGGTCAGCGTACTGCCCACCGTCCATCCCGTGACGCTCGGCGAGCAGGCCGCGCTGCTGCACGTGACCAGCGGCGGCCGGTTCTCCCTGGGCGTGGGCCGCGGCGGGCCGTGGGTCGACCTCGAGGTGTTCGGCTCCGGCCTGGAGGCGTACGAGAAGGGGTTCCCGGAATCACTCGATCTGCTGGTGCGCTGGCTGCGTGAACCCTCGGTGGGGGCCGACGGCGAGCGCTTCCGGTTCCGTGAAGTCCCCGTCGTGCCCCGGCCGTCGGAGGCCCTGACGGAGGCGACGGGGCCGGAGGTCGTCGTCGCCTGCACCTCCCCGGCGAGCGTGCGGCTGGCCGCCGAACGCGGCCTGCCGATGCTGCTCGGCATGCACGTCGGGGACGAGGAGAAGGCCGAGATGGTCGCCCAGTGGCGGCGATCGGCCCGTGCGGCGGGGCGCCCGGAGGACGAGATCCGCGGCGCGGCGCATGTCTCGGCGGGCGTCTGCCAGATCGCGGACCGGCGCACGGACGCGGTGGAGACCCTGGTGAAGGCCATGCCGGGCTGGCTGAAGCAGGGACTCGACGCCCATGTCACGGTGGACGGACGGCCCCGCTCCATGCGGGACCCGGTGGCGTACACCGAACTGCTCTGCGGGCTGCACCCGGTGGGCACCCCGAGGCTCTGCGCCGACCGCCTCGCGGCCACCAGCGAGCGGACGGGCATCTCGCGCTTCGCCCTGCTCGTCGAGGGCTCCGGCGACCTGGCGGCCACCGAGGACAACGTACGGCGGCTGGGCTCGGAGGTGCTCCCCCACCTCCGGTGAGCGGCCCAGCCGGCCGCGGAGCCTGCCGCTCCCGTGATGCTCCCGTGGCGCCGGAGACCTCCCGCGTCAGGAGCGGCAAGCGACATCGTCTTGCCGTCAGCAGTCCCGGAACTCCGGGGACTGGTTGAGCACCTGGCTGCGGATCGAGGTGAAGCGGTCGAGCTTCTCGTCGACAGCCGAGTCCAACGGGAACACCGCCACCCGGTGGCAGTTCTGGAAGGCGAGCCGCACGCCGAAGTGCCGCTGCAGCGCGCCGCGTATGGCGTCACTCGCGAGCGCGCGCAGCAGCTGCCCGCGTGCCTGCTCGTCCGGCGGGGGCGTCTGGTTGTCGGCGAAGTCTCCGCCGTCCACCTTCAGCTGGGCCACCAGGGAGCTGACCATCTCCCATGCGTAGGGCAGGGAGGTCCGGACGCAGTCGACGAATTCTGCTTCGTCGACCTCGCCTCGCTCGGCCTGATCGAGTAGGGCCGGTGAGACGTCGAGCGACATGGGTACTCCTCTCGCACCCCCGAGAAGGACGAGGGTTGACGGACAGGGAAAGGGAGTCCGCCATGCCGAAATACCGCACACGCTGAGTACACGCATCGCGACCTCCCGTTCACTACGGTAGGCAACGGACGGTGACCGCACCAGGAGAATGAGCACATAGGGAACCCCTGTTGGGCACACAATCGGCCACGGTCGAACAGCGGCTTTCCTGATCAAAAGGGGCGGGGCCCAAGGGTCGCCCGGTGCGTGCGTGGCCCGGAGACGGGGCGGGCGGATCGCGGGCACCGCGGGGCGTCGGATAGCGTTGCCGACCATGCGTCTCGTCATCGCCCGGTGCTCCGTCGACTACGCCGGCCGGCTCACCGCCCACCTCCCCTCCGCCCCCCGTCTGATCCTGGTGAAGGCGGACGGCAGCGTCTCCATCCACGCGGACGACCGGGCGTACAAGCCCCTCAACTGGATGTCGCCGCCCTGCACGCTGAAGGAGGACGCGGGGGACTCCGACGGTGTCGCGGGCGTCTGGACCGTCGTCAACAAGGGCGGTGAGAAGCTCATCATCACGATGGAGGAGATCCTCCACGACTCGTCGCACGAACTGGGCGTCGATCCCGGCCTGATCAAGGACGGCGTGGAAGCGCACCTGCAGGAACTGCTCGCGGACCGCATCGAGACCCTCGGCGAGGGCTACACCCTCATCCGCCGCGAGTACATGACGGCCATCGGTCCCGTCGACATCCTGTGCCGGGACGCGGACGGGCAGACCGTCGCGGTGGAGATCAAGCGACGCGGTGAGATCGACGGCGTCGAGCAACTCACCCGCTACCTCGAGCTGTTGAACCGCGACCCGCATCTCGCCCCGGTCCGCGGCGTGTTCGCCGCCCAGGAGATCAAGCCCCAGGCCCGCGTCCTCGCCACGGACCGCGGCATCGGCTGCACGGTCCTCGACTACAACGCCATGCGCGGCATCGAGGACGACAAGCTGCGACTGTTCTGACATCCGGTACGACGCCCGTCCGGCGTCCGTACGGCCTCCGTACGAGATCCGTACGGCGACCAGGGCCGGGTTCCCGATGAGGAACCCGGCCCTGTCGTGTGCCCGGGGCCGGTGGCCCTTCGGCTCAGATCACGTCCGGCGAGGTCGCCGCCGAGCCGGAGGGACCGGAGAGCCCGGAGGAGGAGCTCATCGTGCTGCCGACGGGCGCGGAGGACATGGAGTTGCCGCCCGAGGTCGACGTGCCGCCGCTGGGGGTGCCCGTGGGCGTGCCGGGGTCTGACTGCGACGGCGACGGCGAGCCGGTGCCGCCGCTGGGGGACGCCGACGCCGAGGGCGAAGCCGGCCCGGACCGGGTCGGGCTGGACGACGGCCTGCCGCTCGGCTTGGGCGTGCCGGACGGCTTCCCGTCCCCGGGGTCCTGCGAACCGCTCGCCGACGCCGACGGTCCCGCCGACCCCGTGGGCGTCGGGTCGTCGGAGGTGCCCATGGTCCCGTCCGGGCCCGGGTCCGTCGGCCTGCCGGTCGGCTCGCCCGTGTCGGCGGAGCCGTCGTCGCCCGGGGTGTCCGCGCCGACCTCGCCGTCGTCGACGCCGACGGAGGCGGACGGGTTGACGCCGACCCGGTCGGAGGGATCGTCGGCGTCCTTGTGGGAGGTCGCGCCGAGCGTGACCACCGTGCCCAGCACGGCGATGAGCAGCGCGCCGGCGCCGACCCCGACCAGGTTGCGTCTGGCCAGGCTCCGCAGGCCGCCGCGACTGTGCCGGATCGGCCCCGCGGGCGGTTCGCGGCGGGCCACGAGGGTCTCGGCCTCCGGCGGGAAGCTCGGGAGCGCCGCCTGGACGACGCCGCGGGGCGGGGACGCCTGCTCCTCGTGGCGGGCGGGGTCGGGCGCCTCGTCGGCGGACGACGCGACGGGCAGCCCGGGCACGTCGCCGGTGCGGTCGGCGACCAGCGCGAGGGCGCGGCGGCCGGCGACGGTGCCGCGTTTGTCGGCGATCGTGCCGCGCAGGGCGAGCGACGCCTCCAGCTCGGAGCGGGCCCGGTCCAGGTCCCCGGTGCACAGCGCGAGGACGCCCAGCTCGTGGTGGAAGTAGGCGCGGTCCGCGGACTGCGCCGCGAGCCGGGCGGCCTCCGCGCCTTCGTGCAGAGCGCTCGACCAGGCGCTCCAGTGCAGCCCCGCGGCGAACGCGGGCGCCGCCGTGCGGGCGAGCCGGACGGCGGTGGGCTCCTCGCCCTCCTCGGGCCGGGTCGTGTCCGGGACCACCGCCGCGAGGGCGGCGAGGACGGCGTCGGCCTCCGCGCAGACCCGTTCCGGGGTGACCGAGGGGTGCCCCGTCCACCAGGCGTAGTGCTGGGCGGCGGCGTGGGCGCGGGTCGTGACGTCGTCGGCGTAACCGGCGGCCTCGAGCTGGGCCTGGACGCCCGCGGCGAGCCGGTAGCGGTTGCCCACCGGGGAGACGAGCCCGCAGCCCGCCAGCTCGCCGAGCGCCGCGTCGGCGTGGGTGTCGCCCACCAGGGCGGGCAGATGGGCCTGGTGCGGGACCTCGCCGTCGAGGGCGACGGCGAACCGCAGGGCGGCGCGGGCGGAGGCGCTGAGGCGGGCGGCGAGCAGCGGGGCGGGCGCGGCGGCCTCGCCGAGGGAGGGCAGGGATATCTCCTCGGCCTCCCCCGCCCCGGCGACGGCGTCGACGGGGGTGGGGAGAGTCCGGGCGTCCTCGAAGACGCCGAACGCGTCGACCGCGTCGGCGCTGGCCCGCAGCCGGTCGCGCTGCGCGAGCAGGGCGCCGGCCTGCACGAACCGCAGCGGCAGGCCCTCGGACTCGAACCAGAGGTCGCCCGCCCAGTTGGCCTCCTCCTCGGTGAGGACCCGGGCGACGGCGCGCTCGATGACCTCGACGCCGCCCGCCCGGTCGAGACCGCTGAGGACGACCTCCTCGACGGCGGAGTCCGCGGTGGGCGGCGGGGTGTCCGGGGTCGCGCCGAGCAGGAAGGCGCATTCGGGCGTCGCGTCCAGCAGGTCGTCGAGGGCGGCGCCGCCGAGTTCGAGGTCGTCGACCACCACGACCGCGCCGATCTCGCGGACCAGCTCGCGCAGCTCGTCCTCGTCGGGGTGGTGCTGCGGGGCGTCGTAGACGGCGTGGAAGAGATCGCGCAGCAGGTCGGCGGCGGTGCGCAGACGGCCGCTGAGGCGGACGACACCGTCGGGGGCGAGGTCCTCGCAGTCCTCGGCGACCAGGTCGAGAAGGCTGGTGCGGCCGGAGCCGGGCGCGCCGGTGAGACGGACGGAGCGGCCGCGGGCGAGGAGCCGGACCAGCTGTTCGCGTTCGTCCTGACGGCCGAGGAGCGGCCGCACGGGCGGGGCGTTCCCAGCGGGAGCGGCCGGCCGGGCGGCGCGCTCGGCCTCGGCGCGCCGCTCGGGCGTGCGCCTCGCGGGCCGCTCGGCCCGCTCTCCCCCAGGCGGCCGCAGCTCGATCTCGCTGCCGTCGACGGGGTTGACGGTGAGCAGGTGGTCGCCGGCGACCAGGCGCACCGTACGGGCCAGGGCCGGCGCGGGCTGGCCGAAGTCGGGCGTGAGGGGGTCCCTGGACGGGCGCGGGCGCGACGTCTGGCCGGGCCCGGAGTCGAAGGCGCTGGACCGGGAGGCCTCTCCCTCGTCGTGGCCGTGCTCCTCGGGTCCCCGGGTGTTCGGGTCCATGGGTCAAGCCCCCCAAAAGCGTCGTGTGGCGGTAGCCCCTCCCGGCCTGGCCGCACACTGGGCTGTCGCTTCTGGTCCGGTGCCCGCTCGAGGGCTGCGGGCGGCGGGCAGACGAACCGTAAACCTTCGCACAGTATCTACGACAGCCCGGGGTGCCCGGCCGCCCGATGCGTCACAGTCTCGTGAGGATTGCGCCCGTCGCGCGTGCCCTGTCACACGGTTCCCACCGCAGGCCACACGCCCTGTGCGTCACACGCGGGGCAGGGACTCCACGCCGATGCCGCCCTCGATCGCGAGGATCCGGTGCAGGCGGGTGGCCACCAGCAGGCGTTGCATCTGCGGCGGCACGCCGCGCAGCACCAGGCGCCGGCCGCAGCGGCCGGCCCTTCGGTGGACGCCCATGATGACGCCGAGTCCGGTGGCGTCCCACGAGTCGAGTCCGGACAGGTCGAGCACCAGGTCGCCGACTCCGTCGTCGACTGCCGTGTGCAGGGCCGTACGGGCGTCCGCCGCGCTGCGGACGTCGAGGCGGCCCCCGACGACCAGCTCGACGTGGTCGCCCTTGATGTGCATAGCGCTCCCCTAAGCGTGCGTCTCGTGCTCCGCGGTGTGGTGTCCGGTGTTGCATGCTCTGACTGCGCGAAGCGGTCAGAGGTTGCCGTCTGTGAGCGAACCGATACCCAATTCACCCGCAAGGGTGAGGCTCCTGGGACCTGTGCGGTTCCGGTGCCTGTACAGCCCTGCCCGCTCACGCGTCCGATGTCACCGGCGTCAACCATCCGGCGCAGCCGCCCCGGTCGCCTGTCCGTCTGCCTCTCGGCCGGAGATTAGCGGTCGTGAGGCGCTGCGTGACCGCTTAGTAACGCGTCTCACGTCTCACGGCGTGAGACGCCGGTCACGTCGTCAAATCCTGTCCGATTCACGCCGATTGGACCCGTCCTGAGCAGGCGTCGGCGCCCGGCCGGGGGCCGCCGGTCCGGCCGTCCGCGGACCGTGACGAAGGGAACGGAGCGGATGCCCGGGGACGGTCTAGATTGGCGGCATGGTCAATCTGACGCGCATCTACACCAGGACCGGCGACCAGGGCACCACGAACCTCGGCGACATGAGCCGGGTCGCCAAGACCGACCTCAGGATCGCCGCGTACGCGGACGCCAACGAGGCGAACGCGGCGATCGGCACGGCGATCGCGCTCGGCGGCCTGGACGAGGAGGTCGCCGAGGTCCTCGTCCGCGTCCAGAACGACCTGTTCGACGTGGGCGCCGACCTGTCGACGCCGGTCACGGAGAACCCCGAGTTCCCGCCCCTGAGGGTCGAGCAGTTCTACATCGACCGGCTGGAGGCGGACTGCGACCGCTTCAACGCGCAGTTGGAGAAGCTGCGGTCGTTCATCCTGCCCGGTGGCGCCCCGGGCGCGGCCCTGCTGCATCAGGCGTGCACGGTGGTCCGGCGTGCCGAGCGCTCCACATGGGCCGCCCTGGAGGCGCACGGCGAGCGGATGAACCCGCTCACCGCGACCTACCTCAACCGGCTGTCGGACCTGTTGTTCATCCTCGCCCGCACCGCCAACAAGGCGACCGGGGACGTGCTGTGGGTGCCGGGCGGGGAGCGCTAGTCCATCTTGGCCGGTTCCCGCTTCGGGCCGCCCTTCGGTTCCCGCTTCGGGAAGAGGGTGTAGCTCGCGGCGATGACGACGTTGACGCCGACGACGAACACCATCCGCTGCTGCCATGCCCGCAGCGAGCCGGTCTCCCCGTCGGCGCCGACGTACCGTACGGCCGCCTCGAGCAGGGCGGCGGCGACCAGGGCGGCGAGGGTCCAGCGGCCCGCGACCTTCCATTCGTGTACGGCGCGGGCCGTGCCGTACTTCGGCGGTCCCACCGGCGGCGGGCCGCCCGCGAAGCGGTGGGCGACACGGGCGTCGGCCCACTTGATCGTGGAGTGGCCGAGGCCGACGGTGAAGCCGATGTAGACGGCGGCGAGGCCGTGCCGCCAGTCCGGCTCGGCGCCGTTCTTGAGGTCGGTCGCGGTCACCGCGAACAGCACGACCTCCAGCAGCGGCTCGCACAGCAGCAGGGCGAGGCCCAGCCGCGGCATCCGGAACACGTACCGGAAGGCCAGCCCGGCGGCCAGCAGCACCCAGAAGGCCACCTCGCAGGCGATGATCAGCGTGACGATCACGGTCCGCTCCTCTCGTTCGCCGTCCCAGCCTCCCTGCGCCCGTGCCCGCCCGCGTCGTCGTCGACGACGAACCGCCGGTACATCGAAAGATGCAGTTCGGGACCGTTCGCGAGGAGCAGGCGCACGGGTCGCGGGGCGTGTTGGATGGAGGGCATGCCCGTACGCCGATCGCCCCGCCCGCACCGGTTCGACGTCCGCATCGCGGCCGGCGGACTGCTCGGCGGACTGCTGCTCGTCGTCGCCGGCCTGGGCACCCGGCCGTCCAGCGACCCGATCACACTGTTCGACGGCCCCTGGGCCGTCCTGCCGCCGCTGCTGGTGACGGCGGGCTGCGAGCTGATGCGCCGCACGGCCCCGCGCGCGGCCCTGCTCACGGCCACGGCCGCGGTCTGCGCGGATCTGGTGACCCAGGGCAACCTGTCCACCGTCCTGATGTTCACCGACGTCATGTACGCGGCCGTCCTGTACGGTCCGCTCGCCTCCGCCCGCCGTATCCAGTGGATCACCGGGCTGCTCACGGTGGTGGGGACGCTGGTGCCGTTCGCGGTGTGGCGGGTGCCGGAGGCGCTGCTGATCGGCGTGGTCGTGGGCGTCGTCGCGTACGGGCCCGCCGCCACCGGCTGGATCGTGCGCGACCATCGTGACGCCGCCGAGGCCGCGCGGCTGCGGGCCGAGCAGACCGCGCTGCTCGCCGAGGCGGACCGGGCGCAGGCGGTCACGGCCGAGCGGGCTCGCATGGCGCGGGAGTTGCACGACATGGTCGCCAACCATCTGTCGGCGATCGCCATCCACTCGACGGCCGCGCTCTCCATCGACGACCCGGACACGTCCCGGCAGGCGCTGTCCGTCATCCGCGAGAACAGCGTCGAGGGGCTGGCGGAGATGCGGCGGCTGATCGGGATCCTGCGCGACGACGGCGGGGACTGCGAGCCGGCCGTCGCCCCCACCCTCGAAGGCCTGCGTTCCCTGGTCGACGGCGCCCGCGCCAACGGCCTCGACGTCACCCTCGACGCCGACCACGGCGAAGTCCCCACCCCCGTCGGACTCGCCGCCTACCGCATCGTCCAGGAGTCGCTGACCAATGCGCTGAAGCACGCGTGCCCCGGCCGGGTCACCGTCGGCCTCGTGCAGCGCGACGGCGCACTCGACCTGCGGGTCGGCAGTCCGTTCGGCCGCCGGGACGGGCCCCGCGCCCCCGGCTCCGGGGCCGGACTCGTCGGGATGCGGGAGCGGGCCGCGCTGCTCGGCGGCACGTTCGCCGCCGGGCCGCAGGGCTCGCGCTGGACCGTGCACGCCGTGCTGCCCCTCGCCGGGGGAGAGCCCGCATGAGCAAGGAGAGTCCCTGTGAATTCCGCCGTCCGTGTCCTGGTCGCCGACGACCAGTCCGCCGTCCGCGCCGGACTCGTCCTCATCCTGCGCAGCGCGTCCGACATCGAGGTCGTCGGTGAGGCCGCGGACGGGGAGCAGGCGGTGGCGCTGGCCCGGGAGCTGCGTCCGGACCTGGTGCTGATGGACGTTCAGATGCCCCGGCTGGACGGGGTGTCGGCGACCCGGAGGATCGTCGCGGAGGGGCTGGCCGACGTGCTGGTGCTGACCACCTTCGACCTCGACGCCTACGTGTTCGGTGCGTTGCGGGCCGGTGCGGCCGGATTTCTGCTCAAGAACACGGAGGCGCGGGATCTGCTGGCCGCGGTGCGCACCGTGGCCGCCGGGGACGGTCTGATCGCCCCGGCCGTGACACGACGTCTGATCGCCGAGTTCGCCGCGCGTCCGGTCCGTACTCCCGCGGCCGATCCGGCCGCGCTCGACCCGCTGACCCGGCGTGAGCGCGAGGTGCTGGCCTGTCTGGGGCGGGGGCTGTCCAACGCGGGGATCGCCGAGCGCCTCGACATGGCGGAGGCGACGGTGAAGACGCACGTCAGCCGACTGCTGGGCAAGCTGGGGCTGCGCAGTCGCGTCCAAGCGGCGGTCCTGGCACAGGAGTTGGGCGTGGAGTGAATCCGGAGGCACGACCCATCCGATTGGTCCAGACCTATTGACCCGTGGTCCAGACCTTTCTATTCTCGCGGCACCGTGGGCGTGAAGGCTCAGTCACGCCCCCCGACTCCCCCCGAGGAGGCGCGAGATGCGCTTCAGACACAGAGCCGCGGCAGGGTTCGCGACACTGTTGCTCCCCCTGGCCGGGCTGGTCGGCCTGGCGGGCCCCGCCCAGGCCGCCACGACCGCCACCGCCACCTACACCAAGGCCTCCGACTGGGGCACCGGCTTCGAGGGCAGGTGGACGGTGAAGAACACCGGCACCACCGCCATCAGCTCCTGGACGGTCGAGTGGGACTTCCCCTCCGGCACGTCCGTCACCTCCGCCTGGGACGCCGACGTCACCTCCGCCGGCCTGCACTGGACCGCCAAGAACAAGTCGTGGAACGGCTCTCTCGCCCCCGGCGCCTCCGTCTCCTTCGGCTTCAACGGAGCGGGCGCCGGCTCCCCCGCCAACTGCAAGCTCAACGGCGGCAGTTGCGACGGCACGACCGTCCCGGGTGACGCCGCACCCTCCGCGCCGGGCACCCCGACCGCGTCCTCCGTCACCGACACCTCGGTGAAGCTGACCTGGTCGGCCGCCACCGACGACAAGGGCGTCAAGAACTACGACGTCCTGCGCGACGGCGCCAAGGTCGCCACGGTGACGACGACCTCGTACACCGACACCGGTCTGACCGCGGGCACCGACTACTCCTACGCCGTCCGGGCCCGTGACACCGCCGACCAGACCGGTCCGGCCGGGGGCGCGGTCGCCGTGCGCACCACCGGCGGCGGCACCACTCCCCCGACCACCGGCGACAAGGTCAAGCTCGGCTACTTCACCGAGTGGGGCATCTACGGCCGCAACTACAACGTCAAGAACCTGGTGACGTCGGGCTCGGCCGCGAAGATCACGCACATCAACTACGCCTTCGGCAACGTCACGAACGGCCAGTGCGCGATCGGCGACTCCTACGCCGACTACGACAAGGCCTTCACCGCCGACCAGTCGGTCAGCGGCGTCGCCGACACCTGGGACCAGCCGCTGCGCGGCAACTTCAACCAGCTGCGTCAGCTGAAGGCCAAGTACCCGCACATCAAGGTGCTGTGGTCGTTCGGCGGCTGGACCTGGTCCGGCGGGTTCGCCCAGGCCGCGGCCAACCCGGCCGCGTTCGCCCAGTCCTGCTACAACCTGGTCGAGGACCCCCGCTGGGCCGACGTCTTCGACGGCATCGACATCGACTGGGAGTACCCGAACGCCTGCGGCCTGTCCTGCGACACCAGCGGAGCCGCGGCCTACAAGAACCTGATGCAGGCCCTGCGCGCCAAGTTCGGCACGGGCAACCTGGTCACCGCGGCGACCACCGCCGACGGCACCTCCGGAGGCAAGATCGACGCCGCCGACTACGCCGGCGCCGCGCAGTACGTCAACTGGTACAACGTGATGACGTACGACTTCTTCGGCGCCTGGGCGGCCCAGGGCCCGACCGCCCCGCACTCGCCGCTCACCTCGTACAGCGGCATCCCCACGGCCGGGTTCACGACGGCCGACGCGATGGCCAAGTTCAAGGCGAAGGGCGTGCCCGCGAGCAAGCTGCTCATCGGCATCGGCTTCTACGGCCGCGGCTGGACCGGCGTCACCCAGGACGCCCCGGGCGGCACGGCCACGGGCCCGGCGGCCGGCACCTACGAGCAGGGCATCGAGGACTACAAGGTCCTCAAGACGTCCTGTCCGCCGACCGGAACCGTCGCCGGCACCGCGTACGCCAAGTGCGGCGGCAACTGGTGGTCCTACGACACCCCGGCCACCATCGCCGGGAAGATGGCCTGGGCCAAGAGCCAGGGCCTCGGCGGCGCGTTCTTCTGGGAGTTCAGCGGCGACACCGCGAACGGCGAGCTGGTGAGCGCCATCAACAGCGGACTGTGACGACCGTCACGGGAGAACACGGATGATCCAGCGGGTGAACGGGCCTACGCCACGTTCACCCGCTGTCCGGGCGGGGCCGCCTCGAGCCACGCCAGGAACCCCGTCAGCGCGTCCTCGCTCATCGCCAGCTCCAGGCGGGTGCCCCGGTGCAGACAGACGAGGATCACCGCGTCGGACAGCAACGCCAGCTCCTCCTCGCCCTCGGGGAGCCGGCGGCCGGCCACCTCGATCGAGCCGCGCTCCAGCACCCGGCGCGGACGGTAGGCGTAGGAGAAGACCCGGTACCACTCGATGCGGTCGCCGTTGTAGCGGGCGACGCCGTAGCTCCAGCCCTTGCCGCTCGTGTCCGGTTTCTCGGAGACGTCCCAGCGCAGGGAACAGTCGAAGGTGCCGCCGGAGCGCTGGATGAGTCTGCGGCGCAGACCGAAGACGAACAACCCCAGCGCCACCAGGGCCACGACGATTCCGCACACAGTCAGAGCGAGGACCATCGACACCGACCTCCTCGTCTCCTAGGTACCGAAATAGGTAACGGAACGGAAAAATCATCCATATCTGCCACAGCCGCGGTCGGCACCGGATTGCTCCGGTGCCGACCGCGGCTGAGTGACGTCATGCGGTTACACGCTGGCTCAGCGCGAAGCCGCCGCACGCAGTCGTACGTCCGCGCGACGCTCGGCGGCGGCATCGCCCTCCGCCTTCGCGCGCTCGAGTTCACGCTCGACGCGCTGGACGTCGATCTCGTCCGACAGTTCGGCGATCTCGGCGAGCAGCGACAGCTTGTTGTCCGCGAACGAGATGAAACCGCCGTGCACAGCGGCGACGACCGTTCCACCGTCACTCGTGCGGATCGTCACCGGGCCCGACTCCAGCACACCGAGCAGCGGCTGGTGACCGGGCATGACGCCGATGTCGCCGGACGTGGTGCGCGCGACGACCAGGGTGGCCTCGCCGGACCAGACCTCTCGGTCGGCCGCGACCAGCGCGACGTGCAGCTCAGCAGCCAAGGTGGCTCCTCGGGTCACCACCCGGCGGATTCTGCCGGGTGTTGGTTACAAGTCTAATGGGCGTGCGTGAGGGGGCGGGACGCGCCCGCCCCCTCAGACGTGAGCCGCAGGGCTCACTGCGAACTCAGGGAGTTCAGGAGACGCCCAGCTCCTTGGCGTTGGCCTTCAGGTCGTCGATGCCACCGCAGAGGAAGAACGCCTGCTCCGGGAAGTGGTCGTAGTCGCCGTCGATGATCGCGTTGAACGCGGTGATCGACTCGTCCAGCGGCACGTCCGACCCGTCGACGCCGGTGAACTGCTTGGCGACGTGGGTGTTCTGGGACAGGAAGCGCTCCACGCGACGGGCGCGGTGGACGGTGAGCTTGTCCTCCTCGCCCAGCTCGTCGATGCCGAGGATCGCGATGATGTCCTGAAGGTCCTTGTACTTCTGCAGGACCGTCTTGACGCGCATCGCGGTGTTGTAGTGGTCCGCCGCGATGTAGCGGGGGTCCAGGATCCGGGACGTGGAGTCCAGCGGGTCCACGGCCGGGTAGATGCCCTTCTCCGAGATCGGACGGGAGAGCACCGTCGTCGCGTCGAGGTGGGCGAAGGTGGTGGCCGGGGCCGGGTCGGTCAGGTCGTCCGCGGGGACGTAGATCGCCTGCATCGAGGTGATCGAGTGACCACGGGTCGAGGTGATGCGCTCCTGGAGGAGACCCATCTCGTCGGCCAGGTTCGGCTGGTAGCCCACCGCGGAGGGCATACGGCCGAGCAGGGTCGAGACCTCGGAACCGGCCTGGGTGAAGCGGAAGATGTTGTCGATGAAGAACAGCACGTCCTGCTTCTGCACATCGCGGAAGTACTCCGCCATGGTCAGACCGGCCAGGGCCACGCGCAGACGGGTGCCCGGGGGCTCGTCCATCTGGCCGAAGACCAGCGCGGTCTTGTCGATGACGCCCGAGTCGGCCATCTCCTCGATGAGGTCGTTGCCCTCACGGGTGCGCTCGCCGACACCGGCGAACACGGAGACACCGTCGTGGTTGTTGGCGACGCGGTAGATCATCTCCTGGATGAGCACCGTCTTACCGACGCCGGCGCCGCCGAACAGACCGATCTTTCCACCCTTGACGTACGGGGTGAGAAGGTCGATGACCTTGACGCCGGTCTCGAACATCTCGGTCTTCGACTCGAGCTCGTCGAAGTTCGGGGCCTTGCGGTGGATGGACCAGCGCTCGCCCTCGTAGCTCTCGTCGACGTTCAGCACCTCACCGAGGGTGTTGAACACCTTGCCCTTGGTGAAGTCCCCGACCGGGACGGTGATGCCCGTGCCGGTGTCGGTGACCGGGGCCTGGCGGACCAGACCGTCGGTGGGCTGCATCGAGATCGTGCGGACCAGGCCGTCACCCAGGTGCTGGGCGACCTCCAGGGTCAGCGTCTTCTTCTCGCCGGCGAGGGCCGGGTCGGCCACCTCGACGTGAAGGGCGTTGTAGATCTCCGGCATGGCGTCGACGGGGAATTCCACGTCGACGACCGGGCCGATGACCCGGGCGACGCGGCCCGTGGCAACGGCCGTCTCAACTGTCGTCGTCATTACCTGTCACTCCCCGCGGTCGCGTCGGCCAGGGCTGCGGAGCCACCGACGATCTCGCTGATTTCCTGGGTGATTTCGGCCTGGCGGGCCGCGTTGGCAAGCCGGGAGAGCGTCTCGATGAGCTCGCCCGCGTTGTCGGTCGCCGACTTCATCGCGCGCCGCGTGGCGGCGTGCTTCGAGGCTGCCGACTGGAGGAGAGCGTTGTAGACGCGGCTCTCCACGTAGCGCGGCAGCAGGGCGTCGAGGACGTCCTCCGCCGAGGGCTCGAAGTCGTACAGCGGAAGGATCTCGCCCTTCGGCGCCGCCTCCTTCGCGACCTCGTCGAGGCTGAGCGGCAGCAGACGGTCGTCGAGCGCCGTCTGCGTCATCATCGAGACGAACTCGGTGAAGACGATGTGGAGTTCGTCCACGCCGCCGTCCGCCGTGTCCTTCTCGATGGCCTCGATCAGCGGACCCGCGACCTTCTTGGCGTCCGCGTACGTCGGCTCGTCCGTGAAGCCCGACCACGACTGGGCGACCTTGCGCTCACGGAAGTTGTAGTGCGCGAGACCACGCCGGCCGACGATGTACGTGTCGACCTGCTTGCCCTCGGCCTCGAGGCGTGCCGTCAGCTGCTCCGCGGCCTTGATGGCGTTGGAGTTGAAGGCGCCGGCGAGACCGCGGTCGCTCGTGAGGAGCAGCACCGCGGACCGCACGACCGTCTCGGCCTGCGTGGTCAGCGGGTGCTTCGTGTTCGAGCCGGTGCCGACCGCCGTGACCGCGCGGGTGAGCTCGGTCGCGTACGGCGTGGAGGCCGCCACCTTGCGCTGCGCCTTGACGACGCGCGAGGCGGCGATCATCTCCATCGCCTTGGTGATCTTCTTGGTCGCGGTGACGGATCGGATGCGACGCTTGTAGACCCGGAGCTGGGCTCCCATGAGTCAGGTCCCTTCCTTACGTCACTTGGCCGCGGCCGGGGCGTCCTCGCCGAGAAGCTTGCCGTCCGAGGTCTCGAACTGCTTCTTGAACTCGGCGATGGCGTCGGCAACAGCGGTGAGGGTGTCGTCCGACATCTTCGCGCCCTCCTTGATGGAGGTCATGAGGCCCTGCTCCTTGCGGTGCAGGTACTCCAGCAGCTCCTTCTCGAAGCGGCGGACGTCGGAGACCGGGACGTCGTCCATCTTGCCGGTGGTGCCGGCCCACACGGAGACGACCTGGTCCTCGGTCGGCATCGGCTGGTACTGCGGCTGCTTCAGCAGCTCGACCAGGCGCTGACCGCGCTCCAGCTGCGCCTTCGACGCCGCGTCCAGGTCGGAGCCGAAGGCGGCGAAGGCCTCCAGCTCGCGATACTGGGCGAGGTCGAGGCGGAGCCGGCCGGACACCTGGCGCATGGCCTTGTGCTGGGCGGAGCCGCCGACGCGGGAGACCGAGATACCGACGTTCAGGGCCGGACGCTGACCGGCGTTGAACAGGTCGGACTCCAGGAAGCACTGGCCGTCGGTGATGGAGATGACGTTGGTCGGGATGAACGCCGAGACGTCGTTGGCCTTCGTCTCGACGATCGGCAGACCCGTCATCGAGCCGGCGCCCAGGTCGTCGGAGAGCTTCGCGCAGCGCTCCAGCAGACGGGAGTGCAGGTAGAAGACGTCACCCGGGTAGGCCTCGCGGCCCGGCGGGCGGCGCAGCAGCAGGGACACGGCGCGGTAGGCGTCGGCCTGCTTCGAGAGGTCGTCGAAGATGATGAGGACGTGCTTGCCCTCGTACATCCACTGCTGGCCGATGGCCGAACCGGTGTACGGCGCCAGGTACTTGAAGCCGGCCGGGTCGGACGCCGGGGCGGCGACGATGGTCGTGTACTCCAGCGCGCCGGCCTCTTCGAGGGCGCCACGCACGGAGGCGATGGTCGAGCCCTTCTGGCCGATGGCGACGTAGACGCAGCGGACCTGCTTCTTCACGTCACCGGAGCGCCAGTTGTCGCGCTGGTTGATGATCGTGTCGACGGCCAGGGCGGTCTTGCCGGTCTGGCGGTCGCCGATGATCAGCTGACGCTGGCCACGGCCGATCGGGGTCATCGCGTCGACGGCCTTGTAGCCGGTCTCCATCGGCTCGTGCACCGACTTACGGGCCATGACGCCGGGAGCCTGCAGCTCCAGGGCACGGCGACCGGACGTCTCGATCTCGCCGAGGCCGTCGATCGGGTTGCCGAGCGGGTCGACGACACGGCCGAGGTAGCCCTCGCCGACGGCGACGGACAGGACCTCTCCCGTGCGGGTGACCGGCTGGCCCTCTTCGACGCCGCTGAACTCGCCGAGGATGACGGTACCGATCTCGCGCTCTTCGAGGTTGAGCGCAAGACCGAGGGTGCCGTCCTCGAACTTCAGCAGTTCGTTGGCCATGGCCGAGGGGAGGCCCTCGACCTTCGCGATGCCGTCGCCGGCAAGGGTGACCGTACCGACCTCCTCGCGCGAGGCCGCGTCCGGCTTGTACGACTGGACAAAGTTCTCCAGCGCGTCCCGGATCTCCTCCGGCCGGATCGTGAGCTCCGCCATCTGGGTTCCCTGCTCTCCTTGTTGGGCCCGAAGTTTCACTTTGGGGGGATGGGGACTCCCCCCTGAAAGAGGTGAATCCTCTGCACGGCCCAACCAGGGCCGCCATCAGTTCGACTTGCGGTCTTGAGTTGCTGCTAGCTCGCCATGCGGCGGGCGGCGTCCTCGATGCGGTCCGCGAGGGAGCCGTTGATCACCTCGTCGCCGACCTGCACCCGGATCCCGCCGAGGACCGCGGGGTCCACGTCGAGGTTGAGGTGCATCGGGCGGCCGTAGAGCTTGGCGAGGGCTGCGCCGAGGCGCTGCTTCTGCGGGTCGCTCAGCGGTACCGCCGAGGTGACGACGGCGACCATGCGGTCCCGGCGCTCTGCGGCGAGCTTGGACAGGGCCTCGAGGCCCGCTTCCAGGCTACGTCCACGGGGCGCGGTCACGAGGCGCGTCACCAGTCGCTCGGTGGCCGCGTCGGCCCGGCTGCCGAGCAGGCTGCCCAGCAGCTCGCTCTTGGCCGAGACGGTGGCCTTCCGGTTGGTCAGTGCGGCGCGCAGCTCGGTGTTCGAGGAGACGATCCGCCCGAAGCGGAACAGCTCGTCCTCGACGTCGTCGAGCGTGCCGGCCTTCTGCGCGGCCGTGAGGTCGGCGATGGACGCCAGCTCCTCCAGCACGTCCACCAGGTCGCGGGACTGCGACCAGCGGGAACGCACCAGGCCGGACACCAGGTCGGCGGCGGGGCCGCTGATCCGGGAGCCGAGCAGGCGCTGGACCAGCTCGGCCTTCGCCTCGCCGGCCTGCGCCGGGTCGGTGAGGACCCGACGCAGTGAGACCTCGCGGTCGAGCAGCGCGGTGACGGTCGCCAGCTCACCGGCGAGCTGTGCGGCGTCCACGGACGTGGAGTCCGTGAGCGCGTCGAGACGCTCACGGGCTGCTGCGAATGCCTCGCGGCTCGCTCCGTGTGCGGTCATCGAGACGCCTCGGCCTTCTCCTCGAGCTCGTCGAGGAAGCGGTCGATGACGCGGCTCTGGCGGGCGTGGTCCTCGAGGGACTCCCCGACGAGCTTGCCGGCCAGTTCGGTGGCGAGCTTGCCGACGTCCTGGCGCAGCGCGGACGCGGCGGCCTTGCGGTCCGCCTCGATCTGGCTGTGCCCGGCGGCGACGATCTCCTCGCGCTGCCGCTGGCCTTCCGCGCGCATCTCGGTGATGAGCGTGGCGCCCTGCTCCTGCGCCTCCTGGCGCAGCCGCGCGGCCTCGTGGCGGGCCTCGGCGAGCTGGGCCTTGTACTGCTCCAGGACGCTCTGGGCCTCCGTGCGAGCGGCCTCGGCCTGTTCGATCCCGCCCTCGATGGCGTCGCGACGCTCTTCCAGAACCTTGTTGATGTTCGGAAGGAGCTTCTTGCCCAGGACGAAGAACACGATCGCGAAGGCGATCAGACCGATGACGAGCTCGGGGATCTCCGGGATCAGAGGATTCTGGGCCTCCTCCTCAGCCGCGATTTGCAGCAAGGGCGAGATCACATCAGTTCCTTCCGTGGAATTCTCTCGTCGGCGTGGACCGGATCAGGACGTCGGGTAGACGAAGCCCATGACCAGACCGATCAGGGCGAGCGCCTCACAGAGGACGAAGCCCAGGATCTGGTTCTGACGGATCAGGCCGGCGGCCTCGGGCTGGCGGGCCAGCGCCTGGGTGCCGTTACCGAAGATGATGCCAACGCCGACGCCGGGGCCGATGGCCGCGAGACCGTAGCCGATGGCAGCGAGGTTGCCCTTGATTTCGACCGCGGCGAGGGTGTCGAGAGCGGACATGCCGTAACTTCCTTCTCTTTACACAGGCCGGTGGGGGTTGGCCACCGGAAGTTCAGGGGGTGGTGCGGGTGCTCAGTGGTGCTCTGCGAGCGCGCCCTGGATGTAGCTGCAGGACAGGAGGATGAAGACGTAGGCCTGGAGGGCCTGGATGAACAGCTCGAACACCGTCATCACGAGGACCATCAGGAACGAGACCGCCGAGTAGGCGATGCCGATGCCGTTGAGCAGGTACCAGGTTCCGATCGTGAAGATCAGGATCAGCACGTGCCCGGCGAACATGTTGGCGAAGAGCCGGACGGCGTGGGTGAACGGCCGGATGAACACGTTCGACAGGAACTCGAAGAACATGACCATCGGGAACACCGGGCCGAGCGACGGGTCGTAGCCCGTGATGTTCTTCCAGCCGCCGATGAAGCCGTGACGCTTGAACGTCAGGCTCATCCACACGATGTAGACGAGGGCGGCGAGACCGACCGGGAACGCGATGACCGCGGTCGCCGGGAACTGGGCGATCGGGATGATCGACCACAGGTTCATGATCCAGATGAAGAAGAACAGCGAGAACATCAGCGGGACGTACTTCTCGCCCTCGCGCTTGCCGATCGTCTCGTACACGACCCCGCGACGGACGAAGTCGTAGCCCGCCTCGCCGACCATCTGGAGCTTGCCGGGAATCAGCTTCGGCTTGGCGAAGGCCGCCCAGAAGAATCCGATGACGATGACGGTGCTCACGAGCGAGAGCAGCATCGGCTTGTTGAATTCGATGCCGCCGACGGTGAAGAGCGGTTCGAAGAGGAACGAGTGCAGGCCGGGGGTCGGGAAACCGCACCCGTCGAAAATATGACAGTCGGTCTCGAAGGCGAGCGTCTTGGCGTTACTCACCGCGAGCTCCTTCAGCGTGGCGCATGGGTACGGCAACCTCGATGTGTCGGCGCGGCCTGCGACCGCGGGACGGCACTGGACTGGACTTGCGGATCAGGGGGCGGCGTATGGGCTCCGAACCGTGAGACGTCACAGGCACGCTTGCCGCCCGCGCCAGCTCTGCCGCAGTTGTGGCGAGACCATAGCAAAAGAGCGGAAGTCCCTTTACACCGGCCCTACAGGTCACGACGACGTCCGAGCGGAATCCGGCTCGACGTAGAGGATCTTGGCCTTCATGTGCGAACGCACCTGGGCGGCGATCCACACCAGAGTGGCCGCGAGCAGCGTGAAGGCGAAACATTTCGGATTGAAGGCCGAGGTCCCCTTGAACGTGATCAGCACGATCATCAACAGCAGAATCTGAGTGGTGTACAGCAACAGCCCCATCGACTGGAACAGATGGGGAAGCTGGCGCGCGGTGCGCAGCAGCACCATCAGCCCGCCGCCCATGAAAAGCAGGACGAGCACCGCACCGAAGACGGCGCCGAGCGCTCCCTTGCCGCCGGCAACGGCGGCGCTCACCGCGACTCCCGCCACACCCGCGACCGCGGTGGGCAGGGCACAGTGCAGGAGCGTTCGTACGTCGTTGGACTGCATGGCGGCAACTCCGCATTCAACGGGGGGCAGGGTGTCGTCATGGACGAGCGTAGTCCCGGCCCGAGGGGGCGAGTGACCTCGCTCCGCCTCGCTCCAACGAACCGTCTCAGCACGGTCCTTCGGCTCTATCCGGGGGTTCTCGTGAACCGTATCACAAACTATTTGATGAGGTCTTTACCTGGATGGTGTGCGCACTGTCACACATGAGAGTGACAGTGCGCGTCTGTGCAGAAACCGGGGTGGCTTGTCTGGTAATGGGTGCTTTGCCCTCCCCGTGTTCCCCCACGACTTGGCAATGCTCTCGTCAGATTCTTACCTTGGAGCTGCGCCGCCCGCCGATCGCGGTGGCCCCGTTGACCCCCGCCACCCCGACCGTGACAGGCGTTGGGCGCTCCTCCTCCGCGCGGGCCGGGACCGGCTCCGCATCCGCCTCGGACGACTCGGCGGAGACCGCCGCGGTCTGCTGCCGCCGAGCGTCCGCGGAGCTCCGGCGGCGCCGGTAGCGCGGCGGGACGAACGCCTCCGCCCAGCGCGGGGTGCGCGGCGTGAAGCGAGGCAGCAGAAGCAGCACCAGCCCGATCGCGCTGAGGAACACGACGCCCAGGACGATCCACATGGATGCCGAGTTGACCGAGTAGGCGAGCGCGCCGAAGGCGATCAGCGCCGACCAGAAGTACATGATCAGCACCGCGCGGCTGTGCGAGTGGCCGATCTCCAGGAGCCGGTGGTGCAGATGCCCCCGGTCCGCGGCGAACGGCGACTGACCGCGCCAGGTGCGGCGCACGATCGCCAGGATCAGGTCGGCGGCCGGGATCGCGATGATGGTCAGCGGCATCACCAGCGGGATGTAGACCGGCACCATCTGGTGGACGGTGCTGCGCTCGGACCCGCTGACGCTGAACAGATTGTCCGGGTCGACGTTTCCCGTGACGGAGATGGCTCCCGCGGCCAGCACCAGCCCGATCAGCATCGAGCCCGAGTCGCCCATGAAGATCCGCGCGGGGTGCATGTTGTGCGGCAGGAAACCCAGGCACATGCCCATCAGGATCGCCGCGAACAGCGTCGCCGGGGCGGCCGCCTCGATGCCGTACGAGTACCAGATGCGGTACGTGTACATGAAGAACGCGGCCGCTGCGATGCACACCATGCCGGCGGCGAGTCCGTCGAGCCCGTCCACGAAGTTGACGGCGTTGATGGTGATGACGACCAGCGCCACCGTCAGCAGCGTGCCCTGCCACTGCGTCAGGGCGACCGTGCCGACCCACGGCACCGGCAGCCACAAAATCGTCAGACCCTGCATGACCATCACGCCCGCGGCGATCATCTGGCCGCCCAGCTTGATCAGGGCGTCGATCTCGAACTTGTCGTCCAGGACGCCGATCAGCCAGATCAGGGCGGCTCCGGACAGCAGGGCGCGCGGCTCGTTCGACTTCTCGAAGACCTCGTTGAGGTTGGTGAGATGGTCGGCGACCAGCAGGCCGGCGCACAGACCGAAGAACATGGCGATACCGCCGAGCCGCGGAGTGGGTTCCCGGTGCACGTCACGGGCCCTGATCTCCGGCATCGCTCCGGCCACGATCGCGAATTTCCGTACCGGCCCTGTCAGCAGATACGTGACCGCGGCCGTGATGCAGAGCGTCAGCAGGTATTCACGCACGGGCTTCCCCACATGTCTCGCCGGCCATCTCAGTCCCACACCCTAGCGATCGACTACGTCACGGCGCATATGTGTGAGGACTTCCGGGTAGTGACGATGGTTTCACGTGAGCCTGTGCGCTGTGGCGTACCGGGGTGCGCAGCGGGGGCGCACAGGGCGCGTCTACCCCGGTTCAGGCCGGATAGGGCGGGAACGCGCGGGTCAGTTCGCGCACGTCCTCGCGGGCCGTCCTCGCGTCGGTCTCCTCCCGCAGCACCCCGGCCAGCAGCGCCGCGATCCGCGTCATCTCCGCCTCCCCCATGCCCTGCGTGGTCACCGCCGCGGCGCCCAGGCGCAGGCCGCGGGCGTTGCCGTGCGGCAGGGCGCAGCAGTCCAGGACGATCCCGGCGGCCGCCAGCAGCCCGCGCGCGGCACGTCCGTCGACCCCGAGGGGAGCGGTGTCGGCGGTGAGGAGATGCGTGTCCGTGCCGCCGGTCGTCACGACCAGGCCCTCCCCCTGCAGCGCGGCCGCGAGAACCCTCGCGTTGGCGACCACCTGATGGGCGTACGCGGCGAACGCCGGCGTCGCCGCCTCCCCGAACGCGACCGCCTTCGCGGCGATCGTGTGCATCTGCGCGCCGCCCTGTGTGAAGGGGAAGACGGCCCGGTCCACGCGCTCGGCGAGATCCCTGCCGCAGAGGATCATTCCGCCGCGCGGCCCGCGCAGCACCTTGTGGGTGGTGGCGCAGACGATGTCGGCGTACGGCACCGGGGAGGGCGCCGCTCCCCCGGCGACCAGGCCGATGGGGTGGGCGGCGTCGGCGATCAGGAACGCGCCGGCCTCGTCGGCGACCTCGCGGAAGAAGGCGTGGTCGATGTGACGGGGATAGGCGATGGAGCCGCACACGATCGCCTTGGGCCGGTGGGCCCGTGCCAGCGTGCGGACCTGTTCGTGGTCGATGAGCCCGGTCTCCGCGTCCAGCCCGTAGGGGACGAAGTCGAACCAGCGTCCGGAGAAGTTCGCCGGGGAGCCGTGGGTGAGATGGCCGCCGTGGGGCAGCCCGAGGGCCAGCACGGTGTCGCCGGGCCGCAGCAGGGCGGCGTAGGCGGCCAGCACCGCCGAGGAGCCCGAGTGCGCCTGGACGTTGGCGTGCTCGGCGCCGAACAGCGCCTTGGCGCGGTCCACGGCGATGCGTTCGGCGACGTCGACGATCTCGCAGCCGCCGTGGTGGCGGGCGCCCGGATACCCCTCCGCGTACTTGTTGGCGAGCGGCGAGCCGAGGGCGGCGAGCACGGCGGGCGAGGTGAAGTTCTCGGCGGCGATCAGCTGCAGCGTCGACGCCTGCCGCTCCCGCTCCCCGAGGACGACCCCGGCCAGCTCGGGGTCCTGGCGGCGCAGGGCATCGGTCTCGGGGGCATGGGTGACCGACATGGTGCGCTCCGGGCGTCGACGGTGACGTACGTCCAATGTAGGCCCGCACCGCCCGCCGCGCCCCGCGCGCGGTCAGGCTCGGGTCGGCACCCCGGTCAGGGCCGTCACCACCGGGTCCAGGGCCTGGTGTATCTCGTCGCCGATGGAGCGGAAGAACGGCAGGGGCGCCCCGTACGGGTCGTAGACCTCGTCGGCCTCGAGGGTCGGGGCGAGGAGCCACCCGCGTAGAGCCGCCGCCGCGCGGACCAGGGCCCGCGCGCGCATCACCACGCCCTCGTCCACCGGGGGGAGGGTGGCCGGGTCGATGGCGTTCACCAGCCGGGTGAACTCCTTCAGGGTGAAGGTGCGCAGGCCCGCCGAGTGCCCCATGGAGATGACCTGGGCACGGTGGTCGCGGGTCGCCGTCAGGACCAGGTCGGCCATGATGACGTGCTCGTCGAGTAGCTCCCGCCCGGTGAAGCCGGACGCGTCCGCGCCGAAGTCGGCCAGCACGGTCTCCGCGTTGGCCTCCATCGGCGCGCCCTCGTGGCCCCAGGTGCCCGCGCTCTCCACGATCAGCCCGCCGCCCAGCAGGCCGAGCCGCTGCGACACGAAATGCCGGGTCAGCCGCTCGGTGATCGGTGAGCGGCAGACGTTGCCGGTGCTGACGTGGAGGATGCGGAAGGTGTCGCGCGGATATCCGAACGTCGTCGTCTGCTCCGCGGCACGTTCCCCGTTGCCTATGCCACGCCCCGCGTCAGGGGCTGTCAATTCGCCACCTCGAGGTCGGGTACGACCTTCCGCAGCTCGTCCGCGGAGATCGCGCCCGCCCGCAGGAGCAGCGGCGTCTCACGGCTGACGTCGACGATCGAGGACGGCACGTTGCCGGGGGTCGGACCGCCGTCGAGGTAGACGGAGACGGAGTCGCCGAGCATCTCCTGCGCGTAGTCGCAGTTCTCCGGCGCCGGGTGACCGGTGAGGTTGGCGGAGGAGACCGCCATCGGGCCGACCTCCGTCAGCAGCTCGATGGCGACCGGGTGCAGCGGCATCCGCACGGCGACCGTGCCCCGGGTGTCGCCGAGGTCCCACTGCAGGGACGGCTGGTGCTTGGCGACGAGCGTCAGCGCGCCCGGCCAGAACGCGTCGACCAGCTCCCAGGCCAGCTCGGAGAAGTCCGTGACGAGGCCGTGCAGCGTGTTCGGGGAGCCGATGAGGACGGGGGTGGGCATGTTGCGGCCCCGGCCCTTGGCGTCCAGCAGGTCGGCGACGGCCTCCGAGGAGAACGCGTCGGCGCCGATCCCGTACACCGTGTCGGTGGGGAGGACCACGAGCTCGCCACGGCGGACGGCGGACGCGGCCTCGCGCAGACCGGTGACCCGGTCGGTCGCGTCGTTGGTGTCGTATCGCCGAGCCATCTAGCGAGCCTCCTCGTACACGGAATACACGAAGTACACGAATGCGGACGCGGACGCGTCCTGCTGCGGGTCGAGAGTGCGGGGGGCGCTCACGGCATCGCCCTGCGGGCGGTGGCGAAGCGCGGGCGGTTGTTGAGGTCGGGGTGGTCGGCCGCGTCGGCCCAGCCCCGCTCCTCGGTGAAGATCCAGGGCACCTGGCCGCCCTGGGTGTCGGCGTGCTCGATGACGACGACGCCGCCCGGCCGCAACAGCCGGTGCGCGGTGCGCTCGATGCCGCGGATCAGGTCGAGCCCGTCCTCACCGGAGAACAGGGCCAGCTCGGGGTCGTAGTCACGGGCCTCCGGGGCGACGTACTCCCACTCGGTGAGCGGGATGTACGGCGGATTGGAGACGACGAGGTCGACCTGCCCGTCGAGGTCGCGGAAGGCGTCCAGCGCGTCGCCCTGCCGCAGGTCGACCCGCGAGCCCTCCATGTTCTTGCGGGTCCACACCAGGGCGTCCTCGGACAGCTCGACGGCGTGCACCCGGGAACGCGGGACCTCCTGCGCGAGGGCGAGCGCGATGGCGCCGCTGCCGGTGCACAGGTCGACGATCCGGGGCTCGACGACGTCCATGGCGCGTACGGCGTCTATGGCCCAGCCGACGACCGACTCGGTCTCGGGACGCGGCACGAAGACCCCGGGGCCGACCTGGAGCTCCAGGTACCTGAAGAAGGCCCGGCCGGTGATGTGCTGGAGCGGCTCGCGCTGCTCGCGCCGGGCGATGGTCTCCCAGTACCGGGCGTCGAAGTCGGGGTCCTTCACGGAGTGGAGCTCACCGCGCTTCACACCGTGCACGAACGCGGCGAGCTCCTCCGCATCGTTGCGCGGCGAGGGCACGCCGGCGTCGGCCAGCCGCTGGGTGGCCTGAGCTACCTCAGCGAGCAGCAGACTGCGAGGGCTCGGGGGGCGTCCCCCAAATGATTGCTGCACGCAAGTCCTCCGTGTCGTCCTCGTCGTGCGTCCGTCCTACAACGCCTACGCGGCCGCGAGCTTGGCGGCCGAGTCCGCGTCGACGCAGGCCTGGATCACCGCGTCCAGGTCGCCGTCCAGGACCTGGTCCAGGTTGTACGCCTTGAAGCCGACGCGGTGGTCCGAGAGGCGGTTCTCCGGGAAGTTGTACGTGCGGATCTTCTCGGAGCGGTCGACGGTGCGGACCTGACTGCGGCGGGCGTCGGCGGCTTCCCGCTCCGCCTCCTCCTGCGCCGCCGCCAGCAGCCTGGAGCGCAGGATACGCATCGCCTGCTCCTTGTTCTGCAGCTGGCTCTTCTCGTTCTGGCAGGAGGCGACGACTCCGGTGGGAACGTGCGTGATGCGCACGGCGGAGTCGGTGGTGTTGACGGACTGGCCGCCGGGGCCGGAGGACCGGTACACGTCGATGCGCAGGTCGTTCGCGTTGATCTCGACGTCGACCTCCTCGGCCTCGGGCGTCACCAGGACGCCGGCGGCGGAGGTGTGGATCCGGCCCTGCGACTCCGTCGCGGGCACCCGCTGCACGCGGTGCACTCCGCCCTCGTACTTCAGCCGCGCCCAGACGCCCTGACCGGGTTCCGTCGCGCCCTGCCCGCCCTTGGTCTTCACCGCGACCTGGACGTCCTTGTAACCGCCCAGCTCGGACTCGGTCGCGTCGATGATCTCGGTCTTCCAGCCCACGCGCTCGGCGTAGCGCAGGTACATCCGCAGCAGGTCGCCGGCGAACAGGGCCGACTCGTCGCCGCCCGCGCCCGCCTTGATCTCGAGGATGACGTCCTTGTCGTCGGACGGGTCCCGGGGCACGAGCAGCAGCCGCAGCTTCTCGGTCAGCTCCTCGCGCTGCTTCTCCAGCTCCTTGACCTCGGCGGCGAAGTCCGGGTCGGAGGCGGCGAACTCGCGCGCGGTCTCGACGTCGTCGCCGGTCTGCTTCCAGGAGCGGTACGTGCCGACGATGGGGGTGAGCTCGGCGTAGCGCTTGTTCAGCTTGCGCGCGTTGGCCTGGTCGGCGTGGACCGACGGGTCGGCGAGCTTCTTCTCCAGGTCGGCGTGCTCTCCGAGCAACTCCTCGACGGCCTCGAACATGGTGGGCTCCTGAATGACGTACGTGGGGGAAGGGCGGGCGACCAAAAACGCCGGTCCCGGCGTGTCCCGGGCGGGGACACTGCCGTGGACCGGCGAAGAGGGGCTCGCTACTTCTTGGAGCCGGCGGCGGCCTTGCCGAAGCGGGCCTCGAAGCGGGCCACACGGCCACCGGTGTCGAGGATCTTCTGCTTGCCCGTGTAGAACGGGTGGCACTCGGAGCAGACGTCGGCGCGGATGGCACCGCTGCCGATCGTGCTGCGGGTGGTGAACGACGCGCCACAGGTGCAGCTGACCTGCGTCTCGACGTACTCGGGGTGGATATCGCGCTTCAAGGTGTCTCCTAGTTTCGGGAGGGCGCCGGGTCGCTGCCGCGGGATGCGGCAAACGTGAACCGGAGCCGACGTACCAGTCTGCCAGCACTGGCCGTATCCCCCAAAACCGGGGGGCGGGGCGATCTATTCCCCAGGGGTTCCGCGGTGTACTAGGGCGAGGTCACGACGCCGGCGGCCTCGCCGCTGGCGTTGCCCTCGGTGGCCGCCTTCGGGACGGGCCGGTCCTTCTTCAGGGCCGTCCACACCTGCTCGGCCTTCGCCTCGGAGACGAGGACGCGGTTGCGGTTGGACGGGTCGTAGTGGACCGGCATCGTCACCATGGTCATGTCCGTGGCGCCGATGCCCTTGAGGCCGCCGGCGAAGGACATCAGGGAGTTCAGCGACCCGAGGTGGGAGTCGGTGGTGACGGCCTTGGTGGCGGTGTCGGCGAGGTGGTACAGCTTGCCGCCGCCGGAGAACAGGCCGATGTGCTCGACCTGCTCGACCAGGGCCTTGACGAAGGCCTGCTGCAGCTGGATGCGGCCGAGGTCGGAGCCGTCGCCCACGCCGTGCCGGGTGCGGACCAGGCCGAGCGCCTGGCCTCCGGTGAGCGTGTGGGTGCCCGCGCCGAGCTTCAGGTGGCTCTCGGGGTCGTCGATCGCCTCGGTGGTGGTGACCTCGACGCCGCCGAGTTCGTCGACGAGCTTCTCGAAGCCGGCGAAGTCGACTTCCAGGTAGTGGTCCATGCGGATGCCGCTGATCGCCTCGACCGTCTTGACCGCGCAGGCGGCGCCGCCCGTCGAGTACGCCGAGTTGAACATGACGTCGGACGCGGCGTCGTGCGTGACGCCCTCGGCGTCCGTGCAGGCGGGCCGGTCGATGAGGGTGTCGCGCGGTATGGAGACCACACTGGCCCTCTTGTGGCCTTCGTAGACATGCACGACCATCGCCGTGTCGGAACGGGCGCTGCCGTCGTCCGCGCCGCCGCCGAGCTTCTTGTTCGCGCCGGAGCGGCTGTCCGAGCCCAGGACGAGGATGTTCTCCGAGCCGTCGTCGACCTTGGCGGGCCGCGACGTGCCCAGAGCGTGGTCGATGTCGACGCTCTTGATGTTGCCGTTGAGCTTGAAGTACAGGTATCCCGCTCCGGTGCCGCCCAGCAGGAGGACGCCCGCGGCGCTCCACGCGGCGATCAGCAGGCCCCTGCGTCTGTCGCCTCGCTGCTTGCGGTGGCGCGGATCGCGCCGGCCGTCCTGGCCGCGCCGACCGCCCGGACCTCTGCGGTCGGCTGCCCCGCTCGTCGTGCCGGCCTCACCCGGTGTGTCGGGCTCCGGCGTGCTCTCGGCAGACATGTGCTCCTCTGTTCTCGTGGAACCTCACCATCGTCACCCCGTCAGGGCAGACGGGGTAACTCGGGACAGGGTTGCACGACGCTCTGTGCGCGAAACGGGGCGCGGCGAGCACGGAACGTGATCGCAGGTGGGGGCCGAACGCGGCTCCCACCTGCGATTTCACGAGGTTTCAGCCGAAGATGTCGTACTGCTTGAACGTCGTCCCGAGTGACACCCTTGTGGCAAAGATCGCACTCGTGGGCTTTCCGGTGCCCTTGTACAGGTAGAGCGTTCCGGCGGGCGTACGGGCCAGCAGGTCGGCCACCCCGTCCCCGCTGACGTCCCCGACGGCGGCGACGGCGTTGTACGTCGTGCCGGCCCAGGTGGCGACCTTGACCCGGGCCGCGAACGCGGACGCGGCGGCGCCGTTGCCCCGGTACAGGTAGACAGCGCCGGTGCTCTTGTTTCGGGCGATCAGGTCCGCCCTGCCGTCGGCGGTGAAGTCGCCGTGTCCGCGCAGGACGTCGTACTGGTTCCAGCCCGTGCCGTTCTTGACGCGCGCCGCGAAGGAGCCGGCGCCGTTGCCCGGGTAGACCCACAGTGCGCCGGCCGAGTCGACGGCGACCAGGTCGGGAAGCCAGTCGCCCGTGACGTCGCCGGGGGCGACGATCTGGGTGCGGGTCTTCCAGTTGTCGGCGATCAGCTTGGTCGCCCAGGTCCCGCTGGAGGGCACGTAGTGCTTCCAGAAGACGTCGCCGTCGGAGGCGCGCCGCAGGACGAGGTCCTGGACGCCGTCGCGGTCCAGGTCGGTCTGCAGGACGAGGTTGAAGCCGCTCCAGGTGCCCCAGGACTCCCGGGCGCCCAGCGAGGCGCCCTTGGAGTCCATCTCGTACCCGGTCCTGGTGGACGCGGAGCGCGCCCACAGGTCGGCCAGGTGGTCGCCGCTGAGGTTGGCGTCGTCGACGCGCGGGTAGGCGCTGCCGACGTACGCGGAGACCTTGCTGAAGACGCTGTACGCGCCGCTCTCGACGCAGTTGGTGACGCCCCAGGAGACGACGCCCGCGATCCTGTCCTGACCGGCGGCGTTGCGCACGATCAGCGGCCCGCCGGAGTCGCCGTTGCAGGCGGAGGTGGTGCCCGCGTCGGCGCCGGTGGCGGGCGTGCCCGCGCACACCATGTGGCCCTTGCGGTAGTCGGCGCCGTAGTAGTCCGAGCAGGTGGCGTCCGACTGCATCGGCAGCACGGCCGTCTTCAGCGTCTCGGAGAGGTCGTCCGTGGCGGAGGTGGTCCGGCCCCAGCCGTACAGCGTGGCCTTGGTGCCGGACGCGTACGAGGCGGTGTCCGTGCTCGTCGTCATCCTGATCGGCGTGGCCCTGACCGGCGTCTCCAGGGTCAGCACGGCGATGTCGTTGTCGATGGTGGTGGCGCTGTAGGACGGGTGGTTCCACTGCCGGCGGACGTAGGTGCCGGTCCCGCCGTGCAGGCTGCCGTCGTCGGACATCAGCTGTGTGCTGCCGGTGACGACGTAGCCGTGGGCCTGCCAGTTGTAACCCTTGACGCAGTGCGCGGCGGTGAGGATCTTCGTCGGCGAGACGACCGAGCCGCCGCAGAAGAAGCCGACGTCGTCGGAGGTGGTGCTGGTGCCCCGGTCGTCGCCGTACCAGAGCTGGGCCATCCACGGGGCCCGGGTGACGGTCGTCGTCGTGCCGCCGATGATCTTCGGGTCGACCCTGGTGGCGCCGACGCTCGTGCTCCCGCTGAGGGAGGCCTTCGCGGCCTGTCCCGGCGTCTCGTCGCCGTTGACCGCGACGTCGATCAGCTTGCGCAGCTCCTTGGCCGACTTCGTCGCGGCCGTGGCCGGCGCCGGAGGCGTCTCGGCGGCCTGGGCGGACGACAGGAACAGCGTGCCGGCGACGGCCGCCGCCAGGCCTGCCGCGGCGACGGGCAGGGCGATCCGTATCCGGCGTCTGTGCCGGCCGCCGCCCCCGGACATGGGTGTACCCACGCGAGTCCCCCCTCAGGGATCAGGATGGTGGAAGAGCGAGATCGTATCCCGCCCGTGAAACGCGGATCAGGGCCGCCCCCGCGTGCGGGGACGGCCCTGATCCGATGTCGGGGCTACGACGTCAGTCGTTGTTGTTGCCCGGCGACGGCGTCGTCTTCTGGATCTGCATCAGGAACTCGCCGTTCGACTTCGTCTGCTTCATCTTGTCCAGGAGCAGCTCGATCGCCTGCTGCTGGTCGAGCGCGTGCAGCACCCGGCGCAGCTTCCAGGTGACGGCGAGCTCGTCGCTGCCGAGCAGGATCTCTTCCTTGCGGGTACCGGACGCGTCGACGTCCACCGCCGGGAAGATGCGCTTGTCGGCGAGCTTGCGGTCGAGCTTGAGCTCGGCGTTGCCGGTGCCCTTGAACTCCTCGAAGATCACCTCGTCCATGCGGGACCCGGTGTCCACCAGCGCGGTGGCGAGGATGGTCAGCGAACCACCGTCCTCGATGTTGCGGGCCGCACCGAAGAAGCGCTTCGGCGGGTACAGGGCCGTCGAGTCGACACCGCCGGACAGGATGCGGCCGGAGGCCGGGGCGGCGAGGTTGTACGCACGGCCCAGACGCGTGATCGAGTCGAGCAGCACGACGACGTCGTGGCCCAGCTCCACCAGGCGCTTGGCCCTCTCGATGGCGAGCTCGGCGACCGTGGTGTGGTCCTCGGCCGGACGGTCGAAGGTCGAGGAGATGACCTCGCCCTTGACCGACCGCTGCATGTCGGTGACCTCTTCCGGACGCTCGTCGACCAGGACGACCATCAGGTGGCACTCGGGGTTGTTGTGCGTGATCGCGTTGGCGATCGCCTGCATGATCATGGTCTTGCCGGTCTTCGGCGGGGCCACGATCAGACCGCGCTGGCCCTTGCCGATCGGCGCGACGAGGTCGATGATGCGCGTCGTCAGGACGCCCGGGTCGGTCTCCAGACGGAGCCGGTCCTGCGGGTAGAGCGGCGTCAGCTTGTTGAACTCGGGGCGTCCGCGCCCGGATTCGGGAGCCATGCCGTTCTGCGAGTCCAGTCGCACGAGCGCGTTGAACTTCTCGCGGCGCTCCCCGTCCTTCGGCTGACGGACGGCGCCGGTGACGTGGTCGCCCTTGCGCAGACCGTTCTTGCGGACCTGGGCGAGCGAGACGTACACGTCGTTCGGGCCCGGCAGGTAGCCGGAGGTCCGGATGAACGCGTAGTTGTCGAGGATGTCCAGGATGCCCGCGACGGGGATCAGCACGTCGTCGTCGGCGAGCTGCGGCTCGGGGGCGCCGATCTCGTCGCGCCCGCGGCGGCCGCGGCGGTCACGGTAGCGGCCGCGACGGCCACGCCGGCCGTCGCCGAACTCGTCGTCGTCCTGCGGGCCGTTGTCGCGCTGCTGACCCTGACGGCCGCCGCCCTGCTGCTGACCCTGCTGGCCGCCGCGCTGCTGCTGGCCGCCCTGCTGGTCGTCGCCCTTGCGGCGGTCACCGCGGTCACCGCGGTCACCGCGCTCGCGGCCGCGCTCACGGCGGTCGCGGCGACGGCCCTCGCCGCCGTCGGCGTCGCTCTTGGCGTCGCCCTGCGGCTGCGCCTGCGCCTCGGCCTGCGCCGGCGCGGGCGTCTCGGCCTTCGGCGCGCTCTTGGCCTCCGCGGCGACCGTCTCCGGGCTGCCCGCGTCGGCGGTGGCACGACGGCGACGGCGCTCGGTGGGCGCGTCGGCGCCGGCCGGCTGACCGGGAATCTCGATCTGCTGCTGGGCCACGGCCTTTTCGGCGGCCTCGGCCGGGGCGGCGTCCGCCTTCTTGTCGGCGGCCTCTCCCGTGCGGGCCTTGGAGGTGGCGCGGCGCTTGGGCTTGGCCTCGGTGGCCGGGTCCTCGGCCTTGGCCGGGGCGCCGCCGCCTGCCTGCGCCTCCTTGATGACCTCGATCAGCTGGCTCTTGCGCATCCGCGCGGTGCCCTTGATGCCGAGGCCGGATGCGACCTGCTGCAGCTCGGCCAGCACCATGCCCTCGAGGCCGGTACCGCGGCGTCGCCGGGAGCCTGCACCGGTGGCAGGCGCGGAGGCGTCCGTGGCGGGCGCGGCAGCGGTCTCCTCGACACGTGCGCCCATCAGATCGGTGGTGTCGCTCACGAAGGGTCCTTCCCTGGAGCGGACGTCGGCCTGTCTGGCTCGGCGACCGTTTGTGCTGTCCGGCTTCGGTCCTTGCTGAGGCGAAGCCGGGGCGGTGGTCCGCCTCATGCGGCGGAAGAGAATTTGCTGGTGATGGCGCTTCCCCGACGAGCCGTGACACCCGGTGTCACGTGGCGTGGTAAAGCACCGATTCCGAAGCTCCCCCAGAGGGGGGACCCCCACTTGCGGCCGCTCAGCGTCGTTGCACGGCGTACTGCCCAGGTACGACGTACGGAACGCAGTGCGGCTTGGGGAGCTCCCGGAAGAATGTCTGTCCCGAAGCGGGACACGAAGCACCTCGCCGTGGTGGGGTCGGGTGCAGACTTGAGGTTAACACTACCGGATCCAACAAACATTCCCCCTCTCGAAATCCGGCAACCGAGCGCTTTTCAAATGTCGCCGGAGGGCGCAAGAGGCAGCACGCACGCCCCTTGCAGGTCCATGGCCAGGCGGTTCGCGGCCCAGTCCGCGCCGGCCGAGGACTCGATCTTGTCGGCCGTGTCCGCGTCGGCCAGCGCCATCACCGTCGGTCCCGCGCCGGAGATGACGGCCGGGATCCCGTCGGCGCGCAGCCGCTCCACCAGCGCGGCGCTCTCCGGCATGGCCGGCGCGCGGTACTCCTGGTGCAGACGGTCCTCGGTGGCGGGCAGCAGCAGCTCGGGGCGCCGGGTGAGGGCTTCGACGAGCAGTGCGGCGCGGCCGGCGTTGGCCGCCGCGTCGACGTGCGGGACGGAGCGCGGGAGCAGGCCGCGCGCGGTCTCGGTGAGGACCGGCTTCCCGGGCACGAAAACCACCGGAACGATGGAATCGGCGGGCTCCGTCCTGATCGCCCGCGCCGCGCCGGCCTCCATCCAGGACAGGGTGAAACCGCCGAGCAGACAGGCCGCCACGTTGTCCGGGTGGCCCTCGATCTCGGTGGCGAGCTCGAGCAGGGCGGCGTCGTCGAGCCTGCTCTCACCGCCTATGGTCACCGCGCGCGCGGCGACGATGCCGGCGCAGATCGCGGCGGATGAGGAGCCGAGGCCCCGGCCGTGCGGGATGCGGTTGGCGCAGACGATCTCCAGTCCGCGCGGCTGACCGCCGAGGACGTCGAAGGCGGTGCGCAGGGAACGGACGAGCAGGTGCGTCTCGTCACGCGGCAGCGTCTCGCTGCCCTCGCCCGCGATGTCGATGTGCAGCCCGGAGTCGGCCACCCGGACGACGACGTCGTCGTAGAGCCCCAGCGCGAGGCCGAAGGCGTCGAAACCCGGGCCGAGATTGGCGCTGGTGGCGGGAACGCGCACGCGCACGGGGGCGGCACGGAAGGCGGGACCGGCCATCTTGCGATGACTCTCCTTGAGCTGCGGGGCTGTCGAATGAGATGCGCTACGTACATGGGGACCCTGCCGCCGCTAGGGCGACGCGGCACCGCGGCATATGCGGCGGGCGGGTTCGGTACAGCCTATCGAAGGAAGGTTCTGCGGCGACATAGGGCGCACAGGAGGCGCACGATGCGTGTCGTAAGCCCCCTGTGCACCCCTGATGGGGAAGTCCCGTCGGGGTCTCGCTTCGATTCGCCGCCGGGCCGCTGCCGAGGCCTCTGCCCGGGCGGCGGCCAGGCCGCTGCCGGGTCGTGCCGGGCGGGGCCGTGCCGGGCCGCCGCCGACGACGGCTTCGCCGAGGTCTCTCCGCCCCCATACCGCCGGGCGGGTGTTCCTGGTGGAACAGATGTTTCGGGCGTTTCCAGTCGTCCTGGTGTTTCCGGCGATTCCCGTGTTCCCGGCCGTTTCCCGTGTTGCCGCCGCCGTTTCCCGTGTTTCCGGTGTTTCCGGTGTTTCCGGTGTTTCCGGGTGGGTGGGCAGCCGTGCCGCCGTCGGCCGGCGGGCGCCCGTGGGCCGCCCGCCGGTTCGTGGAGGGATCCGCTACGCGAGTCCGAGCCGCTCGGCCGCCGTGACCGCGTCGACCGGGACGGTGACAGGCTGCGGGGCGCCGGCGACGGCCCAGTCGGGGTCCTTGAGGCCGTTGCCGGTGACGGTGCAGACGATGCGCTGGCCGGGGTCGACCAGGCCCTGCTCGGCGGCCTTCAGCAGACCGGCCACCGAAGCGGCGGACGCGGGCTCCACGAAGACGCCCTCCTGAGCGGCCAACAGCCGGTAGGCGCGCAGGATCTCACGGTCCGTCACCTCGTCGATGCGGCCGCCGGACTCCTCCTGCGCCGCCAGCGCGTACTTCCAGGAGGCGGGGTTGCCGATACGGATCGCGGTGGCGATGGTCGACGGGTCCTTGACGATCTCGCCGCGCACGATCGGCGCGCTGCCGGACGCCTGGTAGCCCCACATTCGCGGCGTCCTGGCGGCGATCCCGTCGGCGGCGTACTCCTGGTACCCCTTCCAGTACGCGGTGATGTTGCCCGCGTTGCCGACCGGCAGGACGTGGATGTCGGGGGCGTCGCCGAGCATGTCGACGATCTCGAAGGCGGCCGTCTTCTGCCCCTCGATGCGCACCGGGTTCACCGAATTGACCAGCGCCACCGGGTAGTTGTCGCTCAGCGAACGGGCGAGGGTGAGGCAGTCGTCGAAGTTGCCGTCGACCTGGAGGATCTTCGCCCCGTGGACGAGGGCCTGGCCCATCTTGCCGAGCGCGATCTTGCCGCGCGGCACGAGCACGGCCGAGACCATGCCCGCGCGGACGGCATAGGCGGCCGCGGAGGCAGAGGTGTTGCCCGTTGAGGCACAGATGACTGCCTGCGCGCCTTCCTCCTTGGCCCGCGTGATCGCCATCGTCATGCCGCGGTCCTTGAAGGACCCCGTCGGATTGGCGCCCTCCACCTTGAGGTGGACCTCGCAGCCCGTGCGCTCGGAGAGCACCTGCGCGGGCACGAGCGGTGTGCCGCCCTCGCGGAGCGTCACGACCGGCGTGCTGTCGGATACCGGCAGCCGGTCCCGGTACTCCTCGATGATTCCGCGCCACTGGTGGGTCATTGGTTACTCTCCTTCAACCCGCATGATGCTGGCGACACCCCGCACGGTGTCGAGCTTGCGCAGCGCCTCGACGGTCCCGGTGAGGGAGGCGTCGGACGCGCGGTGGGTGACGACGACGAGAGAGGCCTCGCCGTCGCTGTCCTGCCGTCCCTGCTGGCGCACCGTATCGATGGACACCCCGTGCTCGGCGAACACGGTCGCCACCTGGGCGAGAACGCCCGGTTTGTCGGCGACGTCCAGACTGATGTGGTAGCGCGTGACGACATCGCCCATGGGCGACACCGGCAGGGCGGCATACGCCGACTCGCCGGGCCCCGTCGCCCCGCTGAGCCGGTTGCGGCAGACGGCGACGAGGTCGCCGAGCACGGCGGAGGCGGTGGGTGCACCGCCGGCGCCGGGGCCGTAGAACATGAGCTGGCCGGCCGCGTCCGACTCGACGAACACGGCGTTGTAGGCGCCGCGGACCGAGGCGAGCGGGTGGCTCAGCGGAATCATGGCGGGGTGCACCCGCGCGGTCACGGAGCCCCCGTCGGCCGCCCGCTCGCAGATGGCGAGCAGCTTGATGGTGCAGCCCATCTCCCGGGCGGAGGCGAAGTCGGCCGACGTCACCTCGGTCATGCCCTCGCGGTAGACGTCGTCGAGACGCACGCGCGTGTGGAAGGCGATCCCGGCGAGGATGGCGGCCTTGGCGGCCGCGTCGAAGGCCTCGACGTCGGCGGTCGGGTCGGCCTCGGCGTATCCCAGCGCGGTGGCCTCGTCGAGGGCCTCCTGGTAGCCGGCGCCGGTGGAGTCCATCTTGTCGAGGATGAAGTTGGTGGTGCCGTTCACGATGCCGAGCACCCGGTTCACCTTGTCGCCGGCGAGGGACTCGCGCAGCGGCCGGATCAGCGGGATGGCCCCGGCGACGGCGGCCTCGTAGTAGAGGTCCTTGCCGTGCTCGTCGGCGGCGGCGTGCAGCGCGGCGCCGTCCTGGGCGAGCAGCGCCTTGTTGGCGGAGACGACGGAGGCGCCGTGCTCGAAGGCGGTGGTGATGAGCGTGCGGGCGGGCTCGATACCGCCGATGACCTCGACGACGACGTCGATGTCACCGCGTTTGACGAGGGCGGTGGCGTCGGTGGTGACGAGGGCGGGATCGATGCCCTCCCGGACCCGCGACGGCCGCCGCACGGCGACACCGGCGAGCTCCACGGGAGCGCCGATCCGCGCGGCGAGGTCGTCGGCGTGCGTCGTCATGATGCGCGCCACCTCTGAGCCGACCACTCCACAGCCCAGCAGCGCCACCTTCAGCGGACGCGTACGCATCATCCGACCTCGTTTCCTGAATACCGTCTACGGCTGTTTCCGGTTGGTTCAGTCTCACTCACCGGACCGGAGTTTCTATCCCCGGTCCGGATCGTGAGACATCTATTTCATTTTCGCAGAGGCGGCGGACAGGAGATCTTCCGCCCTTTCCTCTCCGCCGCCCCATTCTCCTTCGCGGGGCCGATTTCCCGGCCGGCCGCTCAGCCCACGTCGAGCCGCAGCAGGTCCTCCTCGGTCTCCCTGCGCACGACGACCCGCGACTCCCCCTCGTGCACGACGACCACCGGCGGCCGCAACACGTGGTTGTAGTTGCTGGCCATGGAACGGCAGTACGCCCCCGTCGCGGGGACGGCGATGAGGTCACCGGGCGCCAGGTCCGACGGCAGGAACGCGTCCTTCACCACGATGTCCCCGCTCTCGCAGTGCTTGCCGACCACGCGCGCCAGCATGGGCTCGGCGTCACTGGCACGCGAGACGAGCGCGACGCTGTACTCGGCGTCGTACAACGCGGTGCGGATGTTGTCGGACATGCCGCCGTCGACGGAGACGTACGTCCGCAGCCCGTCGAGCGGCTTGACGGTGCCGACCTCGTACAGGGTGAAGGCGGTGGGCCCGACGATCGCGCGGCCCGGCTCGACGGAGATACGCGGGGTGCGCAGCCGTGCGGCCTCGCACTCCCGGGTGACGATCTCGGTCAGCGCCTTGGCGATCTCGTGCGGCTCACGGGGGTCGTCGTCGCTGGTGTAGGCGATACCGAGACCGCCGCCGAGGTCGATCTCGGGCAGCTCGACGCCGTGCTCGTCCCTGATCACCTTGAGGAGCCCGACCACCCGGTGGGCGGCGACCTCGAACCCCGACATGTCGAAGATCTGCGACCCGATGTGCGAGTGGATCCCGACCAGCTCGAGTCCGTCGAGCTGCAGGGCGCGCCGCACCGCCTCGGCCGCCTGACCGCCGGCGAGCGGGATCCCGAACTTCTGGTCCTCGTGGGCGGTGGCGATGAACTCGTGCGTGTGGGCCTCGACGCCGACGGTGATGCGGATCTGGACCCGCTGGCGCTTGCCGAGGGACTGCGCGATGTGCGCGACCCGCACGATCTCCTGGAAGGAGTCGAGGACGATGCGCCCGACGCCGGACTCCACGGCCCGGCGGATCTCCTCCGTCGACTTGTTGTTGCCGTGGAAGGCGATGCGGTCGGCGGGCATGCCGGCCGACAGGGCGGTGGCCAGCTCGCCGCCGGAGCAGACGTCGAGGTTGAGCCCCTCCTCGTGCAGCCACCGCACAACGGCCCGGGACAGGAACGCCTTGCCGGCGTAGAACACGTCGGCGTCGTCGCCGAACGCGGTGCGCCAGGCACGCGCCCGGCCGCGGAAGTCCGCCTCGTCGAGGATGTAGGCGGGGGTGCCGTGCTGTTCGGCAAGGCTGACGACGTCGACGCCGCCGACGGTCAGCACACCGTCGGCGTTGCGTGTGACGGTCTGCGCCCAGACCTTGCCGTCGAGGGTGTTCAGATCGGCGGGCGGCGCGGAGTAGTGGCCCTCGGGCAGGACGTCGGCGTGACGGGGCCCGGCGGGGTGGGCGGAACGGCTCATCTGGGCGTGCTCTCTCAGAGGTGATCGGGTGCGTCGATGCCGAGCAGGGACAGACCGCCGGCCAGCACCGTCCCGGCGGCTTCGGCAAGCGCGAGCCGGGCACGGTGGGCGGCCGAGGGTTTCTCCTCACCACGGGGAAGGACGACGGGAAGCAGGACGAGGGTCACGTCGGCCAGCGCGAGAAGGTGCCGGGCGAGACGGGAGGGAGCGCCGGCATCGAGGCCGGGGGTGACCGGCTGCGGGACGTCGGTCACGGCCGTGGCCAGGATGCGGGGGTAGTCCGCCAGAAGGGTAAGCAGGTCTTGGGCTTCGGACGACGCCCGAAGCCCGAAGCCGGCGCCGCCGACGTCCGCGACGACATCGGTGAGGACGTTCGTGAGGGCATCGCGCGGCCCGGGGCCGGACCGGGGCCCGAACCCGAGATCGGCGGCGTTGCGGCACACGGCCCGGGTGCGGGCGTGGGCGTAACGGACACGGAAGAGAGGATTGTTCTCCCGCTGGACCAGATGATCGGCGGTGATCCGGGGCCGGTCGTGCGGCGCCGGATGCAGCAGCGCCCAGCGTGCCGCGTCGGGCCCGAGCGGGGCGGGGTCCTCGGGCGCAGGAATGGGCCGCAGGGTGACGGGCCCGTCGTGACAGATGTCGACCCGGCCGCCCTGCGCCGCGACGATCCGCGCGAGCGCGTCGGCGACGACCTCCGCCCGCACCTCGTACGGCACCCGCACCGCGAACACCTGACCGGCGAGCCTGTCGTCGTGCCCGTACCGCGGCCCCTCGACGAGAACACGCCGGACGAGGACCGCGGCGGCGGAACCGTCGAGGCGCAGGTTGAGGAACCCCGGCCCGGTGATCTCGACGCCGGCGACCCCTTCGGAGGCGGCCAGGTACGACCGGAGCACTTCAGCGACACGGAGCGGGGGCTGCCCGGCCGGGCGGGCGAGCTGCAGGGCGATGTTGGTGGCGTAGTCCCCACGCCCACCGGGCCCCGGCGGCGCGACCACGGCACGCGCAGGAACCGCCACGCTGAGCTCCCCGGCCTCCACGGCACGACGCACCGCGCACAGCACGGTACGGGAGAGCTCGACGGGGGTCACGGGACAAGCGTAGGGGAGGAAGGGGGCGGGTATGCGAGCAGGTTTCCGAGACGTCCGCAATGTGGACGCCGACAAGGATCGACACGACTACGGGATGTGTCTAGTCGGTCATGGGTCCCGCGCCGGACCCGCCCCCCGTCCCGGCCCCCACGCCCTCCCCCGCGCCGCTCTCCCGATCCATCAAGCTCCGAACGAGCAGAACGAGTTCGGCGGGGTCGAAGGGCTTGGCGAGGAAGGCGTCGACGCCGACCTCCAGCCCGGCCTCCACCTCGTACTGCGTACACGCGCTGATGATGGCGAGCGGCAGATCACGCGTCCGTGGATCGGTACGCAGCCGGGCGGCGGTACGCAACCCGTCGAGCCGGGGCATGGCGACATCGAGGGTCACGAGATCGGGTCGCACCTCATGGACGACTTCCAGACACTCGACACCATCGGACGCGGTCACGACCTCGATGCCCTCCAGCTCGAGGTTGACCCTGATCAGCTGCCGGATGACCTTGTTGTCGTCGACAACAAGCACCCGGCCCGACGCGCCTGGCACACCTCGAGAGTAGGTCGGGACCGGCCACCGCGTCCGGGTTTTCCCCACTTCCACCCCTCGCAGGCGACGCTCCGGCCCGCGAAAACACGTTCATGAACACCCCGAGGGAGCTGGTAGTGTTCTACCCGTCGCCGCGAGCAAACAACTCCGGCCCGACACGCCCCCGTAGCTCAGGGGATAGAGCAACGGCCTCCGGAGCCGTGTGCGCAGGTTCGAATCCTGCCGGGGGCACCTTGAATTAGGTGCCCAAAGACCCCGCCACCAGCGCTTTCGCTGAGGACGGGGTCTTGGCGTATGTGCAGCTGTGTGCCGCTCGGAGCGGCCGTATGTCGAAGCCCGCGGCCTATTCGCGGCCAGGCCGCAGAGCGTAAATCCGCAGGTAGACCCCCGGAAACGACGAGGCCCCCGGACAGGAAGTCCAGGGGCCATCATGCCGCGTGTGGGCGGTCTCAGGTGTGTCGGGATCAGGTCTCGTCGCCGGGCTCGCCCTCCTGGTCGTCGTGCTCCTCCAGGAGCTCGGCAATCCGACGGTTGGCAACGTCCTGCCGACCGTCGAGGCACTTGGCGTACCGGCTCAGGAGCACCTCGACGCTGTTACCTGCCCGCTCGGCGACCTCGGTCGGATCCACGCCGGCGTTGAGCCACGAGGAGAGCGCTGCGTGCCTCAGGTCGTACGGCCGAGCCGCGAGCGGTGATGCCGCCTGCTCCGGTGTGAGCGCCAGGTGCCGCGCCTCATCCCAGACACGCCAGTAGGTGGTGGAGGCGACCACTCCCCCACGTTCGTTGGCGAACAGCCGGCCATCCTTGGCCGTGCCGAACTCCTCGATGTGCGCGAGGAGCATGCGCACGAGGCGGGGCGGAATCGGAACGATGCGGGTCTCGTTCGCTGCTCGGTTCTTCAAGCCGCGGTCGTCGTGAACGGCGCCGGTCCCGGTCCAGCGCTTACCGACGGTCGGGCGGCTCTTCTCCAGGATCAGCGAGCCCCACCCGCTGTCCGGCAGCGTGCAGTCCTGACGGCGCAGCGCCACGGCCTCAGCTGGACGGAGACCACCGAAGTACATGCAGGCGAACAGCGCGACGAGCCGCCGCCCGCGAGCCCGGCGGTACCCACCCACGTACGAGACCGCGACCAAGAGCTCCCCTGCCTGGCGAGGGTTCACGACTACACGGCGGTCCACTTCCTTAGTCACCTTGGGTGGCTTCCACTTCACGAGCGTGACCGGGTTCTCGGGGAGCTCCCCCAACTCGACCGCGTAGGCGAGCGCGTTGAAGAGGACGGCCCGCTTGCGCCGTACGGTCTCGGCGGCAGCCGTGGCCCCGGACAACGTGAGCTTGAGCGAGTCGAGGACGCGCCGGATGTCCGCCGGGTTCTTGAGCGTCGCCAGCGGCAGCGACGCTTTGGCCACCCAGCGCAGGGCGTTTGCGAACTCGACGGGCAGCGGTTCCTCGTTCGCGCCCCGGACGACGAAGGCCCAGCCACGCAGTGCACGTCGGAGCACGTCATCAGCCGGCCGACCCGGCCTGTCGTCGAGCAGCTGTGTCGTGACGAGCGTCATCGTCTCGTTGGCGCTGTCTCGGGAGTTCGGCGCAGCATGCGGCCACTTCATGGCGATGTACGCCCGCGCGAAGTCGTACCAGGTGAGGGACGGTTTAGCGGTTGCCATCGAGTCCGGCAGACCGGTTTCCGAATCGAATGCCTCCCCGTTCTGAACGGCCCTGAGTAGCTGCGCCCGGAAGTTGTCCGCGAGTGCCTTGGTTCGGAAGGTCTCGGAGAACGGCAGCGTGCTGGCGACCCTCCAGCGCACCTCATACGAAGCCTTCTTCGTTGGCCTCTTGCGAATGCTCCAGATCCGCACGTCGTAGGACTTCACGCGGCCTCCCCGAGCCCATGGAGCCACGAGGTGAAGTCACTGCGCCAGAAGCGAAGTTCACCGTTCGGAAGCTTGATCGCTTCCGGAGCATGCCCCAGTTCGCGCCAGCGGTAGAAGGTGCGGCGAGAGACTCCGCCCAGCTCGGCAAGGATCTGCGGGACGGTCATCAGTTCGTCTCGTCGGCGGTCCACGACGAGTCTCCTTCCGTGTCCGGGGTGTCGGGTCGCCGCGAGGTGGCGAGCCAGGATTCGGCGGCGGTCAGCCCGGTACCGGCGAAGCGCCAGTGAGAGAGGACGAGGACGGTGTCCGGGTCGGGCAGCGGGTGACCCGCCTCAGCCGCGCGTTCACGGGTGAGTGCTTCGTTGTGGTCAGCGCGTTCCTGGCGGAGGGCGCCGAGGGTGACGGAGTACGCGCGGGACTTGGTCGAGAAGTGACCGCGGAAGCCGAGCATGTGAGCCCACTTGCGCAGGCGCAGGTCTTCGAGCTCAGGGAGCGCGCCGAGGTGCCAGCAGGTGAGGATCATCCGTCGGGCGTGGTCGGTGACGTCGGTGCCGATGAGGTCGATGACTGGGTTGCGGATCGGGCGGTCGAGGGTGCCGGTCGCGCTCTCCGCGCCCTTGGTGGCGTACTTGGCGATGTAGGAGGCGACGGCTCGGCTGCTCAGGTCGGTAGTGCCCGTGAAGTCGGCGGAACGGATGGGCCGGACGTCGAGCTCTTTGCCGAAGCGGAAGGTGTAGGCGCGACCGTCGAGGATCGGACCAGGCGCCTCGGCGAGACGACCTGCCGAGCGGATCGCATCGCTGAGGAGCTCTGTGGTCGCCCAGGCCGGCGGAGTGTCCTCGGCACCTTCCGGACCATCGAGCCGGATCACGGCGTGAAAGTGGACGGCACCGCGCCGCTGGTACTCGGCGACCTTGGCGTACGACACCTTGAGGCAGTCGCGCAGTTCGGAGCGGCCGATGCCCGCGCGGGAGGCGAGCTGCTGACGCAGGTAGGTGGTGAACCGAGCCCAGAGGGCACCGGCGTGCGCGTTCCAGAGGACGGCCGCGCCGTAGTCGTAGCGCTCTGGGTCGAGGGGCGTGCCGAGGATGGAGTCCCCTTCCGGGTGGACACGACCACAACGGCAGCGGCCGGCGGAGGGACGGTTATGGACCGGGCCGAACGACGGGGCGGTGAAGGTGGCGAAGACGCGGGGGTGTCCTGCGACGATCGGGCCGATCCCCTTGCCGCCGCTCAGCCCGGCCGTAACCAGGTGGAACGTGTCCTTGCGGTAGACCTCGGCGCACGCGGCGCACCTGGTGGCGCGGCGGTTGTTGCAGCGGATGAGGAGCTGTCCGACCGGAAGGTCTCGGTCGACGACCTCACGGACGATCTCGCCCGTAGCGGCGTGGACGTCTAGGCGCTGACCCTCCATCCGTACGGGCTGCTCGCAACCACCGAGACGTTGGATCTGCCGTGCGTAGCCGCTGAGGTCGCCGTGCAGGGCGAGGGCCGCCAGCTGACGGATGGCTCCGGGCGGAGCCTCGGGACGCATGTGCGGGTTCCTCCTTGGAGGGGCTGGAGTTTGGGGCCAGACCTCGGCTCGTCCAGGGGGCTAGACAGTGTGGGCAAGTCGAGGCAGAGAAGTGGATGAGGTCAGCGGCGGTCGCTCCGGAGGATGGAGCGGATGACGACCGCGCAGACGGCCACGGAGGCGGCGGTGATCGCAACAGCGAGGAGCATGGAGACCAAGACCGCACCGACGACGAGGACGGCGGCACTGCCACCAGCGATGAGGGCGAGCGTGCTGCCGGGCGTGAGCTGGACAGTCGGGCGGTTGGAGGTCGGGGCGGACGGAACGGGGACGGAAGCCGGGGCATAGGCCGCCGGGCTGTACGCGGTCGGGCTGTAGACGGTCGGAGCCGGGATGGTGTTGACCGAGGCGGTGTCCTGCGGCGGGTACTTCGGGGTGAACACGTGGGTGATCCCTTCTGCGGGCGATCAGTCGAGGAGGGCGGCGACGGCGGGGGCGAGGACGCTGTCGGCGACGAGGTAGCCGCCCAGGAGGAGCAGGGCGACCAGCCACCACGGCGGGCGGGCGAGCTGGATGCCGAGGACGGCGACGACGAGCACGGCGAACCAGAGCGGGACGGTCATGGCGGCGGTCTCCTGTCAGGCCTTGCAGCGGTGGGTGCGGGCGGCGAGTTCGGCGGCGGCGCGGCTGTCGTACTCGGTGGAGAAGTCACAGCGAGGTGCGGTGCAGGCGGCGAGGTGGCGGTTGCGGCCACGGGCGAGGTAGGAGGCGACCTGTACGGGGCCGATGCGGCGGACGTTGCGGAACCTGGGGTTGGTCATCGCGGGGTGTCCTCTCCGGTGAAGTCGTGGGCGTGGTCGGTGAGCCACTGCCTGATCTCGGGGAATTCGTCGTGGGTGGCCTGGTAGAACGCGGCTTCCGCGACCGCGACGGCTTCGACGAGCCGATTGCGGCGGGTCAGCTCTGCGGCGTACTCCAGCGCGGAACGGATAGCGGGACGCATCGCGTGCGTCTCCTTTCAGAGGTGGGCGGCGACGGACGGCGTCATGGACGGCGGCAGGCCGAGCCGGGCTCGGACGGTGTCGGGGTCGGCGGGGTGGCCGGTGGTAGCGCGGTGTTCCTCGGCCAGGACCCGGACGCGGTCGACGAGGGCGGGCGGCAGGGAGACGGCGGGAGCAGTGGGCGCCGGGGCAGGAACGGGGGTGGCGATCCGTTCGATAGCGGACTCCGGAGCCGGTTTCGGGTCGGTGGACGGTGCCGGGAGCGCGTCACGGTCGGGCTCCTCGACGGCGACCGGGGCAGTGGGCGTCCCCGTCTCCGTCGGTGCCTCTGGCATGCGGGACGTGTGCGCCAGAAGCGTTCCGCCGAAGAAGGCGACGGCGGGCCAGCCGGCCACCACTACGCGGAGCGACGCGGGAACGTCGTCCAGGTCGAGGAGCCCTGCGGTCGCAACGTTCGCGCCGAGGGAGGCGGCAAGGGCGACCAGGAACCACAACCTCGGTCCCCCAGCGGGTTGTCCGGCGCGCTGCGCTTCCCGCATCCGACGCCATGCAGCGACCAACAGCAGGTCGACGCTGACGGGGTAGGCCCACGCCTTCCAGCCGCCCTGTCCAGCCGCCTCAGCAAGGTCGTGCAGGTGCGAGAAGGACAGGGCACCCGCGATGACGGCCTGGACGATCACGGCGTCCACACGGGCCAGTTGGGCACGCATCGGCTCGGCTTCCTTCCGGTTCGAGGCATGGGAGGGGTAGGGACTTGGCGCGCGACGGTCACGCCGACCGTGGGAAAGGGGTGCGGCTACTCGGTCACCGGGCGCACGGTCGGCGCGGCAGCGGCGGGAGAGGCCGACCCGGCGGACTCGACGGCGACGACGGGCCGGAAGGAGCCGAGGCGGGGCAGTTCCGGCACGAGGCCGGAGGTGTCGCGGCAGATGGCCGCCGCCTCATCGAGGGTGAGGTGTGGCGAGCGGGCGCGGAACCAGCCGCCGGAGGAGTCGCCGACGATGGCGACGCCGGGCCGTTCGGCCGGGATAGAGGTGGCCGCGAGAGCCGCTTCCGGGGAGATGTCGGCCAGCGCCATGTTCGCCGACGACTCGTCGTTGACGCGGTGGCAGATGCGGCCGGTGAGCTGGGCGCGGAGCATGGTCGCGCCCTTGCCGAGTTCGGAGCCGAAGCGCTGGCCGCACACTTCGAGGTAGATGCCGGCCGCGCGACCGAGCTGGGCGATACGGATGAGCTTGGTGACCATCGCATCGCGTCGCTTCTCGTCGTCCCGGCTTGCGGCGAGGAAGAGTTCCGCGACCTCGTCGACCACAACCACGACCGGCACCGGCCGCACCGCGTCCGGCAGCCCCCACACGTCCGAGGTGAGCACGGCATCCGCACCCAGTCCGGACCGAAGACCGATCAGCCGGAACCGTGCCTCCATCTCTTCCAGCAGAGCGTCAAGGAGTTCGTTGGCACGGTCGGAAGTGTCAGCGAGTGCCGACAACCGGGGTGCGAACGGGGCGAGTTCGACGCCCCATTTGCAGTCGATCCCGACGAGCACGACACGTTGCCGGGCCAGGCCACACAGAAGGTTCCGCAGGTACACGGACTTGCCGGACTGCGTTGCGCCGAGGATGAGTTCATGCGGCACGGCACGGAAGTCCCGTACGTGCCACCGTCCGTCATCCCGAAGCGCCAGCGGAAGGGTGAGCGGCCCGCGCTGCTTCCACCGCCGTGCGGGCTGCACGTCGGAGAGAACGTCCCAGCCGATCAGGCGCAGTTCGAGCCAGCCCGGCTTGGTCGGACGGATGTGCACGGCGTGTGCGGCCCAGGCGTGGCGCAGCCGGTCGGCCGAGGCCATGAAGTCCTCGGGAGCCTGCCCGGTCGCCATGCGCAGCCGCATCACGAGCCCGGACCCGGTCGGCCACGGAAGCGACCGCCGAGGCGGAACGGGGGTGGCTTCCCGCCCGATCATCCGGGCCGTGGCCCGACGGACGGCCGAGGCCGGGACCGTCAGGCCGCACGCGTCCATCGTGGCCCGGTAGGTGGTGAGCACGCGCAGCGCGACGAACGGGTAGCCGACCAGCCACCAGAACGCGACCGGTGCGCGGCGGCGCAGGACCAGCAGGGCGGCGAGTGCCAGCAGGCACAGTGTCAGCGTCCAGACGGTGTCAGTCATGGCGATCAGCCCTGCACCGGAGCCGGAGCGTTGACCATGACCGCGTCCGCCCGGTAGGCGATGCCGTGACGCATCCGCCCGCCGAACTCGCTCTCCCAGGGACGGGCGATGAGGCCGGGCAGGATGACCGGAGCTCCCATCACCAGGCCCTCACCGATGCCCTTCTCAGGAACGGTGACCTTGATCATGTCCGAACCGCCCGCCGCGATGAACACCAACTCCAGCACCATGAGCCGGTCGTTGGTCACCGGGTCGATGGCGATCTCACCGGTCTGACGGTCCTTCACCTTGACCTCAGGCAGCTTGGTGACGAGGAGCGTCGCAGCCGAGACGTCTACGGGGATGACACGCATTTCTTGAACCTCACTTGGTTGGCGATGCGTTCAGTCCGCACCGCTTGGGCTGGATACCCCCCTAGACAGCAGAGGGGTGGCCCACCCGGAACTGTCTAGGGGGGTTGACGACTACGTTAGACCGACGGACCGTCAACTGTCTAGGGGGGTATGCAAGTCGGGTGGCTCTGACAATGTCAGACCCGTGCCGGATCATGACGCCCGAGGGCCGGTCGACCTTGCTGGAGGGAACGTGGTGGACACCGACTTGATACGGGACCTCGGGGTGCCGGACCGACGCGAAGCGGCGGCTGACACGTTGGCCGCTCTTGGCCCCGACGCGGTGGAGCACCTGGTGCGGGAGCTGACGGACGAGGAATCCCCTGTGGACTGGCGGCCGATCGCCAGCGTGCTTGAGCGGATCGGGGACGCAGCCTTCGACGGCCTACTTCGAGGTCTCGCCTCCGCGTCCACCGAGAGCTCTCGCAAGCGCGTCGGCTTCGCGTTCTCCTGCCTTGGCGCGGCGGCCCTGGACCGCTACACCGCAGCCCTCTCCCATCCCGTGCCGCACGTGCGCGCGACGGCCATCCGCGGGCTCCAGCACTGCGGCGACGATGCCCGGTCTGTCATTTCTGCCCTGATGCCCCTGCTCGGGGATCCCGACCCGGGGGTTGCCCGACAGGCGCAGGACGCCCTGATTCTTCAAGGCGAGCACGTCATTCCCCTGCTCCAGCGCATCCGGGACCAAGGGCCGGGCTGGCAGCGGGCGCGTGCGTTGACCGTGCTCGCCGAGCTGGGCGGCGAACCGGCACTGTCCCGCGCCGACGTGGCCGCGATCGAACGACTCATCCGCGTCAAACTCCCGGACGACCGGCCCGAAGGGATGTGGGCGTGCTGGAATCACTGGATGGCCGTCCCGAGCGGTGACCAGGCCGGAATCATGCAGACCCTTGGCTTGGTCGACCCAAGACCGGTGACCTTCGCTCTCGGCAACGACATCGTCGACGCGGACGGCCACGGCTGCGGCGCGGACGACCCCCACAACGGCTACGAACGGGTCTTCGTGACGCCCGAGCTCGACGGCTGGACCCTCATCCTCGGCGCATGGTGCGACCCGTGCGGCGAGGAGCGAAGCGAGGACGTCCTGCGCCTGTGCACCGAACTCAGCGCCCGCTACGGCCAGGCCCACGCGTACTACTACGGCGGCCAGGGCGACGGCTCCGCCTGGCTCATCGCCGAGCAGGGCACCGTGATCCGGCGGTACTGCGAAACAGGCGAAGGAGAGGACGAATTGCTCACCCTCGGCGAGCCCCTGCCGTACGAGCGGGCCCGCCGTGTGGAACTGGGCCTCACGCCCGACTGGGACCCCGCCCAAGAGAGCCAGGACGACGAAGACGAGTGGCGGTCGGCAACTCACGACATGGCCGCGGACCTCGCCCGCTCCTATGGCGTCAGCCCCCTGCACATCGGCCCCGACACACCGTCACGGGGAACCGGCGTCGTCGCCCTGACTCCGTACGGCGTCGCCCATGGCGTACCAGCGGGGGCATACCGCATCTGAGCAAGGGCGGGAGCAGGGCAACGCCGGTTACTCGGGCAGCACCCAGTGCAGTGCGGTGGCGTCATCATGTGCCTTGCCCCGTGGCCAGCGACGACCGTCGGGGTCATCGGCCTCGGCATCCCGCACTCGGCGGATCAGCCCGTCGGGCCCGGACTCCCCGAGGACGTCCAACGCCTCTTGCCAGGTGGCAAGTTCGAAGAGGTCGACGAGTCGCGTAGCGCCGTCGCTGAGCAAAGTCACGGAGGTCAGCGATTCCAGCGGCACGGACCCGGTAAGGGCATGTTCGGCCGCTTGAGGATCGGGCCCGGCGATCCAGAAGCCACCCGGCCGGTTGCGGAGCCCCGTCAGGGCGTCGCGGTACTCGGCCAGGGCGGCAGCGTGCTCGGGGGAACCGGTAGGCAACGCGTCGACTGGCCCACGCAGCTGCACGCTGACGTCGTCCAGGCGCAGATCCGTGACGGCGGTCGTCTTCCCGTCCTTGTCGGCGAGCAGGAGTGTCGAGTCGCCGAGTACGAGGTATTCCAGGACTCCCTCAGCGGCCCGCACGGCGACGACCGTACTGGTCGGACTGGCCCGATAGGCCAGGTCGCAGGTGTCTTCGTGCAGCGACCGGACTCCGCGGATCGAGTCGGCCAGACAATCGGCGAGCGGCCGTGCAGGTTGCACCGTGATGGCGCTCAACAGCAGCCCGCCCAGCGTGAACGAGAACCACGCGACGCCGTGCATGCAACCGGTCTCCGCCCCGGCCACGCCGGCACCGTCCAGCAGGACAGCCGTGCCATGTGCGGCAGCGGCGAAGTCCTCGTTGCCCCCGCACGGTTCGGAGGGCTGTGAACCGAGGGCGACGTTCACGCCTCCGTCTCCTCATCGTGCAGGTAGAGGGGGGTGAGCAGTTCGACGGACTGCGGTTCGTCGGTCTCGGGGTCGTACTCGACGCGCACCAGCGTGGAAAAGCGGCGCTCGCCCACCTGCCCCCAGATCGTGTTGAGGTCGGAGGTGAGCATGTGGACCACACCGAGGGAGCCCTCGGTGTGGATTCCGGCGATGGCGAGCACCGAGCCGTTGCCGTCCGGTCGAGGCAGCCGGCCGAGGTATCCGACGTCGTACCAACGAGACGGATCGGTATCCCGACCCGCTCGATACGAGTTGCCGGTACGCCGGTCCACCAGCGCCCAGGGTTCTCCTTCCGGATGCTCCCAGCTCAGTACCGGGTCCTGGGCGTACAGGTCACTCATGGTCTCGGACATACCCGGACCGCAGACGACGACCAGGCCATCCCGGTTGAGGTCAACTTCACCGCTCACCAGCACGTGACCGGAGCTGACATCGAGCCCGTACGACTTGGCCAGCTCTTCCAGCCGCTTCCCGGAGTTCACGTCAGCCATGGCAACGACGGGGCGCTTCTTCTCGGCGTCCCAGCGCAGCGGGGTGACGATCGTGACGGCGCCCGCACCAAGGAAGACCCCCTCGGGTGCTGGACCGGTGTGTCGGATCTGGTGAATCCGCCCACGACTCAGGCCGGCCTTCTCGGCGATCTGCGCATACGACAGCCCCTGGGCGTGGAGGTCCTGGACCACACGGCGACGGAGCCGGGCGAGTTCGGTCACCTCCTGCTGCGCGTCGGCCAACCGCGTCGTGACCTCACGCAGGAGCAGGTACGGATCATCGATCGCCATGATCCGCTGCAACTCGTCCGACATGACCACACCTCCTAGAAGTACCCAGGAGTCTAGGGCCCTAGACGGAATGGGCGGGAGTCGCCTGCCCGAATGAACACCGATCACATAGAAGCCGGCCCGCCGCCGAGGCACACCACGAGGACTCACCCTCCACTACCCGCGAGGCAGCCACCGCCACGGATCACCACCGGGCAGGAGGTCATGACGCGCCGTTCCGCGACAGCTCGGCCCAGACGCAACGCCCACCCGCGGGCCGGTCCTTCACACCCCAGTCCTTGGCGCAGGCCGCGATCAGCATCAGCCCGCGGCCCCCCTCTTCCACCTGGCTGTTCACGCTGCGAAGCAGGGGCTCCTCGTCGCCACCTTGGTCAGTCACCTCGATGCGCACCAGGTCGTCGCCGAAGTGGACGACCACGAGGAACCATCCGCGATACCAGCCACTTCGCGTGTGCCGGACGGCGTTGGCCGCCAGCTCGCCGACGACCAGGACCGCGTCGTCCACGAGGCCGGAGCCCTCGTCCTCAAGCAGGGCACCGACGAAGTGTCGGGCCTCCGCAACCTGCCAGGCCAGGCCAGGGAAGATGCGGCACCACTTTTTGGGCATGGGAACTCTCCTCTTCGTCTAGGGGGCTAGACGGCATTGCGAGCAGAGTATTCCTATGCGTGACCGATGAGCCAGGCATTTAGAGGAATTATTCCTCTAACGAGTGGTGAAGTCCTCCAACTCCCGGAACTCCTGCATCACGCGGAGCAGCAGCTCCCGCGCCTCGATCCCGAAGATCGCAGCTTCTTCGAAGCGGGCGAAGATCTCCTCGTACGCGGCGACCTCGGCAGAGTCATCCAGGACCCGTTCACCTCGGAAGGTCTCGACGACGACCGCCCGCCGGTCGCACAAGGTGAACCCGTGACGAGGCATGACCGGCACCGCCCGACGCCAGGGGATGACCCCGAGGCGCACCGTGCTCAGACTCTCGACGGCCAGGAGCCGGTCAAACTGGGCGAGCATCAGCGAGGGGTTCCCAGGCCAGGTCCGCAACACGGCCTCCGTCAGCACGAACGTCGATTCCCGCCCAGGCTCGTACAGGAGGCTCTGTCGCTCGACACGGACAGCCACGGCACGGCCGACAGCCTCAGGCGTCGAGTTCGGCGCGCTGTCGAAGACGTGCCGGGAGTACTCCGCGGTCTGGAGCATGGCCGGCAGAACGACGCATTGGAACGAGCGCACCAGCCGTGCAGATCGGACCGCGTCATCGAGGGTTGCCCCGGCGGGTGCGTCGTTGCCGGTTGTCTCGTCGGTGTCCGGAGCAGCCTCGACGGCGACCAGGAGGTCACGCACCTCACGAGTGGTCGACTCGTCGAGGTCGAGGGCAAGCGTCAAACGCCGCAGGACGTCAAGGCTGGGAACCATGCGCCCGTTCTCGACCTTGGACACGGTCGGTTGCCCCACGCCGGCCCGCTGCGCCAGGACGGCACCCGTCAGACCAGCCTCCGTACGAAGCCCCCGAAGACGCACCCCAAGCGCCTGCATCCGTTCCCGCCGCTCACTCCCCATACACAGGGTTCTACACCACGGGGCAGGGTCTCCCGATACGCCAAGGTCTGTCCGTCCCACGGATCTCAGGAAACGTCCTCCTCCGATCGCACCCAGGCCAGTTGCACGTCACTGAGCAGAGGGGAGAACCCGTCCGGGAACGCCATCATGAGGGGCTGAGGCCACATGTTCTCGGGCCCGTGCCGTTCGCAATGAAGGGCGATGAGATGCGCCCCTTCCCCACAGCGGTCGTGCCCGTAGTAGCGGTCATGGGTCTGACAGAAGTACGAAAACGTCGAACAGTCGTCCCCGTCCACCGGCTCGTAGAAGTCCGGATCACACACAATCTGCGTCACCGGATCCTGCCGGTTGAACCTGGGGATGGGCCTGGGATCACACCAGAGCAGTCGAGATGGAAGCACGCGACCATCCTCCCTCCAAGCCCCGCGCTACAACGACGCGCACAGCAAAGCCGATCACGGCCACTGTCAACCATCAGCTGGGACCGAAGCGTCAAGCATCTCCCGGGACCGGACAACGCCAGCACCCGGACCATGATTCAAACTTTCTCTACTGGTTCAAGGCGGCTCGCTCCGCTCCCCGCGCGCGGCCCGGCCCCCGGCCGGGCCTGCGCTCCTGTCTGCGCCCCGCTCCAGCCCGGCCGGGGGCCGTGCCGCGATGGCAGCACTCAGCCGACCGACCGGGGATGAAGCCGTCACTCTTGGGGCAGTTCCTGGAAACACCATCCCACAACTGACCTGATGCTCTGCCTTCACGGAGATCAAGTATGCCTTCCAGTGGCGACACTTCGGTGTCTGTGGTGGTCTGGATACGGGGCCTGCAAACGCTCAGCAGGAGAGCAGTCATGGAGCATGTAAGACCGCTCAACATTCTGGCTTCTCGTATCGCCACACGGGCTGACAATAGTGAGCCGCAGACGCTTGTTCGAACTTTCGTCAATGTTCAAGCAGTCGCTGACGCCCTGGGTAGCCCTGACAACCAAATCCTATACGGCAGGCGCGGCACCGGAAAGACACACACCCTCCATCACTTGGCTTCCGACGTCCTAGCATCAGGCGACCTCCCAATATATCTAGACCTACGGCAGGTGGGATCGAACACCGGGCTCTATTCTGACGACAGCGAGTCAATTAGCCTTCGCGGCACTACGCTGCTTGTCGATATCCTTGAAGGTATTCATGGAGAACTCCTATCGAAAGCTATCGAGGATGAAAGATTCGAGGGAATTTTGCATGTATTGGATGATTTCGTAGATGCGAGCACGCAGGTAAAGGTTAAAGGGCCCGTCACGGAAACTGAGGAAAACGAAAAAGGAAACTCGCAAGAGTCTGGGCACGGAGCCCACCTTAAAGTCTCACAGAAAGGGTTCGATGCCGGGATCGAAGCGAGCGCAAAGACCTCAACAAATCGTGCCAACAAGAGGTCACGTCAAGTGTCCGGCATAGAAACACCTAGAGTAGTCTTTGGGCAACTAAGATCAGCTGCTGAAAAGATAACGGACCAGCTGCATCCTCGGCGCATCTGGGTACTGCTAGACGAGTGGACGAGCATTCCGATATCGCTGCAGCCAATCCTGGCAGATATGCTGAGACGGACAATATTCCCACTCCGAGGTTGGGTAGTGAAGGTGGGAGCCATTGAGCGACGATCAATGTTCTATCAGCCTATGGCGCACGGCACGGATTATTTGGGACTCGAGCCAAGCGCTGACACTGGCGCATCATTGAATCTGGACGAGCATCTCCAAGAGGGCGAAGCCGGACCGGAGGCCCGTGCATTCTTTGCTGAACTCATATACCGCCATCTAGAAGTACTTCTAGAGGAGCACAACAAGGGAACTCCATACGGCGATCACAATGCTCTTATTCGTGACTTGTGCGCCCCAGGAGCCTTTGAGGAATTGGTCAGGGCTGCGGAGGGTGTGCCTCGAGACGCGATTCAACTACTCGGCAAGGCGGCCCGTTGTGCAGGAAGGAATCGGATACAGCGCGCCCATGTACGCAAAGCTGCAATGAAGCATTTCACCACCGATAAGGAGGTGACCGTAACGCAGAATCAATCTGCATGGACACTCTGGAGGCGAATTCAGAAAAGCGTTGTTCTCGATGGGAGATCCAGACTCTTCCTCGTGAAGAGAAGGAACGACACTCCTGCCTCACTCTTGGACCTTCACGATGCACGCCTTATTCATCTCATCCGCCCAGCCCTAACCGTTCGAGGGAGGAGCGGGGATTTGTACGATGGCTACTGTGTCGACTATGGATCTTACGTCAACTTGCTAGAGGAAGCAGAAATAGACGCTGCCTGGGATGTTCGAAATTCCCCGTGGCGTTACTCTGATCAAGAATTCTTCCTGTCAGAGAACTTCGACACAAGTGCAGTCATCAGGGTCCACAAAAGCAATTGATTCTAGTAAAGGATAGGTGGGGTTAGACGCTTTGACCTACTCGTGGCCGGCTCCGTCCGTCAACGACACAAACCAATAACGTGGCTGGAGCCGGTGGGGGTGCGGCGAGACATACGCGCGCCTGGTCGGCCAGCCGGCCCACCGTCGTGGCTGACTGTCGTCGGCCTAGGTTCAGACTGGCACCGGAGCCACCCACCGCCGGTCGAAAACGGTCTCAAGCACCAAGGGCTACCGTCAAAGCATAAGCACACGGCTCCTGAACGGGCCCGCACGCCTCAGCGCCGCGGCACATTGAGCGGGCCACGGCAACCTACCGGCGTCCAAGCTTGGCGAAGATGGGTTCAAGCTGGACAAGACCGTCAAGAACGTCAGATACCTGATTTCGGGCGAGTGACGGGTCCGGGGGATTCCGCACCCGATTGGCAGACTGGTGAGCCACACGCCCCCTGGCTACACCGAAGGTATTCACCGTAGCTAGCCATGTTGAGAGCGCGTCGAAATCAGATTCTTGAAATCCAATGGGAAGCAGCAAGCGCAGGAGATTCGCCTCTTTAATCCCGTGGTTTTCTTCCTGGGTAAAGTCTCGATGCTTCTTAATCGCCTTTGTGATGATCACATCGATAGCTTCTGCTGGTGGCTGCTTCGCAAGAGACTTGGGGGGACTAACTTTCTTGTCATTGTAAAGAAGAAGTGCTGCAATGCAGGGTCCAGCAGATGCGGAAGATCTCCAACGATCTTCAGCTTTGCGAAGCACATCTAGACACATAGCCTCAAGATATGCCTCCATTTCTGCATGGCAGAGCACAATGTAAGCACGCACCTGATCATACTCATCGGGCGTGTAGGATCCGACTGGGCTTGGCAGAGGAAGGAAAAGCTGCTCGAGCCGTTCAACTCTGCTCTTGAGCTGCTTATACCGCCGCGTAGGCAATCCGACCCTCCTCCGTGATAGCCGGAACAGGCAGCGGCATGCCAACGGCATGCTCCAGCGCCTTACCCCAAATAACCAGTCGATTCTCGACAGCTTCAAGGCTTTTCGTAGTGCTCGTGAGGGCAGCAACGAACCGAGCATCACTCGACAGGTCTTCAAAAGCCCCACGCACAGAGCCAGCCCGTTCGACCATGCGGGTTCGAACTGTCGGATCACTCGCATAAAAACACATGATGTCAAAGACGGCTCGATTAAATGGGCGCTCGTACTCGTCACCATTATGGCGCCGAAAGGCATTTTCCTTGAAAATTGCAGAGATAGCCCTGATCGCTTCAGCGCACTGCCTCGCCTGTTCCTTAACCTGGTGGCGCTCATTCTTCCAACTATCGTTCAGTTGAACGCAAGTTTGATCGAGCAGCAACTTGAGGTTTCCGACATATTGAGGGAGGAACCTAGCAAATGCAAAATACCGGACCAGCAACTCGACATCACGCATCCGGAAGTCAGGTCCGTCTTTACGACCGAATAGCCTGGCGAAGGTAAGGTCTTCGGTCGTGAATTCGTTTACGAAGGCCACAAAATCACCGGGATGCAGCGCCTGCCGCAATTCCTGCGGGCTTAGCGGCACACTGCCGGTATTCAGGCGGTGAAATACCAGATACAAAAACTCGTCACCCTGCCAGTGCCTGACAACCATGGTGCGAAGAGTCTGCGTCTCAAATGCCAGCTTTTCATCGGCGGGCATACTGTCGATGTCACAGCGATTGAGATCCGAGCGAAGCTCAAGTCCTGTAAGTTTAAAGTCTCCACGCGCAAACTGAATCAGCGTTAGCAAGCGCTGCTTGCCGTCGAGGACAATATACTTCCCCCGCTTAGCTTTCCGCTCTGCCAGTACGATTTGAGGTACCGGTAGACCCACAATGAGCGACTCGATGAACCTACTTTTCTTAAGTCGGTCCCAAGCGTCGCGCCTTTGGAAAATGGGATCCATCTCAATGTTGGCGCGATCGATTTGCCCTAGCAGGGTTTCCGTTGTCCAGTCGCTCGACACAACAAATGCCTCGAACGTCGTCGCCGAATGAAGATTTTCAAGATCGTCTTCCGATTCACTGAAAAGGTCTTCTGCGTCAACCTCCGGACTCCTACCCTCCAGTTCGCGGTTCATATCCACTGCTGCATCCTTCGAATAGTTCTTCAGCGATGTACCCATGCACGATCATGCCACCTCACCACCAGCGCGTCAGGATCTGCCACAAGTTCAGGATCAGCACGGCGCCACCCGCGAGCAGCCCGGAACGTACTTGGAGGTGCCGACAGCACACATGGGCCTCGGACATCCCAGCAGTAGGCCCTTGATCGTTCCTGCTCCCAAGCTGAGGCCCGCAGTCGTGGAAGTACTGTGTCCGCCTCAGCCAGCTGCCTGGGGTCGCGAACCTCGGCTCACCTGGAGGCCCTCCGTGGCAGCTACTGCTCACCGCCCCTGATCGACTGTGGTCAGTGCAGCAGGTCTTGGTCCGTCCGAGCCCAGTCCCCGCAACGGCCGGGGTGTACGGATGGCACCTCGAGCTACCACCCCACTCAGACCTGGCCGCGGGACACTTGCCCTACCCCGGCATCGCGCCGCGCTACATGGCGAACCGATCTAGCAAGCAGAACCTCTGCAAACGCGTGCGGCACACGACCGTGGCAACGCGGCCGACTTGACGCTACGGCTTACGCTCGGCTGTCTACTCGGGCTGGAGCTACGCCGTGTGGGCAGCGGTGCGCGCATGACTTTCGGTAAGGCTGACGAAGCCGACTTAAACCGATGGATGGCAGACAACGCACAAGTCTGTTGGATCGAGCAGAACGAACCATGGACCTTGGAGTCAGAGCTCATCTCCCAACTCGACCTGCCACTAAACCTTGACCAGAACCGCCACAACGCGTTCCACAACCGCCTTAAGCAGCTAAGAGCTCAAGCGCGCCAGCGAGCGCGCGAGTTGCCCATCAGCGCATAGGTCTTCGAGTGCGGCGACTGACGTCAGCGGTGCGGGTTCAGGCCGCCGCTTGAAACCTGATTTGGAGTGTCAGCGGACTGTCATAGTGTTCCTCTACGTGCGTCTTCACCCTGGGGGGAACCTTGGCTGCGTGGCTGTTGACCTGCAACCCGAACATCTTCGACATAGCACGCTTCCGTAGTGATGGCCAGGTGCTCGAGTCATGGACCCTCGCACGCCACAGGGCTGAGGTCGCCGCGGGGGACAGTTTCGCCGTGTGGGTAACCGGTACCCACGCGGGTGTAATCGCCTATGGTCACTTCACCGGCGGAGCCAACCGCGGCAAGGCCGACGACGCAGAGTACTGGGCGACAGACCCCGGGGAACGGGACTACGTTCCTCTGGAGGTCGATGAGTGGCTGGACCGGTTGGCCCCCAAGAGCCTGCTCGCTAGCGATCCCCGCATGGCTGGCGCGAGCGTTCTCGCCCAGCCTTGGGCAGGCAACCCCCACCGACTGAGCAAGCGCCAGTGGGAAGCCATCCAGGAAGCCATCAGCGTTTCAAAGGGCGAGGACCCAAATTGGCATCTCAACCCTGGAGATGAAATTCGGCGGGTCGAGCTACATGAGCGCTATGGGGGAAGCTCTCAGAACGGAATCAGCCCGTCGAGGACAACGAACAACATCCTCATCTTCACGGCGCCCAGCTCAGGGCATCAACACGGTTACTACGACACCTGGAACGAGGACGGCACCTTTCACTACACAGGTGACGGGCAAACCGGCGACCAAAAGTTGATCCGTGGCAACAAATCCATCTACGAGCATCGTGAGACCGGCAAGCGGCTCCGTCTATTCGAGGGCGCCCGCGGAACGGTTCGCTACCTGGGCGAGTGGGCCCTTGATCCAGAGCAGCCATATTCGGAAGGCCAGGCTCCTGCCACCGGTGGCGGCCCCCTGCGCAAGGTCATCCGCTTCCACCTAGTTCCCGTGAAAGCAGCGATCAACGATCCCGATGTGCAGATCGGGCAAGACTACGTGGCACCAGACGAGAGCGTGGCGCCGGCCCCTGCCACACCAAACGCTCCTGACCCTGACCTGGTTGGACGGAACCTATCGACACACCGGCGGCTGCAAAACGCACTCGCAGAGGAAGCGCAGAAGCGCGGCTTCATTGCCTTGTCTCCCAACGTATCCGACCCCGATTTCGACGTTGCATGGCGGGATCCCGAAGGGCGAGTGACAGTCTGTGAAGTCAAATCCCTGACACGCGCCAATGAGGCCCGCCAACTCCGCACCGGACTCGGACAGGTCCTCGACTATCACGATCAACTTAGCAATCGCGCAACAGCGGTAGCAGCGGTCCTCTGGGTCGAGCGCGAACCGTCTGAGTCAAGGTGGGTGGACCTCTGTCGGCGAGTAGGCGTGGCACTTGCCTGGCCCGGACAAGAAGACGTCGTTTTCAACGTCTGACCTGAGAGCGAGCAGCACCCACACGGTGTGACTTGCATCACACCTCCGGCTCGAAATGTGCATCTGGTGGGGATTTGCGCTCGTCTTGCCGGGGACCGAAAACCCGTCTCCGGTCTATGCACCTTTTATCCCTTGCGGCCCACACATAAAGGCAGGTCAGAGTCGTTCGGTAGAAGTCGTTGCACTGGAGAGCATTCCATTTTGCCGGGTATATGCGTAATACGCTTCCTGGTAGTCAGGACTCCAGAGTGAAGCCATGATTGCGGCACCTTGTTCGCAGAAGTCGCCCGCGCCACCGAGCCGGCAAGCCACTAGTGACGCGGACGACCACACGACGCCGCGGAGGCATCGATATGAGTGTGACGCAAGTTCAGCCCAACCTGCCTACTCCAGCCGTGCCGATCTGGACGGTCACCGTGATCGTCATCGTGATTTCGATATGGCCAGCCATCGGTAGAACAGCTGGGGCACTTGCTGACGTACTGTCGCTCGTGGCTGCTCTGACCGCGGGCGGCTACCTCCAAGAGAGGGTGGGCCACAGGGCTTGGCTTCATCGCTGACGCCCGCGGAAACGGGTGACTGCGCACACCAGCCCGCCCGGCGGAGTTACATAGGCGCCAATGAACACCGCCGCCCCGCAGGACCCGACCGCCGCCCTCGTCCAGCAGCGCAGCCAGAACACAGAGCATGCCGCCGTCCTGGAGGAACAGCCATGATGCATCCAGCAGAACCTGTTCTGATCTTCGACGAGGACGGACGCATGTTCATCCTCCACGAGCCAGCCCTCGCCAACGATCTGATCGGATCTAAGGACGAGTTCCACGAGGGCTACGACGGCCAGGGCCGTCCGGTTAGGGCATGCGGAGAGCCCGGGAAGGTACACCTGGCTCTCATCGCCACTGAGCCTCAGGAAGACAGGCTCCGTGGGCTCGTGTGGCGCTACTACACCGTCTTCGCGGCACGACATCCGACACGCATCCCGCCTCAAGAAGACGACCTAACGGCCTTCATTCAGGCTGTGTCGGCGGACTGGATCGAGGAGTAAAACTGCGGACTATTCGTGGACGAGAGACCCGTCCGCGTCGTTAAATACCTCTCTGACCAGCACAGACCCCGAAACAGCAAGGGGCCTCCGGAGCCGTGTGCGCAGGTTCGAATCCTGCCGGGGGCACCTTGCACAAGGTGCCCAAAGACCCCGCCACCAGCGCTTTCGCTGAGGACGGGGTCTTGGCGTATGTGCAGGCAGATGCAGCCCGAAGCGGCTCTATGTCGGGGTCTGTGGACGAGGCGTGGACGGGATCTTGGGGCGTTCCCCCAGGTGGGCGCCACCAAAGCGACGCAGCCCCGGACGAGTACGGGGCCGCATCGCGAAGCGGTATCGGTCCCCCTAGTCGGCGGTGACCCCCCAGTAGCCGATCTGCGCGGGCCTGCCGTCGCGGTAGAGCACTGTGCAGTTCCCCTGGGCGCGGCTCGGGAAGCCCAGTTGCTCGGAATCAAGAGCTGCGTCCCACTCCTCGTAGGTGGGCCGGCCGTGAGGAGCCCACGCACGCACCTCCCCATCGGTCAGGGGCCGCATGAACGGACCGTCATCGGTGTCCGCGGCTTCGATCATGAGAGGAAAGTCGAGCACGGTGCACGTGCCGCCGGTGAATATGTACTCCTGCCACTCCGGGTCACGCCACAGTTCCTCGACGGACTGGCCCTCGAAACCGTGGTTGTCCCGCGCCAACTCGTCCTCCTGAGCCTGCCGAAACGCGGCCACCAGATCACGCTGATACGGGCCCGTGTGGCTCCACTCGTTTCCGCCCATCCGTATCCCCTCCCCATCCGAACTGCTTGATCAGGAGCGGAGCGTAAAGGACGGCACTGACAGGGCGCCCCACCCCGGCGCCGGTCACGTCATGAAGGCTCCCCCACAGCTCTCATGGAAAGGGCCGACACTTCACCGAGAAGAGCTGGCTGAGGCCCCAATCCACGCTTGGCGATGACGGGCGACGTCGTACACCTGCTCGATCTGTTCAGCGAAGAAGCTCACTCATCACACCGGCGACCAAGGGGCTCTGGCCCTGGGAGACGAGGTGACCTGGGGCATCGACCTGGCCGAAGGCGGCGCCGCCCTGGCCATCACCATCCTGTTCAACCACGACCAGCGGGTGCACTACATCTCTGGCCGGGCCATCCACCGCGCCTGCGAGAGCTACCGCGGCGAAGGCAAGACCAACGCCAAAGACGCCGCCGTCATCGCCGACCAGACCCGCATCCGCCGCGACCTGCACCCCTTACGCACCAGCGACGAGACCGTAACCGACCTCAAGATCCTCACCGGACGTCACACGGACCTGATCGCCGACCGCACCCGCACCGTCAACCGGCTCCGCGTCCAACTCACCGACATCTTCCCCGGCTTGGAGCGGGCCCTGGATCTCACCAACACCGACCCGCTCACCCTGCTGACCGGCTATCAGACCCCTGCCTCCCTCCGTCGGACAGGCAAGAATCGGCTCGAAGCCTGGCTGCGCAACCGCAAGGTCCTGCGCGCCGACCGGCTCGCCGAGACCGCTGTGGAAGCTGCCGGGCGCCAGCACACACGCCTGCCAGGGGAGAAACTGACCGCTCAGATGGTGCACACGCTCGCGCGGGAAGTGATGGCCCTCAACCACCAGGTCGCCGAGCTCGACAAGACGATCGAGGCCCGATTTCGCGAACATCGGGACTTCGACGTGGTCACCAGAATGCCGGGCCTGGGCGTGATCCTCGGTGCCGAGTTCCTGGCCGCGACAGGCGGTGACATGACCCGCCTTCGGCACCGCAGACCGTCTCGCCGGCTTCGGCGGCGTCGCACCCGTACCCCGCGACTCCGGCAAGATCAGCGGCAATCTCCGTCGGCCACGACGCTACAACCGCCGCCTCCAACGCGTCTTCTACATCTCCGCACTGTTCAGCATCCGTCACTGCGATTAATCCCGCCGGTTCTACGAACGCAAACGAGCCGAAGGCAAGCGCCACATCTAGGCCGTCCTCGACCTGGCCCGCCGCCGGGTCAACGTCCTCTGGGCCCTCCTACGCGACGGACGGACCTACGAACTCGTGCCGCCCATCGCTCTCGCGGCTTGAGACCGCATTAGGAATCATTGGGCGTAGGAGCCGGAGGCGACTTCCGATCCAATCTGCCTCACGAAGGATGGCGTGGAATTTTCCCTACCCGATCCAGGGCGGGGGTCTCCTGCCACCCCTGGGATACCGTCCATCAAGAGCATCGAAGAAGCCGCGAGAGCACCAGTCGCGGGCCTTCCACGTCAGAGCTATCGTGTAGTTGAAGGTATTTGCGACAGTCCACCACTCGTTGAGTGACATCCCCTCTTCGGGTGACTAGCACACTCTTAAGTCGAGCTGCCCATGGGCTGCGCTACAGAGCTCCCATTGACCGTCTCCCATTCCAGCGATGTCGGATGCTTTTGATGCGCCATCAACTAAGGAGCCGAAATGAGCGGGTTCAAGATCATCGTGGGGCACATCAAGTTTCGATTCACGAGGGAGGGCTCAACGAGAGGTGTGGAACTTCGCGGCCTTCCGGCGTTGAACCTGCGGATCACACTGATGTCGCCCCATGATCCGGGAGGTGACATCACGGCGCAACTGCACCGCCTGGGCGGCACCGTAGGTGGCCCCGTAAGACTGCCAGCGGACGGAGCATCACATGACCATACCTGGTCCAGCCTAATTCCAGGTATGTACAAAGTAGTCCTGACGACAACTACTCCTCTCCAAGGCCAAGCCAAGACGGGCACCTACGCGCTCAGTAGTGACGCGCCAGAAGCGGACGAGGCTTTGGCCTCGTTCGGCGGGCCCGAACTCGAGGAAGAGTAGGCAGAGAGATTGTCCGCAAGCGCTCTGCCGCGCGGGGCGTCTCGCGGATCGCAGCTCGACACAAGAAGCGGGAGGAGCCATGGCGGACGACACTAAGGGCGTCATCTACGGCATCACACCGGACGGCCAACTGCGCTGGTACCGCCACGACGGATGGACGGACGGCACCGCGCGATGGACCGCCGGCCAAGGCGGAAACCTGCTCAGCGGCGGCTGGAACATCTACCGCACCGTGTTCAGCGGCGGCCAGGGCGTCATCTACGCCATCACACCGGACGGCCAACTGCGCTGGTACCGCCACGACGGATGGACGGACGGCACCGCGCGATGGACCGCCGGCCAAGGCGGAAACCTGCTCAGCGGCGGCTGGAACATCTATCGCACCGTGTTCAGCGAAACAGCTCACTCCGCCATCAGGCCTCAGCCAATGTTGTCGGACAACGTGATCTCCTACCGAACCGACTGTTTCGGCTTGGGTGGAGAACTTCAAGGACAGGAAGGAGAGGTATCGGCTGCAAGCAATGAGCCGATACTGATCAGTGGTCCCAAACTTCCAGGAGAGAGGCTCTCCTGGAATTACAGGGCCGTCGATGAGGCTGGAGCATTGAGATATCGAAACGGCGTGCTAAAGGCTGGGCTAAACGGACGGGTTCAGCTCGCCATTCTTAACTTCAACGGCTCGTTCGATGGAGATAAGCTAGAAGCCAAGCTTCACGCCGAAGCTGTCACGGGGAGACTAGACGGATCAGCCAATTTTGATTTGCCAGGCAGCTCAGGGGTCCTTGATGGATACGCCCAGGGGCCTGCCATCTACACGGATTTGGAGGCCAGCCCAGACGGAGTGGGCGGAAAACTTGGCGCGTCGGCAGGCGAGATCGGTGGACGAGTTGCGGTAAACGTTTTCGGCCAACCCTACGGCACCGGAGTTCCGGTCGGACTCAAGGCAGAGCTAGGCGTCCATTGGGGGTCCACGAGTACTCTCAAACTGCCTCTCATCACTATTAGCGGACCCAATCCGATGGCTGGGGTGGCAACCTTCGCCGAGAACGCCATACTCGACGTCGTTCGAGACCCACAAAGGACCTCGGAACAGGCGATGAAGGACATCATCGGTGCCGGCGTAGACGGCGCCGGGACCATTGGTCATGCGGCCGAAGGCGCTATCGGCCTCATCGGCTCTATACCGGACCTCTTTGAAGTGGACGACGACGAGCCCAATATTGTGACCAGCGACCATCCGGAAGGCCGGCGTCCTCCACTGGCGCCCGGCGCGGTCTATTTCGACTGACCCGACTACATGTTCGGCTGGACCAGCGCGGTACGCAGCCGTGGCGAGCTGCTGGCATGGCTCCTGCGACACAGGTCCGACACAGTATGGGTCCCCATGTCGCAACGAACCGACTTCCTCGCAGGTCAGGTCGGATGTGAGGCTCGATCGGCACAATCACTCCGGAGCCGTGTACGCAGGTTCGAATTTTGGCGGGGCGCCTTGCAAGAGGTGCTCGAAGGCTGCGGGGGACACCCACTGGACCGGGAGCGCAGCATGCCGGTCGGTGAGCCGGGGGCGCCGGGGTCTGTCTGCGACCAATTGCTGATCAGCCTGTCCTGTCTCCGCGGCCCCGGCCTCGAATGCTGTCCGCTGCTCGGCGGACGCGCGCGCGTCCTGTGGACTCTGGCGGTGACCACCCTTCGAGAGCGAGTTCCGCCGGCAACACGGGCATGTGGCGTAGCCCTTTAGGGCATCGGGTCGTCTGAGCTTCGCATTCCGGCGGCCCGGCGGCGCCCCGGGCGTCTTGTACGAGCTCGGCGCGCTGACCAGGGGTGACCGCTCGGGGTGTTGCCTGTGCCCCGCGGGTGACTGACTCAGCGGCGCGCTCAAGAGAGCAGAGATCATGATGTCCGGGGCCGGTCGGACTTCTGGAGGAATGTGGTGGACATCGGCTTCGTCCGGGGTCTTGGGGTACCGGATCGACGTGAAGCGGTGGCAGACGCCCTGGTCGCGTTGGGGGGTGACGCGCTGACGGACCGGGATTCCCCCGTTCCCTGGCGGCCGGTCGCCGACGTACTCGAGCGGATCGGGGAATCGGGCTTCGATGAACTGATTCAGGCTCTCGTCTCCGCATCCGACGAGAGTTCCCGCAAGCACATCGCCCTTGCGTTTTCCCACCTCGGACCTGCCTTCCTGGGGCGCTACACCACGGCCCTGTCTCATCCCGTGCCACTTGTGCGCCGGGAAGCGGTCCTCGGAATCCGGTACTGCGGTGAGGCCGGCCGGTCTGCCGCCGCCGCCCTCCTGCCGCTGCTCGGAGACCCGGACCGAGAAGTCGCCCGCCAGGCACAGGACACCCTGATTTCCCAGGGGCCGCAGGTGATTCCCCTGCTCCAGCGCATCCGGGAAGCGGGACCAGGAGCCCAGCGGGCGCGAGCACTGACCGCGCTCGCCGAACTGGGCGGTGAGCCGGCGCTCTCCGCCGCCGACGCGGCCGCGATCGAACGACTCATACGCGTCAAGCTCCCGGGGGACCGGCCCGAAGGAATGTGGGGGTGCTGGAATCACTGGATCGCCGTCCCGAGCGGTGAACAGACCGGCATCATGCGGGCCCTCGGTGTCGTCGACCCACGACCTGTGACCTTCGCCCTCGGCAATGACATCGTCGACGCCGACGGTCATCGCCGCGGTGACGACGAAGATCCGCACACGGGTTACGAACGGGTCTTCGTGACGCCCGAGCTGGACGGATGGACCCTCGTCCTCGGCGCCTGGTGCGACCCGTGCGGCGAGGAACGTCGCGATGACGTCCTACGTCTGTGCACCGAACTCAGCGCCCGCTACGGGCAGGCCCAGGCGTACTACTCGGTTCCGCCTGGCTGATCGCCGAACACGGCTCGGTGATCCGGCGGTACTGCGAAACAGGGGCGGGGGAAGACGAGTTGCTCACCCTCGGCGAACCCGTGCCGTACGAACGGGCACGCCGTACGGAACTGGGCTTGCAGCCCGACTGGGACGCTGCGCAGGAAAGCCAGGAGGACGAGGAGGAGTGGCAGTGGGTGGCACACGACCTCGCCGCCGACCTCGCCGACTCCTACGGGGTCAGTCCCCTCCGCATCGGCCCCGACACACCGTCACGGGGAACAGGCGTCATCGCCCTGACTCCGTACGGCGTCACCCACGGCGTACCGGCCGGCGCCCACCGCATCTGAGCCGCGTTGGAGGGCGACCCCGTCATCTGTAGGGTCGGCACCGGAGGGGATGTGATGTTGCAGGTTCTGTACAGCGGGACGACCAGGGAGCTTGAGCTCTCCGGGACGCGTCCAGGGCTCCTGGCTCTCGGGCAGCTGCTGCGGGGGAAGGCTGGAAGTCGTGGTCTCTCGGAGAACGGGCGCCCCTTTCCCTACGAGAGGTCGCTGTCCGAGGTCGCGTTCCGAGAGGACCCGGAGCGCGACAAGGTTTCGATCGTCACGGATGGCCGGATCCTGAGGATTCAGGGAGGGCGGCAGGCTCTCGACGTCCTCGCCGACAACCTCGAGGGCTTCGCCTCCGATGCGGACGCGAGCCATCATTGCCACATCGAATCCACGACGTGCGACTCCATCGCGACGGAGTCGGATCCGCTGGTGATCGCGTTCATGAGCTGAGCGGGGAGCCCTCGACCACACGGCAGTTGAGCCCACGGGCGTAGTCGCGGGCCGGACGCCGGCGGACGGTGAGCCACGAGAAGGTGTGCTCAGTGACTGCTCAATTGCGTCCGCTGAGAGGTTGTGGAGCCTAGGCGAGATCCTTCCGCATCAACGTGCACATCGTTTCGTAGCGGCGCAACGATCCATCAGGGGCCTGCTCGTCCCAGGAGTCCGGACGGCGGTCGTACGCGACATAGCCCAGCCTTTCGTACAGCGCACGCGCCCGGGGGTTGCTTTCCTCGACACCGAGCTCGGCACGCCGCAGACCGCGGTTCCTGATCCGCAGTTCCGCGGCCTCGACAAGGAACGTGCCGATCCCGCACGACTGCAACGCGGGGTGGACCGCGAGCTGCCACAGGGTGCCGACCCCTTTCTTGACCTGGTAGTCGACGCCGCCTTTCGCCACAGGGATGTCCGTCGCAGGGCAGATCGCAAGGTAGTCGACCTCGCCGACCCGGGCACGCTCCAACTGCCTTGCGACGACGGCCAGATGGTGGTCGGATCCTGCCCACCCGCACGACGCCAGGTCCGCGTGCACCAGATCGCGGGCTGACAGTCTCAACACGACGTCGGCTATCTTCAGCACCTCCGGCGAGCCAGCATCCATGCCGATCACACAGGGCGCAACGCCGTTTCCGCTGCCCGCCCTCCCGGCTCAGGGGCTACTGCCGCCGTTCTCCCCACCTGTGACCAGTCTTCGTCGTCGACGCCGACAGCCGTCTGGTCGTCGTTATCGGCCTACCCGTGCCCGGCATCGCAAGCAATCTTTCGTGCCTTCTGTGGCCGAATGCCAGGAATCCCCCGCGCGCCGATGGAGGTCTGCCGCTGGACGGGAGATTGGAGAACTCGTCGGTCATATAACTCGCGAGTGATGTGCCGGTGGCATCCATGGGAGTGAAATTCGGTTGCGGCCGAGACGTTGACGCGTGTGCGTGACAGAGTTTTATGTAACGTATATACATGACCTTGATCGTCCGCTTTCTGAGGCGCGTACGGGCCGGTTATGACTGGTCTCTGGAGTCGAGGCAGTTTCGTTGGGTCCTGTTGGCCGACTTCGTGGTTTTTATGTTCACGGGCGTCTACGACTTCTTCTTGACAGGGGGCGAGCTCGCCTTCTCGAGCCTGATCAGGATCGCGATCGGGATAATCAATCTGGTGGCCTGGTTCGATGTGCGCAAGTACTTGAAAACGATGGCCACCCCGCTCGCGCCCTGGGGGTTCCCGAGCGTTATCGCCGGGCAGGCGTCCTCGATCCCGATGCTCCTCATTCCCTTCTGGATCGAGATCAGCGGATATCTTCACGACTTCCTCGACATCGTGATCCTTGCGCTACCCGCCCTGCTCCTGTTCTTTGCAGTCGCCGTTTCCCTGAGTGCCGTCATCGGTCACAAGGGTTCTCTCACGCTCACCTGGGGCGTCGTCGCCGCACTCGTACCTCTCGCCGGCCTGCTGCAGTTCTGGTACGTGACGTTCTACAAGACCGAACACGAACGGCCGCGCGTCAATACGACACTCGAACTCGACAAAGTGGTGCAGCGCTCTGGCGAAACGCAGATGCGGGGAACCATCACGTTGGAGAACGTAGGCACGGCGGAGCTTGCCGTTCTGGAGGCCGTGTATGACGTCACGGGCCATACGGTCGGGTCTACCGATCGCGTTTTTCTGGTCCCCCAGGATATCCATCATGCCCTGGACGGGCACCGAGTCACCTGGGACGACGAAAGCGAGTACAGAGGCCTGATCAAGGTTGGGCGCTTCATTCGACGCGGCGGGCATCTGACGCCGGGACAGAAAATCAGGACTTCCTTCGTGTTCGATGTCAGAAACTATCCACGTGAGAAGTTGCGCCTCACCTCGCACCTCTCCCTGATCAACAACAACGGCTACTTCAATAAGTTCAAGCCTTGTGACCCCGTCCCAGAGGGAGCATACGAGTGCTCCCAGATCAAACTGCCTCCCCAAAGTCTTATGCGGCACCTCCTCGGGGACGGCCCCATGGCGCGGATCTCATTTTTCCAGCCTACCGAGGAAGTGCGCGTTCCTCATTTGGTGACGAATTTTCTCGCACTGAACTGGAAGGGGGATCCCGGCAAGGATCCGAACCAGCAAGTGAACGTCCTCGACCCTTTCCGGACGAGTCGTAGCCTGACGAGCAGCGTCGAGCTCAGGGTGGACCGGTGAGGTGGGCCGTGGCGCGGAGTCTCGGACGGGTGGTCAGACGAGCTGGGGCATGACCTCGGCGGCCACGGTTTCGAGGTGGTCTCGGTCCTCCAGGTCGAACGGCTGCAGATAGACGCGGTCGACGCCCGCCTCGACGAACCTGCCGATCCTGTCCACGACTTCGGCCGGCGTGCCGGAGATGCGGCTCTTGGAGTACGCGCCGCCCTCGGGCCCCAGGGCGGCGGCCCGGCGGCGCAGTTCCGCCTGGTTGCGGCCGCAGCACAGGACCTGCGCCACGGAGAGGCGGAGGGTGTCCGGGTCGCGGCCTGCGCTGCGGCATGCACGGCGGACGCGGTCGAAGAGCGGAACGGTCGCTTCCAGTGAGAGGAAGGGGACGTTGAACTCGTCGGCGTAGCGCGCGACGAGGCGGGGGGTGCGGGACGGGCCGTCGCCGCCGATGAGGATGGGCGGCCTGGGCTGCTGGATCGGCTTGGGGAGCGCCGGCGACTCGGTGAGCCGGTAGTGCGCGCCCTCGTGGGTGAAGGTCTTTCCCGGCAAGGTGTCCCACAGACCCGTGATGACGGCGAGTTGTTCCTCGAAGCGGTCGAAGCGCTCGCGCAGTGGGGGGAACGGGATGCCGTAGGCGGTGTGCTCTTCCTCGTACCAGCCCGTTCCCAGGCCGAGTTCGGCCCGGCCGCCGCTCATCCGGTCCACCTGGGCGACGGTGATCGCCAGGGGGCCCGGGAGGCGGAAGGTCGCCGAACTCATCAGGGTGCCCAGCCGGATCCTGCTCGTCTCCCTGGCCAGTCCGGCCAGGACGGTCCAGGAGTCGATGGGGCCGGGCAGGCCCGGGACGTCGCCGAGCTTCAGGTAGTGGTCCGAGGTGAAGAAGCCCTCGTATCCGCAGTCCTCGACGGTGCGGGCCACACCGAGCAGACGATCGTAGTCGGTGCCCTGCTGCGATGCCGTGTAGACGCTCAGCCTGGGTTTCATGCGTGCCTCCGGGGGTCGTACACCAGGCGTGCGCGGTGCAGGTGTTCGGTGTCGTAGACGGAGTGGTGCTGGGCGACGAGCACGAGGTCGGCCTCGGCGATCACCGCGCCGAGATGGGACACGGACTTGTGGTGCATGCCGTCCACGACCAGTTCAGGGACGTGCGGGTCGTGTATGCGGACCTGCGCGCCGCGGGCGGTCAGCTCGCGGACGAGCGGCACGACCGGGGTGTTGCGGACGTCGGAGACATCGGGCTTGTAGCTGACCCCCAGGACCAGTACCTCGGCGCCCGCCAGTGGGGTCCCCGTCGTCCGCAGCAGCGTCTCGCACACGTCCACGACCCTGACCGGGCGTTCGTCGTTGATGCGCTGGGCCAGCTCGACCAGGTGCAACGGCGTACCGGCGGCGCGTGCCGAGTGCGCCAGGTACAGGGGGTCGACGGGGATGCAGTGGCCGCCGACGCCGACGCCGGGATAGAAGGGCTGGAAGCCGAACGGTTTGGTCGCGGCCGCGTCGATCACGGCTGCTGCGTCGATGCCCAGGGCGTCGCAGTAGGCGGCGAATTCGTGGACGAGCCCGAGATTGACCTGGCGGTAGGTGTTCTCCAGGACCTTCGTGGCCTCGGCCTCGCGCAGTCCCGCCGTGATGTGCACGCCGGACACGACGCCTCCGTACAGCTCCTCGGCGCGCAGGGCGCAGACAGGGGTGAGACCGCCGATCACGCGCGAGGTGTCGGCCGAGTCGAACACGGGGTTGCCCGGGTCCACGCGTTCCGGGACGTGCGCCAGGCTGAAGTGCACTCCGGCGACGAGTCCGGAGCGTTCCAGGACGTCCCGGACCACACCGTCCGTCACTCCCGGGTACACGGTGGACTCGATCACCACCAGCTGGCCGGGACGCAGGTGGGCGGCGACGGTGGCGCAGGCGGCGCGCAGGGCGGACAGATCCGGTTCCCCGGCGGCGTCTACCGGGGTCGGCACGCACACCACGACCGCGGAGCATTCGGCCAGCGCCCCGGTGTCGTCCAGGGCGGACAGCGCGTCGCCCACGCGTCGCACCCGGTCGTCGGACACGGTGTCGACGGGGCTTCTCCCCTCGCGGAGCATGGCGGTCACCTCGGGGCGGTTGTCGACCCCGGTCACCGGGTGCCCGGCCTCCGCGAAGGCGACCGCCTGGGGCAGTCCGGCGTAGCCGAGGCCGATGACACCGACACGGCAGCGAGCTCCCGCGGGCGTGCGCGTGCTGACCTGCAGGGTGAGTTGGGTCATCGCGCACCACGCCGGGTCGTCGGGAGAGTCGGCCTCTGCGCCGGCGCTTCCCCGGGTCCGGGCCGCACGGTCGCCGAGGCGGAGGTCTCGTCCCGGGCGCCGGGCATCAGGCGGCCGAGGGCGTGCAGGACGCCGAGGGCTCGATTCAGCTCGCGTATGGCGAGGTCGTCGCCGACGGCGCTGTCGCGGGCGGTGGCGACCAGATCGGAGACGGTCATGCGCTGGGGGTGGTCGATCCCCGCGGACCAGGCGTTGCGCAGGGCGGCGGGCCAGCCCTTGCCGTTGCGGTGGGCGATCACGAGATCGGGGTGGAACCGCACGGGGGTCCCGACCTGGCCGAGGGAGCGGGCCAGACTGTTGTCGCCGCCGACCCCCTCGTTGCTGAATCCGTTCACCTGGTGGAAGGCCGAGGTGAGCACGGCGCCGTTGCCGCAGGCGAAGAAGTCGACCGGGACGCCCTCGCGCAGCCCTCGGTAGCGGGCGTCGTAGCGCGCCTGCCTGGCGCGCGAGACGAGACCGGAGTCGAAGCCCAGCACCCGGCCGGTGACGGCCGGCCGTTCGGCGTCCACACCCGCCGCCACGGTCAGCCAGTCGCCGCGCGGCACCGCGTCGTCGTCGAGGAACGCCAGCACCTCGCCGTCCGCGACCTCCACTCCCAGACGCCTGCTGGCCCCCGCGCCGAGCCGTTCGGGGTTGCGGAGCAGGACCACCGGAAGGTCGCTGTCGCGGGCGGGCGACGTGGCGTCGGGGCCGGTGGACGCGTCGTCCACCACGATGACCTGGTGGAGTGTCACGCCGGCCGGCAGCCGGGTGGTGCACTCGGCCAGGCCCTCGAGGCACCGACGCAGGTCGGCTGCCCGGTTGCGGGTGGGGATCAGCACCGAGATCCGTACCACTGTTCTCTCCAATCTGCGGCCATGGCGGGCCAGCGGTCGGTCTCGCCGACCGGCAGGTAGGTGCGCCTGATCTCCAGCGGGCGAGCCGTCCAGCTCGTGGGAAGGGATTTCACGGTCCCGAAACCGAGCACGGTGGACGGCACCGGATTGACCTCGGGGACAAGGCCGTAGGGATAGGCGAAGGAGCGCGCGGGGTGTCCTGTCCGTTGGGCCACGTCTCGCAGCGAGCCCTCCACCTCGTGTTCCGCGCTCGCCGGGTCCAGCTCGGTGAGCTGGGGATGGGTGCGGGTGTGGGCGGACAGGACATGGCCGTCGGCCGCCAGGCGACCGGCCTCCGCCCAGTCCAGGTAGGACTCCCTGGGCGGCAGGGCGGCGCGCTCCTGCGGCGTCGTCACGGACGCGCGGTCGAGTCGCTCCGTGGTGCAGAACAGCAGGACGCGGACGTCGAACTCGGCCAGCACGGGGGCGGCCAGGGTGAGCGTGTCGCGGTAGCCGTCGTCGAAGGTGAACAGCACGCTCGGTTCGTCGGGGGGCCGGAAGTCCGGTCCGACGTCCGCGGGCTCCAGCGCCGGTCCCATGTGTCGCAGGACGTTCTCCAGCCCGCGGCGGAAGTGGTCCGGGTCCAGCGAGGTGTAGTGCCGGACCAGCGGGTTGACGTGGTGGAAGTAGAGGACGAGCGGCCAGCCAGGTGCGCTGCCGAGGGCCGGGTCGGCGAGCGGCGTCATGAGGCGTCCCAGCCCAGTGCCGTGACGACGGACGCGGGCAGCTCCAGCCCCTGCTTCTCCGCGTGTTCGGCCCTGTCCTCCTCCAACTGGTCCGGGAAGTAGGGCCGTTCGGGCGTCGTGTCGTAGCCCGTCTCCACGGCGCCGCGCAACCGGGCGACCAGGGCCCCGAGGTCGGCCGGGGCGGCGGGCGCGTCGGAGCGCACGGCGGGGTCGGTGAAGTGCCGCACCGAGAACCCGACGAACAGCTGCGCGCAGCGCATGACCTCGCCTGTCCGGGTGACCTGACGGGTCACGTCCGGGCTGACCAGGCCCCCGGCCAGGCCGCCGGCCAGAATCTCGGCCATCAAGGTGATGCACAGGCCCTTGTAGTCGCCGAACAGGGGGATGGAGCCGCCCTTGTCGAGTTCGGCGGGGTCGGTGGTGGGGGCGCCGTCCGGGTCCAGCAGCCAGCCCTGCGGGACGGGTTCGCCGCGGTGCCCGGCGTCCCTGATCTTGCCCGCGGCGACGATGCCGGTGGCGAGGTCGATGCAGAAGGGCTCTTCGGCCGGGGTGGGGGTGACCAGCGAGACGGCGTTGCTGCCGAGCGTGGGGCGGCGCGCGCCCGGGGCGGCCACCGAGGGCGCCGAGATGTTGAGCAGCAGGCCGACCACTCCGTGCTCCTGGAAGGGCCGGCGGTAGGCGGCGAGCATGCCGACGTGGTTGTTGGTGTGCACCGCGACGGCGGCCAGACCGTGCTCCGCGGCGGTGGCCGCGCACCAGCGGGCGGCCAGGTCGGCGGCCGGCTGGCCGAATCCGCCGCGCGCGTCGACGGAGGCCAGCGTGGGCGCGACGGGGGTGAGCCGGGGTTCGGCGTCCACGACGATGCCGCCGTCCGCGATGCGCCGCAGATAGGTCGGCAGCAGGGCGACGCCGTGCGAGGCGTGGCCGCGCCGGTCGGCGTCGACCAGGACGTCGGCGACGAGGGAGGCGGTGGCAGCGTCGGCGCCGGCTTCGGTCAGGGACCGGTGGGTGCGCTGCCGTACCTCGTCCAAGGTCATGTGAACGGCCGGTGGCGGCGTGGGCCGCTGCGGCTCGGCCAGGAAGCGGCCGCCCTGGAGCGTCAGGGTGCGGTGGCCGCCCGGGACGGGAGCCGATGTCCAGCCGGGGCCGCCGAGCACCAGCACGGCGGCGTGTGGCCCGTTCGGCAGCGGGGTGGCGGTCTGCGTCGCGGCCGGACGGTCGCCGGCGTCCAGGACGAGTGTCTCCCCCGCGCGGGGGCGGTCGCCGAGGACGCCGGCCCGGGCCCGTCCCGCGCGGACCGTGCCGTAACGGGGGCGCAGGCGGCCGGTGAGCAGGGCGGCAAGGCCGCGGCGGGTCAGGGCGTCGAGGCCGGTGAGAAGTACCGTCTCGCCGTCTTCGGCGCGCAGGTCGGCGCCGCGCAGCAGGACGCGTTCGGCTCCGTCGGGCCCCAGGGCCAGTACGACGTCAGACAGTTCCAGCACGGTGGTCCCCTTCCGGAGCGGTCGGCGGCAGCCAGGCGGTGAGGGCGGCGGCGACGCCCACGGGGTTCGTGGCCAGCAGCAGGTGGCCGCCCTTCACGGGCACGACGTCCAGGGCGCGGACGCTGTCGCGCCACGCCTCGACGGAGTCGACCGGGCAGCCCGGGTCGTCGGGGGCGTGGAGCGCCAGGGCGGGGGCGGGCGAGGTCGTCGCCGGGTCGGTCCGCTCGGGCAGCCATTCGGCGAGGGCGCCGAAATCGGCTCTCAGCGAGGGCAGCAACAACTCGAGCAGCTCGGGCATGCCGGCGATCTCTTCCGGGACGCCCCCCATGTCGATCACCTGGCGGAGGAAGTCGTCGTCGTCGGCGGTCGCGTCGGGCAGGTCGCCGGGCCAGGAGGGAGCCGACCGGGACACCAGGACGAGCCCTGGAACGGTCCTGCCCCGCCGGGACAGCTCGATCGTGGCGAGCCAGGCGACCAGCGCGCCCGAGCACTGGCCCAGCAGGACCGGGACGGCGTCGGTGAGCTCCTCGGCCTCGGTCGCGGCGGTGACGACGTCTTCGACCAGGTCGGCCAGCCGGGAGGGCGGTTCGTCGAGGAAGCGGGACTCCCGGCCGCCGAAGGCGACGCCTGCCACCAGCCAGTTCTCCGGGAGAGCGGCCCGCAGCGGGTTGGCGGTCGCGGAACCGCCGCCGCCGTGCGGGACGACGAGCACGGTGCGCGCCGGGGATGGGGGGTGTTCCTCGGGCAGGGCCAAAGTCTTCATGAGGGGTGGCCTCCCACGTCGGTCAGCTCGGGGCGGATGAGTTCGTGCAACGTGCGCAGGGTGGGCGAGGCGTACAGCTCCCGGGGGGCGACACGCACCCCGTGCTCCCGGGTGAGCCAGGCCAGCAGACGGGCGAAGGCCAGGGAATCTCCGCCGGAGCGGAAGAACTCCGCGTCCGGGCCGGAGGGTGGCCGACCGAGCGCCTGAGTCCAGGCGAGCCGTGCCAGGGTGGCGGCGGGGTCGGCCGGTCGTGCCGCGGTGGCTGCCGCGGGTGCTGCGGCTGCTACCTCGGGAGCGGAGGATTTCTCGGGCGCACCGGATGTCTCGGGCGGACCGGACGTCTCGGGTGCACCGGATGTCTCGGGCGCGGTGAACGGCTCGGAGCCGGAAGACGGATCCGGCGCAGCAGGCCGGCCCTTCCCCGGCGCCCCGTGTTCCCGTTCCTCGTCCAGCGGTCGTGCCCCGGCTGCGACGACCGCCGCGTCCACCTTTCCGTTGGCGGTGAGCGGAATGGTGTCGAGCACCGACCAGAGCGCGGGGACGCAGTAGCCCGGCAGGGTGCGGGAGAGGCGGGCCGCCAGCTCGGACACCGACAGGTCGGCCGGGCCCTCGGGTACGACACCGGCCGCCAGGCGGCGCTGTGTCGCGTCCGGGCCGACGGTGACGACGGCGGCGTCCTTCACCCCGGGCTGAGCGGCCAGCGCGAGGCGGACCTCGTCCAGCTCCACGCGGTAGCCCCGAATCTTGACCTGCTGGTCCACGCGGCCGAGGAATCGCAGCTGTCCCGCACCGGTCAGCCGGACGAGGTCGCCGGTGCGATAGGCGCGCTCCCCGGCTGCGAGGACCTGGCGGAACGAGTCCGCTGTGCGTTCGGCGTCGCCCGCGTAGTCCAGCGCGAGGCCCAGGCCGGTGACGTACAACTCGCCTGTGCCGCCCGGCGGCACGGGCCGTCCCGACGCGTCGAGGACCAGCGCGCCGCTGCCGGGCACGGGGGCGCCGATCGGCAGGGGGCCGATCGCCTCGGAGGGGTCGTCGAAGTGGGCCACGGTGCTGAACGTGGTGTTCTCCGTCGGGCCGTAGCCATTGGTCACGCGCAGGCCCGGGTAGCGGGTGAGCAGGTCGCGGACCTGCTCGGGCGGTACGACGTCACCGCCGGCGAGGACGTGCGAGGCGCGGGCGAAGGCGTGCGGCGCGAAATCGGCCATGAGCCGGAAGAGCCCCGCGGTCAGCCAGAGCACGTCGACCTCGCGGTCCAGCAGGAACCGGGCCAGCTCGGCGGGAGCGATCAGGCCGGGCGGATGGACCTCGACACAGCCCCCGCCGATCAGGGGTGCGAAGACCTCCAGGGTGGAGGCGTCGAAGGCGAGCGGGGCCAGCCTCAGCATCCGGCGTCCGGGGCCGCAGGAGACGACCCGGCCGGGCGAGGGCCACACCAGCCGGGCCACGGCCCGGTGCGGCACCCGTACCGCCTTGGGCAGCCCGGTCGAGCCCGAGGTGAAGGCCGTGTACGCCACCCGGTCGCCGCGGGGGACGGGCGGTGGCGCCTCCGGCTGCCGCGCGCGGGAGGCGAGGCGGACGTCGACGGCCGCGACACGGCGTACCGGGACCGGAGAGGCGCTCTCGGCCCGCCGGGCGAACGCGCCGCTTCGCGGATCGGCGCCGGCGACGACGGCCGCCGGGGGCAGGACCCGCAGGAGGGTACGCAACCGCTCGTCGGGCGTGTTCGGGTCGATGGCGACGTAGTGGGCGCCGACGGCGAGGACGGCGAGCACGGCGACGATCTCCGAGGCGCCGCGTTCCAGGGCCAGCAGCACCGGGTCGCCGTCGGTGACGCCGGCGTCGGTGAGCGCGGCGGCCTGGGCGGTCACGGCACGGACCAGCTCCGTGTAGGTCAGCGTGGCGTCCCCGTCCCGGACGGCCTGGGCGTCGGGGTGGGCGCGGGCGGCGCCCAGCACCAGGGTCCACAGGTCGCTCTCGGCGACCTCCGACGGCAGCGGGGGTCCGGCGCGCAGCGCTTCGAGGCGGGCCTGCTGGGCGGGGGGAATGGTCCGCATCGCGGCGAGCGGCGCGGTCGGCTGCCCGGCCAGTTCCTCCAGGGTCCACTCGACGGCGTCCAGCAGGTCGTGGGCTTCGTCCGGCAGGAAGGCCCCGTGCGCGTACTCGAGGACCAGGCGCGGCTCGTCGCCGGTGCGCTGGACGTACAGGGTCGCGTCGAACGGCGCGCCGTGGCAGTGCCCCTCGTGCAGGCGGAGAGTGACCTCGCCGCGCCGCACCTGCTCCGGCAGGAGGTCGTCGTGGACGCCGAGCACGAACTGCACCAGCGGGTTGCGCCGACGGTCGTGCGGCACGCCGATGGCCGGCACGAGGTCTTCGACGGGGACGTCGGACGCGGCGACGGCGTCCGCGAGGGCTTCGGCGACGGCGAGGACGTACTCGGTGACGGTCGCGGCGTCGTCCGGTGCGCAGTGCACGGGGACGAGTCCGGAGCAGGGGGCGAGCACACCGTGGAGGTCGGGGTCCAGACGTCCGGCGACGGGCACGCCGACGAGGAGTTCACGCGCGCCGCTGCGACGCGCCAGGACCAGGGCGTAGGCGGCCAGCAGCACGACGGTCCCGGTGGTGCCGGTGTCCCGCGCCAGGTCGCGCCAGGCCTGTGCCGCGGACGGGCCGAGGGCGGCGGGCAGCCGGTCGCCGATCACCTCCCAGCGGGCGGGACGCCGCGTGTCGGTGGGCAGTTCGAGCACGGGGGGCACGGCACGCAGCCGGTCGGCCCGCTCGCGCAGGGTCTCGCGCCAGGCGGGCGTGGCGGTGCGGGCCCGGTGCGCGGTGAGCACGCTCTCCGGGCTGGGGGCGGGGGTGGGCAGGGTCTGCCCCGCCAGCAGGGCTGCCAGTTCGTCGAAGAGGACGCCGAACGACCAGGCGTCCAGCAGGGCGTGGTGCGCCAGGACGGACACCAGCAGGCGGTCGGGTGCCCCGAGCCGGGTGACGGTGGTCACGGCGAAGTGGACCGGGGGCCGTTCGTAGGGGCGTAACAGGGCCGTGCCGGCCCCGGCCAGTTGCGTGTGCACGACGGCGACGGGGTCCGTGCCGTCGGGGATGCGCAGGCTCCGGTGGTGGATCACGGGCCTGGCGTGCGGGACGACCCGGCGGCCGGCCCTGCCGGTTTCGGGGTCGGCGGGAAGGAACACGGTGCGCAGGCCCTCGTGCCGTTCGACCAGTGCCGTCAGCGCGGGGGACACCGCGGCCGCGGGGGCGCCGTCGACCTCGGCGGTGAACAGCAGGTGGTAGGCGGCGCCGGGAGCGAGGTCCTCGACGCCGAGCATCCCGGTCTGCGCGGGCAGCGCGGCACGGCGGGCGGCCGGCTCGGCGGGGCGCGGCGCGGGAGCGGTCGGGGGCAGCGGTCCGGCGGCGCCCAGCACCGCGGCGACCGGTTCGCGGCCGAGGATCCGGTGCAGGGGCAGATCGGCGCCGGCCCGGGCGGCTTCGCCGACGAGGCGCAGGGCCTGGAGGGAGGAGCCTCCGAGGGCGGTGAACGACAGGCGCTCGCATCGCTCCCGCACCTCGGCAGACGGCAGCCCCAGCGCGGTGGCGGTCAGCGGCAGCAGGGCGGCGAAGCCGGGTGCGGCGGTGGGACCGGTCATCGGGGCGCACCTCCGCCGGCCGGTGCCGGGTCGCCGCCGGCGAGTTCCGTCAGCAGTGCCGTCGTGCCGTCCAGCAGCTTGCGGACCGTTTCGTCGGTGTAGTGGTCCGTGCTGTACCGGATGGTCAGCATCAGCCGGTCGGTCACCACGTCACCCTCGACGTTCAGTGCCCAGGGTTCCCGTTGCCGTGCCGACCGGCGGCTGCCGCCCGCCGTGTCGGCCGGGCGCAGCCAGCGGCCCACCCGGTCGTTGACCTGGTTGATGCGGCTGCGGAAGTTGAGCCGGATACCGCTGCCGCGCAGGGTGTCGGACCCGTCGGCGCCATCGGCCGGCAGCCGGTTCCCCGCGTGGCGCAGGGCGTCGAAGCCGAACGTGTGCGGCGGCACCGCGGCGAGGTCGGCGAGGGCGTCGGCCTGCCAGGACGCGCGCGGCCCGGAGTGGATCACGACGGGGTAGGTGGACTGGAGATAGCCGAGCGCGCTGGTGATGTCGTGGCCGCCGGGGACCCCGTCGCGGCCGTGGTGGTAGGTGTCCACGCTGACGGCGGGCAGGTCGAAGTGCTCGGCCACGGACCGGGCGACGGCGGCCAGCACGAGCAGCCCGACGGGGTGTCCGAGCCGGCCGGCCGCGGTCTGCAGGGCGGCGGTGTGCTGCTCGTCCAGGTCCGCCGTCACGGCGGTGGAGGTCGACAGCGTTCCCGGCCCGCTGGAGTCGGTGGGCGCCGCGGGCACGTCCGGCAGGCCGAGGGCGGCCCAGCGGGCCGCGTCCTCGTCGGCCCGCTCGGAGGCGAGCCAGGCGGCGAGGTCGGCGGCGAGATCGCGGGGCTGGGCGGCGGGCCGCCCGGTTTCGCGGCCGATCAGCGCGTCCTCCAGTTCGTCGGCCAGCATCGTCAGGGAGTAGCCGTCGAGGGTGAGGTGGTGCACGGCGATCTGGAGATGGCGCTGCCGGGGCAGCCACAGGGCGTTGAACACGCGGCCCTCGGCGAGCCGGTGGCTGCGCACCGCCGCCTCGAACGCCTCGGCGAGCCCGCTGTCGTCGGTGTCCACGGCGGTGAACAGTCCGTCGGCGGCCTCGGGAAGGACTTCGGCGACCGGTCCGTCGGGGCCGTCCAGCAGGTAGCGGGTGCGCAGTGCCTCGTGCCGGTCGCTGAGCCGGCGTACGGCCGCCTCGATGCGTGCGGCGTCGACCTTCTCGCCGTCCGGAGTGGTCTCGGGCACGTCGAAGACCCAGACGAAGCCGAAGTGGTCGGGGTCCGTGAAGGCGTTGGAGATCCAGCGTGACTGGCAGGGAAGCAGGGGCACGGGTCCGGCGGAGGGCCGGGGCCGCGCCGGGGCCGCAGGCGTGTTGTCCGCGCGCAGGCGGGCCAGGATGCCCCCGAAGGTCCGGCCGTTCAGGAAGTCGGCGGGGCCGGCGGCGAAGCCTGCCTTGCGCAGTTGGGTGACGCTGCGGACCACCAGCAGCGAATCGCCGCCGGCGGCGAAGAAGTCGGCGTCCCGGCTGGAAGCGGGCTTGCCCAGAGCGGCTTCCCACACGTCGGCGAGCAGCCCGGCGAGGGCGTCCGGTGCGGAGTCGACGGATTCCGTCATGGTGAACTGGGTCCTTTCCTTGCGGTCTGCCGTACCGGGCCCGGAGGCGGGGGTGGCGCTCAGCTCGCGGGAGGGGCGGCTCTGTCGGGCTCGATCGGGGAGGCGGCGGCAGGGGGCTGCGCGGTGTCCGGTCCGGCCGTCGTGCGCACGAGCCACGCCGATGCCAGGCAGCCGACGACGAGCAGGGCGGCCAGGGCGAACCAGGCCAGGTCCGTGTCGGCGGCGATCAGGGTGGTGACCAGGACCGGACCGGCCGCCTCCTGGGCGGCCAGGCTCAGCCCGAACAGCGACAGGTACCGGCCGCGCAGCCGCTCGGGCGCCAGACCCATGGACACGGTCCACTCCCCGACCGCGCCGAAGAGTTCGGTCAGCGTGTGGGCGAAGACCGCCAGCACCAGCAGGACGATCACCACGAGCGTGGCGCCGCCCGAGCGGTGGGCGGCCCAGTAACCGATTGCGGCGAGGACGAACAGCAGGGCGGCTGCCCGGTAGACGCGCGGCGCCTGGGCGGGAGAGGTGCAACTCCTGGCCGTGCGCATCTGCAGCAGCACGACCAGCACGGTGTTGAAGGTGAACAGCAGGCCGACGAGACCGGCGGGGGCGCTGGTGTACTCGTACACCCACAGCGGCATGCCGATGGTGAACGTGGTCGAGTACATGAGGACGAGGACGTTGAGCGTCGCGAGGCTCACGTACCGCCGGTCGGCGAGGACCTGACGGTAGCCGGCGCGTGGCCGGCCCGGCTCGGGGGGCTGCGGGGCACGGATGACTTCGATGGTGAGGACGAGGGCGATGGCCCCGGTGTAGGAGACGGCGTTGACCACCAGCAACGCGTGGTAGCCGGTGTCCGAGCCGAGGGCCAGGACGGCCGCGGCGGCCAGGCCGCCGATGCCGAATCCGACGTTGAGGACGGCCCGTTGGAAGGCCATGAGAGGGACCTGGTCCTCGGCGTCCGCGATGGTGGTGAGGAAGACCTTGCGGGCCGGGTTGACCATGCGGTCGGCGGCATGGGCGACGCTCGCCACGACGACGAGACCGGTCCAGTCGCGCACTCCGAGGAAGCCGACGTACGCCGCGGCGCCCGCCGCCCAGCAGCCGATCACGACCTTGCGGGCGCCGAACCGGTCGATCAGCGTGCCCGACAGCGGTGTGGCGAGGCTGCCCACGAGTCCGGCGATACCGAGGCCGGCGCCGACGGATCCGGCGCTCAGGCCGACCACGACCGTGAAGTAGAGAACGGATATCGGCAGGAACATGCCGGTGCCGACGGCGTCCACGATCGCGACCAGGGCCCAGCGCTTCGCCGCGGGTGCGTCCGGCACACCGGCGCGGCTGAGGACTGCACGGCCCCGCACTGCCCACTTGGTCACGGACTTCTCCCTTGCAAGGTCGGTGGCGTCAGCCCGGCGGGGTCAGGGGGTGCTCAGGTCCGACAGCGTCCGCCACAGGCGGCTGATGTGCTCGGGCAGCGGCTCCTGCTCCGGCTCGCCGGCCCGTTCGCTGAGCTGCTGCGCGTACGGGAGCAGGTCGAGTCCGATCGCCCGGGACAGGCGGTCCAGGTCTTCGCCGGCGCACACGCGGGCGTACTCCACGACGGTGGCGCGGGCCGGGTCGCGGGCAGCGGGGTGCGCCAGCCACTGCTGGTGCCAGGAGGCCCATTTCTCCAGCGCTTCCCGCCGGCTGCCGGGCCGCCACGGCCGGTCGCCGGTCCACTTCAGCATGGAACGTGCCACGGCGGCCGGATGGCGCACGAGGAGCACCCAGTGCGCCTCGGGCAGCGTGTCGGCGAGCTGGTCGAGTTCCAGCAGGTACTCGTTGTACTTGTCGCCGTAGCGGGTGGCTCCCGAGTACGCCTCCCGTACCAGGTGTCTGCGCAGCGCCGTCGCGTCGGTGACGCGGCCGTCGGCCACGTCGGCGGCCGCGGTTCGCAGCGCCTTCTCCACGCTCTCGAGCCAGCGCCCGGCATACCGGCCGTAGGGCGGCTTGCGGTGCAGGGCGTGCAGGATCTCGTCCACCCGGAGGTGGCGGCCGGTCACGTCCTGCTGGGTGCACCAGCGGTGCAGCAGGTAGGGCAGTTTGCCGTTGATGGTGAACATGCCGCCGACGTCGGCGAAGGCGTCGTCGAGGACGCCGGCGAGGGCGGTGGTCCCCGAGCGTTGCGCGCCGAGCAGCACCAACGGGCGTGCGCCGGGGCTCATGAGGTCTCCAGCAGCTCTCGGGGGAGCTGCTCGCACCAGGCCCGCAGCCGCTGCATGCACTCGACGCTGGCCGCGAACCCGTCCCGGGAGAAGTCCTCGCCCCAGGGCCGGTCGCGGTTGACGGGCGAGAGGACCCGGCCGTGGCGCCAGTGGGTTTCCAGGCTGAGGAAGCCGGTGTAGCCGTCCTCGGCCAAGCGGGCGAGCATCGTCGGCCAGTCCAGGTCGCCGTCGCCCAGCCGGACATAGCCGTTGACGCCGTCCGGGTCCTTCACGTGCACGTGCCGGATGAGGTGGCGGCCCATCAGGTAGTCCGAGGGGTAGCGCACGGGCCCCCAGCCGCCGCGTACGGCGTTGGCGGGGTCCCAGAGCACGCCGACGTCGTCCCGGCCCAGCGCGTCCAGGAAGTCGAGAACCTCCCGCATGTGCGGGGTGTTGCTGCGGGACTCGGTCTCCAGGACCAGCGGGAGGCCCGGGTCGATGCCCTCGAGAACGGCGGCGACGACGTCGGCCGCGCGCTGCGGCTCGGGGGCGTGCTCGGTGTCCGTGAAGAAACTGAAGATCCGGGCGTGCGGGGCCCCGAGGCGCACCGCACGCCGGCAGGATTCCACCACGGTCCGGCGGGCCTCGGCGAGTTGTTCGTCCGTGGTGGGCAGAAGGCCCTTGAAGATCGGCGGCGCGAAGCCGGCCACGGTCAGCCGGCGCTCGTCGAGGAGCCGGCGGTGGTGGTCGATCTGTTCGTCGGTCAGCTCGTGGGGCGGCGTCTCGTCGTACGACCGCACCTCGACGCCGGCGAAGCCGAGTTGGGCGGCGGTGTCGGCCACCAGGACGGGGTTCTGGGACAACTCGTCACCTATGACGGCGAGTTTCATGCGTGTGCGGCTCCTGGCTCGGACGGGTGCGTCGGCTCGGCCGGCTGTCGGCCGAGCGGCATCCCTGGTCGGTTGGCGCTCGGGAGGGGCGAGCGCGTCGTGTCGGCGCCCATGTCCGGCCGTGCTCCCCGGCGTGGGGTGTCCGGTCCGGCGGCGGGCGAGGCCAGCTCGGCCGCGAGCACTGCGAGATCGGCGTCGGGGACGCCTGCGCGCGATTCGACGGTCACCGCGTGCAGCGGGCCGAGACTCAGCAGGTACGACAGGTCGGACAGGTCGTGCGGGGCCAGCGGGCGGTGCCGGGTGCCCTTTGAGGTCCGGTGAACGCCCTTGACCTGCGCCGCACGCACGAACGGGGCGAGGGCGCGCAGTTGCGCGTGGTCGGCGCCGCCGATCTCGGCCAGGCCGAGGAGGTCGAGCAGCACGCCCACGCCGGTGCGCTCCGTGAGGTCGATCAGTCCCGTGACGTCGGGGCCGCCCGCGTGGGTCTCCACCCATGGCCGCAGGCCGGCGTCGGCCGCGGCGGCGAGCTGCTCGCCGACCAGGACCGGGTCGGGGCGTTCGGCGCAGAAGACCTTGACCGGGTACTCCGCCGGTACCTCCTCCTCGCCGACGGGCCAGAGCGCGGCGTCGCCGAGACGCCAGCCGACACCGACGAAGAAGACGTCGGCGCCGGTTCGCCTGATCCGGTCGATGCCCGCCCGTACGCCGTCCCGTTCCCAGCCGTGGTCCTTGCCGATGCGCAGGTCCACGCCGGTTCCCCCGGCGAGAAGCACCGCCCGGGCCAGTTCCTCGGGGCCTGCCCCGGGCAGGGTGCCGGACGAGTATCCGAGGGGCGGGTGGCAGTGGGCGGGCGCGGCCACGGTGCGGGCGCCGCTCATGCGGCCGCCTGCCGGGTCGCGCCGACGACGGAGTGGAGCAGGCCGTCGAGTATCTCCACCACGCCGCTGCTGCGGTCGAGGCGGGACAGGTCCGGGGCCGGGCCGCCGCGCAGCGCGTCGGCCAGCTCGCGGTAGACGTCCTGGCGCAGTTCGGCGGCCGGGCGGGCGGGTGCGGCGAGCGGCCGGCCGTCGACCTCGCCCGTCGTGGCGCCGGCCCGCACCTCCACCCAGTCCTGCCGACCGAGCACGGTGAGTTGTTCGAAGCGGGCGGCTGCCCGACAGGTCACGGTGACGGTGAGCCGCGCCCCCGAGCGGAAGGCGATGTGGCCGGACAGTTCCGTGTCGATGCCCTCGACGGCGTCGGTTCTGGACAGGCACGTGATCGCGACGGGTTCGCCGAGCAGCTGGCAGGCCAGGTCGAGGTAGTGGGCCCCGAGGTGGACGCTCACTCCGCCGACGGCCGCTTCCGGCTCGGCGCGCCAGCCCTCCCGGTAGTGGTCGGCGGAGCGCGGACGGGAGATCAGCAGGCTGCCCACCGCGTCCGCGAACCGCTCCGGCGCCTCGGCCCGCAGTGGCCCGGGGAGGGCGAAGCGGTGCTGGAACATCACCGTGCTGAGCAGGTCCGCGCGGGCCGAGGCGGCGAGGATCTCGTCCAGTTCGGCGGGTAACCGGGCCGGCAGTTTCTCGATGACCAGATGCTTGCCGGCGGCGACCGCGTCGGCGAGGACCGCGGGGCGGTGCCCCGGCGGCAGGCATACAGCCACCGCGTCCGTCCGCGGGTCGGCCAGCGCCTCCGGCAACGGGCGTACGGGCAGGCCCGCCTCGCGGGCCCGGCGGGCGGTCGCCGGGTCGGACTCCACGACGGCGGCCAGCCGCACGCCGGGTAACGCCTGAACGGCGGCGACGTGCTGTCTGCCCGCGTTGCCGAACCCGACGACCGCGATCCCGACCGGGTGCGTTTCCGTTGCCATCAGCCCGTCCTTCCCCGTCACGCCCGGCGCCCCGGCCTCTGTCGCCATGTCAGCTGCCGTCCGGTGAACCGGGGGACGGACACCACAGCTTCGCGGCGGTCCGTCCGAGGTAGTCCTCGGCGCCGTCGCCGGGCAGGGCGCGGGCTGCCTCCCGGGCGTAGTCGACGAGTCCGGCGTAACCGCGGTCGGAGGTGTGCGGGTAGTCGGATCCCCAGACGAGGCGGTCCGTTCCGAAACACCGGCCCAACTCCTTCAGGAGCGTTCCGGGGTCGGCGACGTCGTACAGGTTCATGGTCGAGACCTTGACGTAGAGGTTGTCGTGGGCTCCGACCTCGAACAGCGGCGCCGCGCCCCTGCCGTCTGGGCCGTCGCGGAAGTCGACGAATCCGCAGTGGTCGAGGACGAAGGCGACTCCCGGGAACCGTGCGACCAGCGCCGGCAGTTGAGGCAGCTGTTCAGGGGTGACCCGCACCAGGACCGGAATGTCTAGTTCCGCCGCGTTTTCCAGGAGGGGATGGCAGCGGGGGTCGATGGTCCCGGCTCCGGTCGCCAGGTTCACCCGTATGCCGGCCAGGCCCTGTTCGCGGATGCTGCGATGCAGGTCGGCACGCGAGGCGGCCGGTTCGCCGACGTCCACGACGGCCACCCCGCGCAGCCGGTCCGGGTATGCCGCGCAACTGTCGGCGAGGTAGCTGTTGTCACTGCCGTAGACCTGGATCGGCTGGACGAGAATCGTCCACGCCACGCCCCCGTCGTCCATGAGCGCCGGCAATTCCTCGGCGGTGACGGGGTGGGTGCTGTACCAGGCGTTTTCGTCTCTGCTGCGAAGAATCGACGGATAGCGTAATGCATCCTCTGCAATGACGTGCACGTGCGAATCAACAATCACCGCTGCCGACCCCCGTCGAATCGCGAAACGCTTGCTCGATCATTTGGTATCACGGTGCTTTCGGTCACGTCAACGCCATTATTTTTTGCGTACCTCAGCCCCTCTCGCGCCCACCGCGACTCTCGCCCACACAGGTTCTTCACGGGTTAGCGACCCCTTGACACGACTCGCCACCGCACGGACCATCCTTGACGTGGCCGATTCACTGAGCAATTCATCGACAGCTCGCGCCCGCGCTGCCGCAGGCGTGCTTTTCTTTGACGAGCAGGGTCGTATCATGCTCGTCCAGCCGACCAACCGGGAAGACAAATTCCTCGGCATTCCGGGCGGTTACGTACCACCCGGGGAGACTCCTTACGAAACTGCCGTACGCCAGGTCAAGGAAGAAATCGGGATCGATGCACCGGTAGGCCGCCTCCTCGTGGTCGACTGGGCCCCCTCCGGCGACGACGAGAAAATCGTCTTCGTTTTCGAGGGAGCGGTCCTGGACGCCGAGACTCAACGCCGGATCCGGCTGAACCCGGAATCGACCAGCGGTTTCGACTTCTATGAGCCGGAGCGCACGTCGGATCCCGAAATGCTCATGCTGCGGCTCATCAAGCGCATCGAGGCCGCGGTGCCCGCCCGCGCCGCGCGGACCACGGCATACCTGGAGCACGGCGAGCCGCTCGGCTGACGGGAAGCCCGGCAGTCGTTCGCCGCCGCGGCGATCCGGCCGGCCGCGCCCAAAAGCACGAGCCGGTCGGCCGTCGCCGGCGGTCTTCGTCGCCGGTGGGGCTCCCGCGGGGCGGGCGGCGGCCGGTGCGGCGTCACAGCATCCCCTGGACGCCCTTGACCAGGACGGAGAGGCCGCCGGTCAGTGCCAGGGCGAAGATGAGGCGGCGCACCCACTCCTCGGGGACCCTCGGTGCGAGCGCTCTGCCGACGAGGGCGCCCGCCACCATGGCGGCCACGGCCACCGACCAGGCCGGCCCGCTCAGCCGGGGCACGCCGTTGGCGGCCACCGAGAAAACGTTGACCAGGATTCCATAGAATTGTGCGTTCGGCACGAATTCACGGACCGACCAGCCCGCATTCACCGCGTACAGCGAATACGGCGGTCCTCCGACTCCGGCGGCGGAATTCATGAATCCGCCCAGAGCCCCAGCGGCGACAGCTCCCCTCGTCCCCGCCAGAGCCGGTATGCGCACGCCCCCCATGACGAAAGCGACGGCCAGCGTCACCAGTATTCCGATACCTGCCAGCAGAACGGGTTCGGGCAGTCGGGCCGCCACCCAGGAACCGGCGGGCACCGTGCATCCCGCGGCGATGATCAAGGGAACCATGGCACCGATGCGAACCTGCCGCCACCCCGCGGTGAGCCCCACGACACTGATGGCTCCGGCCACGCAATTCGCGAGCACTACGCCCTGAGTCGTCCCGAGCACCAAAACGAGCGCGGGCACCGCGATGAGCGCAAAGCCCATGCCGGTCAGCCATTGCACCGACGCACCGAGCATGACTATGCCGCCCAGCAGTAACTCGGCCGCCCCTGCGCTCGCCACAGCTCACACCCACCATCATCCGAGATGATCTACGCCATCCTCTCCACAGGACGGCCGCGATTGCAACGGCCCGGCACGGAAGAATTTTCTGCGCACTCGCCGGCATATTGCTTACACAGCCCTTACACGCGGAGGTCATACAGAGTTCCCCGCCTTCTCGGACATATCGGCGACGCAAGGGAACCGATCCGGACCCGCGACCGGCACGTCGGCTGCTTCCTCCGGCCTGCCGCGAGCCGCTCGGCGGCCAGGCCGGGCCTGCCTGCCCGCCCGGGTGCGCGACGGCGTGGTGTCGATCGCCGCGCCCGTCCGCGGTCGCCGCGCGATCTCGCGCGATCCGGGCGCCGCCTCCCCTGAGGCGGCCGTGGGCCACCGGGGACGGCGGGCAGGGCGCTCCTCGCTCCGCGCTTGCCGCGGCCTTCGCAACGGCGGCCCGTGCCCGAGGCGTCGGCTAGCGCCGTGACCGTAAAGGTTTGCCGAGAAGCTCGCGGCGTCCGGTGGTGGGGGCACCTCCCACGCCGTTCAGGCTGCGGGGGAGCATCGCAAGGCGGAGCATCGCCCGTGTACTGGATGTACTCGGGCGAGGCGAGGCGATGCGACAACGCGGCGAGGTGCCGTGCCGGACGTCGCGAGCCGGTGAACCTTTCCGGTCACGGCACTAGCGGTAGAAGACGGACACGCCGCCGTGGTGCGAGCAGGCGCCCTGGTGGTGAGCGGCATAGGAGTACGTACCGTCATTGCACAGGGCCGTCGCACCGCCGCCCGCAGAGTCCGAGCCGCCCGACGAGTCGGAGCCGCCGCCGGACGACGAGCCGCCGGACGACGAGCCGCCGCCCGTGCCCGACCCCGCGGCGGCGTGCGCGGTGACGGTCACCTTCACCGTGACCGTCTCCGTCACCGTCGGCGCGGGCTCCGGCTTCGCGGTCTCCGTCGCCGTGGCCGTCGCGGTGACCGTGGCCGTGGCCGTGACCGTCGGCCGGGTCTTGTCGCTGACCGCCGTCTTCGTCGTGTTCGACTTCTGGTCGTCCGCACCGGCGCTTCCCAGGCCGATGATGAACGCCAGGCCCAGGGCGGGCAGTACGAAGCGTTTGCGGGCCCACCTCGGTGCGGGACGGGCGGCCGGCGGTCCGGGCGGAGGCTGCAGCGGCGGTTGCGGCTGGTAGTAGCTCACGGGGCCCCCTGATCACGTGCGTGAGGGGCGAAACTACCCACACCGGGACGTCAACCGTGAGGGAACGGTGAAGAAGTTGACCCAGTTGTGACCTTGCGCCTTCGCCCTCGACCCCGTGCGCGCACGGCAGTTCCCCCGGCGGGCCGGTGGTCAGGCTGTGCGCTCCTCCGGTGTGAACGGGCCGGTCGCGGGGGCGACGCACTTGTCGACGACGGTCTGCTCGCCGGCCGCCGAGCCGTCCAGGCAGAGCCGTCCGCCCCGGTCGCGCAGGTCGAGGAAGAAGCGGGTGGCCGTGCCGGACTGCTTGAGGTCGTGGATGCGCTCGTCGATGTAGCCGAGGTCGTTGAGGACCTTCCTGACCTTGGCGGGGGTGGGGTCCGCCAGATTCCACAGCGCCCGTGCGACGCGCTCTTCATGGAGGTTGCTCGCACACCAGTCACGTGCGTTCAACTCCACCTCGGGGCCCGCCGTGGGGGCGATCGGCGCGACGGCGTCGGCCGGCGGCGTCTCCCCGGACGGCGACGTCCTCGCCGGACCCGACGGCGGCGCCTGCGGCGGAGCGCTCGCGGGGCACTGTTGCGCGACCTGCCGCAGCATCTCCGTGAAGGCCACGCCCTGTTGGGGCCCCGCGCCGGCGGCTCGGCTGCCCGGCGAGCTGTCCGCGTGCGGCTTCTCGGCTCCGCAGGCGGTGAGCGCCAGAGCCGCGAGAGCGGCACCCGCGAGCGCCGGCCGCAGACGGCGCGGGGTGCGGGCGGTCGTGCCGGTCGGTGCGGAGGTTCGATTTCTCATGCCCCGAGTCTGGAAGCAGGTCACGGCCGCCACATGAGCACGCCTACTCACGTGCTCGACCGCAGTCACTCAGACGTCGGCTTCGGCACACCCAGGCCGCGCCGCGCGCCCGATCACGCCCGGCTCATGAACCGGCGCCCAGGCCGATGCGCGTCATGAGACGGGTCAGCGCCGAACGGGACGGCACGTCGAGCTTGCGGTAGACCGAGGACAGGTGCGTTTCGACGGTGCGCCGGCTGAGATGGAGCCGGGCGGCGATGTCCTGGTTGCTCAGGCCCTCCGCCAGCAGCCCTGCGACCTCGACCTCGCGTGCCGTGAGCTCCGCCAGTTCCGCCGGGACGGCGGGCGTCCGGGGGATGACCTCGGGACGGATCGACTCGGCCAGGTCCACGAGCAGGCGCGCGCCGCCGGCGACGGCGATGCGGTGGGCGCGGCGCCACATGGCGGCGGCGCGTTCGCCCTGGCCGGTGCGCCGCACCAGGGGGGCCGCGCGGAGGAGGCTGTACGCCTCCCACAGGCGCTGGCCGCAGTCGGCGTACTCATCGGCGGCGGCGGCGAGGAGCCGGACGGCTCTCTCCGTGTCGCCGCGGTGCTCGGCCAGCGATGCCTCGGCCCGGCGGGCTGCCGCCCGCTGACCGCCGAGACCGAGCCGGTCGGCCTCGCGCGCGGCCTGTGCGGCCCAGCGCCGGGCCTGGGCGAAGTCGCCCGTGGCGAGGGCCGCGCCCGTGAGCGTGTCGAGCTGGCCCGGACGGATCGACGGTTGCAGCAGGGGGAGTTCGCGGCCGCCGCCGGCTGTCATGATGGCCTCCTGCGCGCGGTGCGCGTCGCCGCCGACGAACGTGGCGTGCCCGAGCATGCACCACGCCAGGGCGGGCCACCAGCCCTTGCTCCCGCTGGTCGCCGCGACGGCCTCCTCGGCGGTGGCCAGGGCACTGGCGTCCCCGAAGGGACGGCTCAGCAGCAGCACCAGCGTCTTGACGGCGAGGGCGAACGCCAGAAGGTCGGGGCTGCCCGCGGCTCGCGCCAGGGTCTCCGCCTCCTCGGCCGCCTCCAGCGCGGACGGCAGGCGGCAGGTGGTGAGGTGGACGAACGCCTTGCTCGTCAGCAGGTGCGGCAGGACGTGGAGCCGGCGGCCGCGCCGGGCGATGTCGAGCCCGCGGGTGAAGTGCCTCTCGGCGTCCGGGTAGCGCTCCAGCAGGACTTCCGCCCAGGCCAGCCAACTCAGCGACTCGCACAGGTCCGTGAGGCCGGGGTCGGTCAGCGCGTCCGTCAGCCGGGACGCGGCGTCGGTGTGGCGGACGGCCGCTGCCGTCTCGCCCTCGTACGCCTCGCCCAGGGCGGCCAGGGCGAGGGCTGCCGCCTCACCCGCGCAGTCGCCGTCGGCTCGGGCGAGGGAGACGGCTTCCTCGACGTCCGCGCGGGCCTCGGGGTAGGACGCCGTCAGCAGGGCGGACATGCCGAGGGCGAGCCTCAGGGAGACCGCCTGCCCGGGAGAGGGGCTGGGACGGCGGGACAGCTCGCGGCGCAGCAGTGCGGTGGCCTCCGGGGAGTGGCCGAGGTGCCGCTCCACCACGGCGCACCAGGCGACGGCCTCCGTGCGCAGCAGCAGGTCCTTGCCCGGCGTCTCGATCAGGTCGTGCAGCAGATCGCGGCTCTCGCGGAGACTGCCGCTGACACCGAGCGCGCGGGCACGCGCCAGGACGAGTTCGTCTCGCCGCCGGTCGTGTCCTGGTGTGTCCGGCAGATGCGCGAGGACGACGTTCAGCAGGTGGGCGGCGGTGGCCGGCGCGGTCGACGCGCACTGAGCGGCGGACTCCTCCAGCACCGCGGCGGACTCGGCGTCCCAGCCGGTCATCGACCGTTCGACGTGGTGGGCGCGTTCGGTGGCGGGGGCGCCGCTGCGGGCCAGTGCCCGCGCGGCCCGCCGATGCAGCTCGGCGCGTCGCCCCGGGGCGGTGTTCTCGTAGACCAGGGCCCGCACGAGCGGGTGGCGGAGCACCCACCGGCCGCCCGGCGCGGCGCGCAGCACGTCCCGCGACTCGAGTGCCCGGATCTGCTCCGTCACGTCAGACACGTCCGACGCCGCCGGCACTGTTTCCGAAATTTCCGGCACGATTTCCGACGACTCCGGCACCGTTCCTGACGCCCCCGGCACCGTTTCCGGCACCTCCGCCGGCTGCTTCGGCGCGTCCGCCCTGACCGGCAACGCCTCGGCCGACGGTCCGATCGCCTCGGCCACCATGGCGGGGGTGGCGTGGGCGCCGAGCGCCGCCACCGCCTCGGCCACGCGACGCTGTGGCGCGGTCAGCGCGGTCAGCTCCTCGAGCAGCAGGGCCGCGAGGCCGCCCTGCACTCCGACCGTGCCCGTCGCTCCCGTCCCGCCGGACTCGGTGGGGATGCTGTGCGGTCGGGCTCCGCCGCGGTATGCGTGCAGCAGGGCGAGCAGATAGAAGGGGTTGCCCTCGCTGGCGGCGTACAGCTGCTTCGCCTCGTGCCCGGGAACGTCGGCGGCCAGCGTCCGGATGGACTCCTCCTCGGGAAGCGGACCCAGCGCGAGGTGCAGGACGTCTCCGCCGGCGGCGCCGCGGGTCAGGGCCGCGGTCAGGGAGGTGGGGGTCTGCCGGGCCCGTCGTGCCACGACCAGGAGGACCCGGCCGCGGGCGGGGTGCCGGATCAGGTGATCCACGAGTTCCCTTGACGCGGGATCCGCCCAGTGCAGGTCGTCGACGGCCAGCACCACTCCTCGCTCGCCCAGGCGTGTGAGGAGGACCCTGATCGCACGGTGCAGTCCGAAGCGGGCGACGGCGCCCGGGTCGGACGTGTCGCCCGGCGCCGACTGCCGGATGCCGTGCAGCACCAGGTCCAGTTCGGGCAGGGCGGGGTAGGCGGCGACGACGCCGGGGTCGACGTCGGCGAGCGCGTCGGTGAAAGCCTGGAAGGGGACGTGCTGTTCGTATTCCGTGGCACGGCCGCGAAGCACCGTGAATCCGCCCCGGCGGGCCCGGGCGCAGACTTCGCCGAGCAACCGGCTCTTGCCGATGCCCGGCTCGCCGGCGATGTCGACGACCGCCGGTGCGTCGGGCAGGTCCGGACCGGCCAGCAGGGCGTCAAGACGCGCGAGTTCCGCTGTTCTGCCCACCAGTTGTGTCACGCTCGCGCACCCTGCCCGCCCAGTCGGTCCCAGTTCCCCGCGACCATCCTAGAAGCGGCTACTGACACATATGGGGTGACATATGTCGAGCCTGTCCTCGGCACGATGCCGCGATGGCGTGGGGTGCGGCTCCGTGGCCGACGGAGTGCGGGCTGTGGGCGGCAGGCGGTACGGCCGTGGGCGGTACGGGCCGTGGGCGGTACGGGCCGTGCGGGCCGCAGGACCGTGCGGGCTGCTACGCGTCGGGGGCCTCGGCGGTCGACAGGGGGACGCGGAGAGCGCGGTGCAGTCGGGCGGAGGCGTCGGGGTCGAGGCCCGGCCTCGCGTGACGCAGGGACGCGCCGTGCTGACCGATCAGGGCCAGGTCACGCAGCTGACGCCGCAACTCGGCGACGGCGTTCAGACGTTCGCCCGCGGCTTCGACGCCGCGGCTGCCGACCACCGCGATCGGATCGGCTGCGCCGAACAGGTAGGCCACCGCGGTGTGGAGCACGGCGGCCGCGGCAGGCTCGTCGGCGTCACCGGGTCCGGCCTGCCCGTCGTTGTGGCAGTACTCGCTCAGCAGGTGCTCACCCAGACCGTGCTTGATCTCCCCGAAGGCGGACGCATTTCCCAACGCCCCCTCCCACAGGGCGTTGAGCATCGGTCGGAGGCCGATGGCGTACTCCGCCTGGTCAGGGGCCGGCAGAGCCTCCTGGACCCGCATCAGCCGCTCGGCCACGCCGACGGCGAACACCACGCGCTCTCCCGCGGACGCGGCGGCCAGCCGGTCCGCCACCTCGGCCTGCAACTCCTGCCAGGTCGCCATCCGCGTCCACCCCCGTCGTGATCGATCACCTGCCGACGACACTAGCCGCACCGTGGCCAGGGGCCACGCGGCCCACCGGACGGGCACGCCGCAACCGACGGCGATCGCGCCGGTGGCCTGCGGGGACTCCCGGGGCGGGGCTTCGCCGGGCCGGGACGCGGTCCGTGTTCCGTCGTGAGGTGACAGGGGTGCGGCGCGGTGTCGCGGTGCCGGGCCGCGCCGTGTCGCGGTGCCGGGCGGGCGGCGGACACGAAGTCGGCGCCGTCGCGGCGATGAGTCCGCCCGGGTCCACAGGTCTACCTTCCGACCGAGACAGACGAAACGCGTGACTCACGGGAGCAGGGCATGGGCCTCATCGACATCGAGATGTTCGCATCACTGGACCTCGTCGCACAGTCGCCCGGCGGCCCGGACGAGGACCCGGAGGGGTTTCCGTTCGGCGGCTGGCAGGCGCCGTTGTCGGACGAGGTCGCCGGAGCGCAGATCGTCGCCGCGTACGAGGGCACGGACGCCCTTCTGCTCGGCCGGCGGACGTACGACGTCTTCGCCGCGTACTGGCCGCACCAGAAGGGCGGCGTGGACAACGAGATCGCCACGCTCTTCAACAGCGTCCCGAAGTACGTCGCCTCCCGCGGCACGCCCGACCTCTCGTGGGAGGGGTCGACGCACCTCGGCCCGGACCTGGTCGGCGCGGTGCGCGAGATCCGCGACCGGCACGAGCACGTGAAGGTCGTCGGGAGCATCGACCTGGTGCAGACGCTACTGCGGGAGAAGCTCTTCGACCGTCTCGACCTCTGGGTGCACCCGATCGTGCTCGGCGTCGGCAAGAAGGTGTTCGACGGTGGCGCGGTGCCCACGAACGTCACCCTCCTCGAACCGCCCGCGACCAGCCCGAAGGGCACCGTGTACCTGCGCTACGGACTCGCCGAGGGCACGCCCCGGACCGGGGACATGAGCGCACCGGGGCGCGGCCTCGGCGACGACTGACGACCGGGTGGGCGTCAGTAGCGGTGGCCGGGCCAGTGGGGGGAGGTCCAGCGGGCCTCGCCGGTGAGGGCCAGCAACTGTATCCGGTGGCGCAGGTCCGCCGGTGCGTCCGAGGCGCGCAGTCGCGTCACGGCGTGGCCGAGCAGCCAGTCGACCAGTTCGGCGCGCAGCTCCTCCTCGTCGTGCTCGGGCCAGTGGACGTGCCACGGCAGGCTGTCTCCCAGGAGTTCGTACTCCCAGTGCCCGGCCGCCTCGGCGAGACGCCGGTCGCTGAGGGCCCCGGTGTGCCGCTCCCAGTCGGCGAGCCACGGGCGGAGCGTCCCGGAGGCCTCGGCGCACATCGCGAGGACCTGGTGCACGGGGACGGCGGCGTCCGGGTCGGTGAGGCTCTGCATCCACCAGGCGTGCAGGAACTCGTCGACGGCGGCGGCCTGTTCGCCGGGCCACTGCCGCCAGCGGGCGCGAGCAAAGGAGTAGCCGGCCTCTTCCAGACCGGACGGGGCGCGCACCCGTCCGGCGGCGAGGGCCGTGGCGAACTGCGGCAGGATGCGGCGGAGCACGGCCGCGTGATCGGTCCAGTCGACGGCCTGCCAGGTCCGCCGCAGGAGGTCGGGCTCCAGTTCCGCATCCGGGGTCTTGAGGAGGGAGACCTCTTCCGGACTGCCCCAGTGGCATGAGCAGTTGTGCTCGTCCGGATGTGCGGTCATGCCGTGGAAGACGTCGGAGACGTCGTCCAGGGCGGCGCGCAGACGGCGGCGTGCGGCGAGGTGCATGGGTTGCCCGGCCTTCGAGGACTCCGTCCGGCTCGCCGGGCGAAGAGCGTCACGCTACACGGTGCGGCGGGGCGGCGCACCGGCCGTGCCGACCGGTGAACCGACGCGGCATCGACATGGGAGCGGCGTCGCGGGGCACTCGACCCGCAAGTCGAAAACAAGGAGCGCGTGGCCCGTTCGGTCCGTGCCACCGACAACCGGGAGTGTTCCATGGCGGGTTACAGCAACTCTTCCACCGCGTCCTCCGGGTCCCGCACCAACGGCCTTGCCATCGCGAGTCTGTGCTGCGGCATCGTCGGCCTGTTTCTCCTGAACATCGTCCTGGGCCCGCTGGCCATCGTCTTCGGCGCCGTCGCCCGTCGCCAGGCAGCGGTCAGGAACGGTGCCGGGATGGCGAAGGCCGGCATCGTCCTCGGTGTCGTCGACGTGGTCCTCTGGCTCGTGCTGCTGACCGTCGCCGCCAGCAACGGAGGGGTCAGCTGGTACGTGGGCGGCTGACCCGACACGCGGACGCGCGGGGATCGCGTGGACGCAGGGGAGCGACGGGGCGCCGGGCCGTGGGGCCGGGCGCCCCGTCGTCGCGGTCCGGGGCGCGGTCGACCAGCCGTATCCGCCCCGGCCCGTGAGAGGCGGACCCGCGGATCAGGCGGTCGGGTGCGGGGTGGTCCGGCGGGGCGGGGCGGTCGTGCTGCGGCGCACTCGCAGGTCGACCGGGATGAGGGTGAGGGAGGGCTCCGGCGGGAGGGACGGCTGGGGCGGGGTGTCGATCCGGGCCAGGAGGACGCGCAGGGCGATGGTGCCGATGTCGGTGAAGTCGGTGCGGATCGTGGTCAGCGGGGGAAGGAAGTGGGCGGCTTCCGGGATGTCGTCGTAGCCGACCACGCTGACGTCCTCGGGGACGCGGCGGCCCGCCTCGTGCAGGGCGCGCAGAACGCCGAGCGCCATCTGGTCGTTCGAGACGAAGACCGCGGTCAGGTCCGGGTCCTTCGCCAGTTCGCGGCCCCGGTCGTAGCCCGAGTCGGCGCTCCAGTCGCCGATGAGGGGAGCGTGGACCTCGGCTCCCGCCGCCTCGAGTGTGGCGCGCCAGCTGTCCGCGCGCCGGTCCGCCGACGTCCAGCCCGCCGGGCCGGCGAGGTGGCGGACGGTGGGGTGGCCGAGGGAGAGCAGGTGCCGCGTCGCCTTGCGGGCGCCGGTGCGCGCGTCGGAGGTGACCATGGGGGTGCCGTCGCCGAGTTCGTTGTCCATGACGACGAGCGGGGTGTCGAGGTGGGCCTCCGCGAGGGCGCGCGCGAGCCGGACCTGGGGGGCGATGGCGATGACGCCGTCCGCGCCCTCCGCCGACAGCCGGTCGGCCGCCCGCACCACCGTGTCCCGGTCCGCGGTGTCCAGCGCGATCGAGCTCACCAGGTAGCCGGCCTCCTGCGCCGCCGTGTTGATCGCGGTCAGGGTCGAGGCGGGGCCGTAGCGGGCCGCGTCGAAGGAGATCACGCCGAGCATGCGGGTACGGCCGCTGGCCAGCGAGCGGGCGCTGCTGCTGGGGCGGTAGCCGAGCGTGCGCATCGCCGTCCGGACCGCTTCCCTCGTCTCGGCGCGGACGGCCGGGTGGTCGTTGAGCACCCGGGAGACCGTCTGCTTGGAGACGCCCGCCAGTTTCGCGACGTCGTCCATCACCGGGCGGGCTCCGGCGAAGTTGCGTCTGCTGCGTCCCCTGGGCACCGGGCCGTCGGCAGCGCTACCGGTCATGGTGGGGGCTTCTTCCTGGGCTGGCCGGACAGGGCGGAGGCGCCTGGGCGCGGGCGGGGGCGGGGAGGGTTCCGCTTGCGGGGGCGGGCTTGTCCGGGCAGTGGCGCTGTTCGTGCGGAACCGCCCGGCGGATCCACAGGATAGGCCGGGCGGCGGGCGGACGGGTGGGCGAGGGGACGGGCGGGCCGTCGGCCGGCCGGACGGCGGGACCGGTCGAGGAGGCGGACGGACGGAGGGAGGGACGGAGGAGGCGGGCGGGGTCAGGGGCCTGTCGGGCCCAGGTCGGGGACGTCGGTGAGGTGGACCTCGGACGTCGTGGTGCCGTGCAGCTCCAGGACGACCAGGTCGTTGGCCCCGCTGCGCAGGACGGGGCCGGGGACGTAGAGGGTGCGCTGGGGGCCGCGGTTCCAGTAGCGGCCGAGGTGGAAGCCGTTGATCCACGCCTGGCCCTTGGTCCAGCCGGGGAGGGAGAGGAAGGCGTCGGCCGGGGTCGACACGTCGAAGGCGCCGTGGTGGAAGGCGGGCCCGGCGGAGGCGAACGCCCCGGGGACGGGGAACCGCGAGACGAGGGTCCCCCAGGTCCCGCCCTCGGGGCCTGCGGTCCCGCTACCGGCCGTCCCGGGGTCGGCGGTCCCGGGATCGGCGGTCCCGGGATCGGCGGCCTCGGGATCGGGGGTGGCGTTCGCAGCGGTGAGGGTCGCGAGGGAGGGGGCCTCGTCGAGCGGGAGGGCGTGGCAGTCCCAGTCCCGCAGGGGTCGTCCCAGGAAGGTGACCGGGCCCAGCAGGCCCTTCGGGACGCCGATGCGGGGCCCGTAGTTGACCCGGCCCATGTTCTCCACGAGCACGTCGAGGACGGCGCCCGCGCGCGGGACGTGCACCGGCAGGCTCTCCTCGTAGCGCTCGCGTTCCAGGACGCCGGCCGGGGCTCCGTCGAGGAACACCTGGGCGCGGTCCCCCACTCCCCCGGCGAAGTGGAGCAGGCCGTCTCCCGGGGTGGGGACGGTCGTCCGGTAGAGGGTGTAGCCGGAGCGCCGGCCCAGGTCGTCGGCGGAGAGCGGGTCCGTGGCGCGGACCGGCCGGCCGGCCGACCGGAAGAGGGACGCGCGGTGGGCCAACCGGACCGCCGTCGGCGGGAGTTTGGGCGACGGCGCCGGGACCGGCTCGTCCGGGACCGGCGCGTGGCGGGCGATGACCTCGCGGAAGGCGTGGTACTTCGGGCCCGGGTCGCCGCTCTCGGTGAGCGGGGCGTCGTAGTCGTAGGAGGTGACGGTGGGCACGTAGGCGTGATGGTGGTTGGCGCCGTTGGTGTAACCGAAGTTGGTGCCGCCGTGGAACATGTAGATGTTGACGGAGGCGCCCGCGGCGAGGAGCCGGTCCAGGTCGGCGGCGGCGTCCTCGGCGTCCCTGCCGTGGTGCGGGCCGCCCCAGTGGTCGAACCAGCCGATCCAGAACTCCGAGCACATCAGGGGGCCTTCGGGCTGCGCCTCACGGAGCCGGCGCAGCGACTCCTCCACGCGGCTGCCGAAGGTGCCGGTGGCGAGGACGCCGGGCAGCGTCCCGTTGCCAAGGTGGTCGCCGGCGGTCTGGTCGCAGGTGAAGAGCAGTTCCTCGACGCCCCGGGAGCGCAGGGCGTGCTCGATGTGCTTGAGGTAGGCGACGTCGTCGCCGTACGCGCCGTACTCGTTCTCCACCTGCACGGCGATGACGGGGCCGCCCGACGCCGCCATGTACGGCAGGAGCGGCGGGAGGAGGAGGTCGAGGTAGCGGTCGACGGCGTCCGTGAAGCGGGGGTCGCTGGTGCGCAGGCGGATGTCGGGGTCGGCGGTGAGCCAGTGGGGCAGGCCGCCGCCGTCCCACTCGGCGCAGATGAACGGGCCGGGGCGCAGGAGGACGTGCAGGCCCTCGGCCGCGGCCAGGCGCAGGAAGCGGGGCAGGTCGAGCAGGCCGTCGAGGACCAGGGTGCCGGGTTCGGGCTGGTGGAGGTTCCAGGGGAGGTACGTCTCGACGGTGTTCAGGCCCATGAGGCGGGCCTTGCGCAGCCGGTCCGCCCACTGGTCGGGGTGGACGCGGAAGTAGTGCATCGCCCCGGAGAGGATGCGGAAGGGGGCGCCGTGGAGGAGGAAGCCGTCGGAGGTGGTGGCGAGGGCGGGCATGAGGTCCCTTCGGTGGGATGGGGCGGGGATGGGGCGGTTTGCGTCAGCGGGACGGCCGGAGCGTCGTCCGGGTGAGCCAGAGGGTGGACGCCAGGCAGACGGCCGAGACGGCCGCGAGGATGAGGGGGACGGCCCGGACGCCCGACCACTCGATGATCTTGCCGAGTGCCGGGCCCGCGGCCACGCCGCCCAGCATGGACGCGGCCATGACGATCGCGCCGGCCCTGCGGGCGCCGGGGGCGACCCGGCTGAGCCAGGGCAGGCCGGTGGGGAAGATCGGTGCGATGAAGAGGCCCACGCCGGCGTAGGCGTACGGGGCGATGCCGGGGACGGCCGCCAGGAGGAGGCAGGCGGTCATGCCGGCGCAGGAGACCGTGATGATCGTCTGGGCGGAGAAGCGCAGGGCGATCGGGGCGGCCAGGAAGCGGCCGACGGTCATCATCAGCCAGTAGACGCTGGTCGCGGTGGCGGCCGCACCCGCGCCGTAGCCGACGGACTCCAGGTGCGTGGGCTCCCAGCCGCCCACGCCCGCCTCGATGCCCACGTGCAGGACGTAGAGGGCGACGAAGACGGCGAGGACGGAGCGCAGGGCGGCGCCGACGGGTGTGCGGTCGCCGGTGTCGGCGGACGCGGGGCGCGGTGCGTGGTCCCTGACGCCTCGCAGACAGAGCAGCAGGGGGAGGTTGGCGAGGGCGAAGGCCAGGAAGAGGGCCGGGTAGTGCTCGGAACCGACGGCTCCGATCAGGGCGGGACCCAGGATCGCGCCGACGCCGAAGTGGGCGTTGAGGATGTTGAGCATCGCGGTGGAACGGCGCCCGAAGCCCGTCGCGAACAGACGGTTGAGGCCGTAGTCGATGCCGCCGAAGCCGACGCCGGCCACGAGGGCCGCGAGGAGCGCGAGGGGCCAGCCGGGGGCGAGGGCGAAGCCTGCGGCCCCGGCCGCCATCAGGAGGTGGGCGACGGCGAGGATCCGGCGGTTGCCGGTGCGCCCGAAGCGGCGGTCGAAGAGGAGGACGCCGGCGACGCCGCCCGCGAAGTGGGCGCTCAGGCCGAGGCCCGCGGCGGAGGGGGAGAGTCCGAAGTCGTCGCGCAGGGCCGGGATCGACGGCCCGTAGAGGGCCTGGAGCGCGCCGATGAGCACGAATCCGAAGCAGGACGCGACCACGGCGGACGTCGTGAAGACGGGACCGGCCTCCACGGCGCCGGCGCCGACTCCGGCGACGGCGGACCCGTCTTCCGCATCCACGACGGGCCCGGCGTCGGCGACGGCGGGGCCCGTCGGAGTGCGGGTCGGGGATGCGGCGGCCGGGGCACGCCGCGCCGGGGGGCGGTCGGTCACGCGGACTCCAGGACGGGCGGCCCACGGCGTCGTGGGGGGCGGTGTGATGCTCCGACGTCCTTCGATGTTACCGGTAACATGACACGCGTCAAGAGTGCGGCGAGACCCGGCGGACCGGGGTTCCCGGACTCGGCGCACCGGGCCTTCGGGCTCGAGGCGACGGGGTCCTCGGGCTCGGTGCGGTGAGCGGTCGCCGGGCGGTCAGGGCACGGCTTGGTTGCGACAACGCGGTCGGGCTGCCGGGGAGTCGGCGGGAGCGGCAGCATGCGGGGCATGAGTCGAGACCGGTACGTCGACTTCCTGCGGGCCTGGGCGATCCTGCTGGTGGTGCTGGGGCACTGGCTGATCACCGGGCTGATCCGGCACCCGGACGGGACGCTCACCGCGCCGGAGATGCTGCGCGCGCTGCCCTGGACGCAGTGGCTGACCCTGGGCTTCCAGATCATGCCGCTGTTCTTCCTGGCCGGCGGGCACGCGGCCGGCGGTTCCTGGGCGCGGCGCCGGGACGCCGGCGGAAGCGCCGCCGGGTGGGTGGGGCAGCGGGCGGTCCGGCTGCTGCTGCCGACGGCCGTGTACAGCGGTCTCGTGCTGCTCGCCATCGGCGTGTGCGCCCCGCTCGGCGTGGATCCCGCCACCCTCGCGATGGTGGGATGGGCGATGGCCATGCAGTTCTGGTTCCTGCCGGTGTATCTGCTGATCAGCGCCCTGACGCCGGCGCTGTACGCGCTGCACGAACGGTGGGGGCCGCGTGTGCCGTTGGTCATGGGCGCCGTCGGGTTCGGCGTCGGCTCGCTCGTCGCGGTCGTCGGGCCGCCCCGCTCCGCGCTCGTCGAGGCCGTCGGAGCGGTGAACTACCTGCTCGTGTGGGGCGTCGTCTACCAACTCGGCTTCTGCTGGCGGGACGGGTCGCTGAGCGAGGGCGGGCGGCCGGCCCCGGTCGCTCTTGCGGCGGGCGGCGGGGCGGTGTTCGCCGCACTCGTCGGGCCCGGACCGTTCCCGGTCAGTCTCATCCTGGTGACGGGGCAGGACCCGAGCAACACCGATCCGCCGTCGGCGGCCCTGCTGGCCTGGGCGGTGGCGCAGGTGGGGGTGGCGCTGTGGATCGCGCCGGCCGTCCGCGGGGCGCTGGAGGGGGACCGGGTGCGACGGGCGGTGCGGGTGCTGGGATCCGGCAGCATGGCGCTCTACCTGTGGCACATGCTGCCCGTGCTGATCGTCGCCGCCGCCTTCTACCTCACCGGTCTCGCCCCCCAGCCCGGGTACGGCTCGGCGGGCTGGTGGGCCCTGCGCGCGCCGTGGCTGCTGGTGCTGGGGGCGGTGCTGGCCGGGGTCGTGCGGGCGTTGCGTCCGCTGGAGCGGAGGCTTGCCTCGGCGGACAGGGCCGTCCGGCCCGACGCCGGGCTGTGCGGGGCGGGGGCCTGGCGCATGTGGGCGGGGCTCGGGGTGAGCGTCTGGGCGCTGGTCTTCTTCGCGGGCCACGGGTTCGCGCCCGCGGGCGTGTTCCCCGCCCCTGCGGCGGCGGGGCTGGCCGCGGGCACGGCACTGCTGGCCTTCCCGCACCGGGGCGGCGTCCCGGCCGGCACGGAGGGCGGGGCGGACCTGGCCGACGGGCGCGACGGCCCCGGCGACGAGCGCGGAAGGCGCGGGGACGAGCGCGGGGGGCGCGGGGACGACGGGAAGCGCGCGGATGACGGGGAGCGCGGGGATGACGGAGAGCGCGGGGACGACGGGGAGTTCGCGCGCCGGGGGCGGGGCGGGCGGTGACGGTCAGGCCGTGCGTTTGCGGGAAGTCGCCTTCTTCGCCGTCTTCTTGGCCGCCGTCTTCGCGGTCGACCCTGCCGTCGCCTTCTTCGCCGTCGACGCCGTCTTCTTCGCGGCGGTCTTCTTGGCCGTGCTCCCGCTCGCCGTGGTCTTCTTCGCGGCCTGGGCGGACTTCGCCGTCGACGCGCGCGGCGCCGCCGTGGACTTCTTCGCCGTGGACGTCGACTTCTTGCCGCCCGTCTGCTTGGGCGAGGATCCCGCCGACTTGCGCTGGGGCAGGCGTCTGACCTCGGCCTTCTCGGCCGCCGCCGGTTCCTGCGCGGACGGCGACGCCTCACCCCGCGACTCCTTCGCCGCCCGGACGCTCTTCTCCAGGGCCGCCATCAGATCCAGCACCTTGCCGCTGGACGGCGCGGACGGAGCCTCGGGAGGCGCCTCGCCGGCCGCCTTCGCCGCGACGACCTCCTCCACCGCCTCGCGGTACTCGTCGTGCAGGTCCTCCAGGTCCACCTCGCCGAGGGTGTCCATCAGGGCGTCCGCGAGGTCCAGCTCGTTGTCGCGGACGGTGACGGAGGTGTCCGGGGCGATGCCCTCCGGCGCGCGGACCTCGTCCGGCCAGAGCAGTCCATGCATGGCGATCGCCTCGCCGACCACGCGGAGCATGCCGAGCCGCTCACGGCCGCGGAGGGCGTACTTCGCGATCGCGACCTTGTTGCTGCGCTTCAGGGCCTCCCGCAGCAGGGTGTACGGCTTGGCTGCGGGAGCGCCGCCCGCCTGGAGGTAGTAGGCGGCGTCCATCTGGAGCGGATCGATCCGGTCCGCCGGCACGAAGGCCACGATCTCGATGGTCTTTGCGGTGGGGAGCGGCAGGTGGGAGAGGTCCTCGTCGGTGATCGGGATGATCGTGCCGTCCGCGTCCTCGTAGCCCTTCCCGATCTCCGCCGACGTCACCTCGCGCTCCTCCAGCTCGCAGACCTTGCGATAGCGAATGCGCCCGCCGTCCTCCGTGTGGATCTGGCGGAAGGAGATCGAGTGGTTCTCGGTGGCGTTCACCAGCTTGATCGGAATGCTGACGAGACCGAAGGAGATGGCGCCGTTCCAGATGGATCTCACGTGCAGCACCTTTCCGGCCGAGAACGGGGGGCATGAGGTGATATCAGGTGTTTTGTGTGACTCTCATCGTATGACGCCGATCACCGAGGTGGAGGGCAGGCGGCTCGCGCTCAGCAACCTGGAGAAGGTGCTGTACCCGGCGACCGGCTTCACCAAGGGCGAGGTGCTGCACTACTACGCGACCGTCGCCGACGTCCTGCTCCCCCATCTGCGGGACCGGCCGCTGTCCTTCCTGCGCTACCCGGACGGGCCCGGCGGCCAGGTCTTCTTCGCCAAGAACGTGCCGCCCGGGACACCGGACTGGGTCACCACCGCCGAGGTGCCGCGGTCGGAGGGGCCGGCCCGGATGGTGGTCGTGCAGGACCTGCCGAGTCTGGTGTGGGCGGCGAATCTCGTCACCGAGTTCCATACGCCCCAGTGGGTGATCCAGGAGCCGGAGACCGCCGACCGGCTCGTCTTCGACCTCGACCCCGGCGCGCCCGCCACCGTCGTCGAATGCTGCGAGGTCGCGGTGTGGCTGCGCGAACGGCTGGCGGCGGACGGGATCGAGGCGTTCCCGAAGACCTCCGGGTCCAAGGGGCTGCATCTGCTGGCGGCCGTGCGGGGGGCGTCGTCCGAACGGGTGACGGAGTACGCCAAGCGGCTGGCCGTGGAAGCGGAGCGGGCGGCTCCGGGGCTGGTGCTGCACCGCATGACGCGGAGTCTGCGGCCGGGGAAGGTGTTCGTGGACTGGAGCCAGAACGCGGCCCGCAAGACGACGGCCGCTCCGTACACGCTGCGGGCGCGGGCGGAGCCGACCGTGTCGGCGCCGGTCACCTGGGAGGAGGTGGAGGGGTGCCGGTCGGCGGGGGCGCTCACGTTCTTGGCGGCGGATGTCGCTTCGCGGGTGCGGGATCTCGGCGATCCGTCGGGGGCGGTGTTCGAGGAGGGGCGGGCGGGGGCGGTGCCGGCGTGAGCGGTGGGGGTGTGGGGTGGGGTGTGGGCCGGGTTCTTCCGACCCCGCCGCCCCTGCCCGTCCCGTCATCGGGGGCGCGGCCCCTGCGACCCGGCAGGGGGCGCTGCGCCCTGACCCCCGTGGCGGCCCTGAAAGGGCCTCGCCCTCAGACGCCGGGCGGGCCGTGAGGACGGGGCCGGTCGGCGGGGTTCAGGGTTCTGACCAGGTTCTGCGGTCTCTTGCCATGGCATGGAGGGCCTCCACGTCCGCCGGTTTGAGGACTCCGCCCAGGCGGACCAGGCCGGGGAGGTCGGCGTCGGTCAGGACGCGGACCTGGCGCGGGGGGCCGGTGAAGGCGACGTCCGCGGGGCCCACCAGGGCGAGCACGGGACGGACCTCGGCCGTGAGCGCGTGGGACGCGCGATCGGCGGCGCCCCTGATCGCGCGCAGCAGGGGCTCGGGGTCCCGGCGTCCCAGGCCGACCACGGGGTCGGCGATCCGCACCCGCTGCTTGCGGGCGTACAGCGTGTGGACGCAGAACAGGCCCGCCGGGCCGATGGCCAGGTGGTGGAGTCGGCCGCCGCCGGGGAGCGGGAGGGAGTGCAGCGTGTGCCAGCCTGCGCCGTCGAGCCGGTCCAGGGCCTCGCCGACCGTCTGCTCGGCCGCCAGGGAACGGCGGCGGGGGTCGGTGCGCAGCCGGTGCGCGGGGCCGGGGGCGCGCTCGAGGTCGACCAGGAGGGCCTCTCCGGGGCGGTTGGGCGCCAGGTCGTCGTCCGGGGGGAGGGCGAGCCGGGCCAGCTCCGCGGGCGTGGGGACCGGGGGCGGGCCGACCGTGACCGGGCCGGTGACGAAGGGGCCGAGGACCTCCAGCACGTCCTCCCTGCGGTCGTCGCCGATCAGGTTGATCCTGGCCGCCTCACGGTCGTACCAGGCGATGTTCCTGCCGTCCGTGAGGCAGACGTACAGCCGCTCCCGGCCATGCCTCCAGGTCGGTATGACGCGCAGTCCGTTCATGCACCATCACCCCACGACCATGGGAACAGGAGGGACGCTCCGGGGCAAGAAGGCGGTTACCCGGGGAGCGAGTTGGGCAGAGCCTAGGGAGCGCGTTTGGGGAGGCGCCGTTGCGGACTCGCAGGAAGCGACCCGACGTACCGGAACCGGATCGTCCGTGGAGCGAGATCGTGCCCGGGCTGTGGATGGGCGGCCATGAGTTCCGGGGCCGTTCCGGAGAACGGGAGCTCGCGGTGGTGGGGGACGAGTTCGATCTCGTCCAGACGCTCACCCGGGCCAGGCCGGGACACGGACCCGGGCCCGGCGTGCAGCACCAGGTGTGGCCGATTCCCGACGGGCCGCTGGACGGCACCCAGCTCGCGGGGGTGATCCGGCTGGCCCAGGCCGCGGGCGACGCGCTGGACGCGGGGCGGACGGTCCTCGTGCGCTGCTACAGCGGCTACAACCGCTCGGGGCTGGTCGTCGCCCATGCGCTGGTGCGCCGGGGCTCCTCGGCCGACGACGCGATCCGGCTGATACGGTCACGGCGCTCACCGTGGGCCCTGCACAACGAGCTGTTCGTGGAGTACCTGCGCGCGGGACTGCCGACGGCGCGGCTGCTCGAGGAGTTGGCCGAGTAATCGTTTCGCCCGTGGTCAGAGCGGTTCGGCGCCGGCTCGCTCCACCGGCCTACCGGTACACAAAACGGACTTCCTTACGAATTAAGGTGTGCGGAGGCCGGTAACGACGTCGCCTACAGGCCGCCATCACCGGCCGTAAGCCGTCATCATCGGTCAGAAGCCGTCGCCACCGGTCATAGGCCTGGTCACCGGCCACCGGCCAGAGGAGTCACAGGAGTCCCGTGTTCCGCAGTCGTCCCGCCGCCCCCGGCGATCCCGACGCCGACGCTCCCGGCCGTTCCGGCGGGCCGTTCCGCACCCGGTTCGCGGCGGCCTCCGCCGGTGTCGTCCTGCTGGGCTCGGCCGTCGCGGGCTGCGGGGACGCCGGCGAGCTGCAGGGGGCCGGCGCCACGCCGACGGCGATCAGCCCGGACCGGCTGTGGCCGGATCTGACCCCCGCCTCCCGCCCCGCCTTCGACATCGGCGAGGTGGAGACCGAGGTGGTGCGGGGCGTCTCCGTGCCCGGCGGGGACATCCGGGCGGTGGACCCGGTCACGGTGGTCCGCCGGGAGATCGCCCAGAATCCGGGCGACTACGCTCCGGGAGCGTACGAGGAGACGGCCCGCCGGATGGCGGACTGCGGCAAGAGCGGAGCGAAGGCGGCCGAGTGCCCCGTCCTCGAGCCGTACTACCGCGATCTCACCGGAGACGGTCGCGACGACCTGACGCTGGGCTTCCGCCAGCTGCCCGGGAATCTCACGGCGGTCCGCGTCTACACCGTCCGCAAGAACCGGCTGGTGCAGATCATGGGCTACGAGGACGCGGTCAGCGGGGTCGAACTCGCCGCGCGGTCCGTGATCATCCGCGCCCCCTCGGAGGTCGCCGGGTACGAGTACCGCCTGCAGTGGACCTGGGACCAGCAGCAGCAGGCCATGCTGCTCACCCACGACGAGATGCTGCGCACCGGGGGCCGCAAGCACACACCGCGCTCGTCGTCCTCCTCTCCCTCCCCCACCCCCGGAGCCACGACCCCTCCGGCGGCCTCCGAGCCGCCCTCGGCCCCGTCGGCGTCCGTGCCGGGGTCCGCCTCCACCGCCTCCTCCCCCGTGAGCGGCCGATGAGACCGGGGGTGCCCTCGTGGGCCGGCACGCTCGCCGTCAAGGCGGCGGTCTTCATCACGGTGATGTGCTGTGCGCTGGCCGCCCTGCTCGGCGTGCTCGTGCACGTCTCGGTGACGAACCAGACCGTCGGCCAGGCCCGCCACCTCGCGCTGTCGAGGCTGAAGGACGCGACGGCGGCGTTCGAGGCCGGCGACTCGCTCGGGTGGGGCGCGAGCGTCGACCCGCGGGGACTGCCCCTGTCGCTGCGGGAGTTGGCGGCGGCCGGGGAGCGCGGCACCATGGTCGCCGACCGCGACGGGCGGCCCACGATGTGGGCGGCGGGCCCGGTGGACCACGGCCGGACCCTGGCGGTCGCGGTCGACTACGCGCAGAGCGCCCGCACCATCGAGGCGCTGGACACCGCGATCCTGTGGTCGTCGGCGCTGGCGATCGGGGCGACGCTGCTGGTCGGCGCGGTCGCGGTGACCCGCGTGACGCGGCGGCTGCACACCACCGCGCAGGTGGCCCGGCGGATCACCGCGGGCGATCTGGACGCCCGTGTGAACGACCCTCGCACGAGGGAGCCGGGGCGGCCGCGGGACGAGGTGGGCACGGTCGCCGCCGCACTGGACTCGATGGCGTCCTCGCTGCAGGGCAAGCTGCTGAGCGAGCAGCGGTTCACCGCCGACGTGGCGCATGAGCTGCGCACACCGCTGACCGGGCTGCACGCGGCGGCCGAACTGCTGCCGCCGGGACGGCCGACGGAGCTGGTACGCGACCGGGTGGCGGCACTGCGCACGCTCACCGAGGACCTGCTGGAGATCTCGCGGCTGGACACCGGACGGGAGCGGCTGGAGCTGGACGCCGAGGACCTGACGGCGGTGGTGGTGCGGGTCGTGCGGACGGCGGAGGCCTCGGACGCGGCGAGCGGCGCCGGCGGCCCGGGAACGGCCGGTGGAGCCTCTGCCGCCGGGGGCGCGGGTGCCGCCGGGGGCGCGGGTCTGGCCGGTGGCGTGGGCGGTGCGGGGAGCGCGGGCGGCTCGGCGGCCGGCATGGTGGTCACCGTCGTCCGGGATGCTCGCGTCGAAACCGACCGGCGGCGCCTCGAGCGGGTGCTCGGCAATCTCCTGGCCAACGCGCGCCGGCACGGGCGGGCGCCGGTCGTGCTGACGGTGGACGGGCCGGTGGTGACCGTGCGGGACCACGGGGACGGCTATCCGGAGTACATCGTCGCCCACGGGCCGCAGCGGTTCCGCACCGAGGGCGGGACGAAGGGGCATGGACTGGGGCTGACGATCGCGGTGGGGCAGGCGGAGGTGCTGGGGGCACGGCTGACGTTCGCCAACGCGCCGGACGGCGGCGCCGTGGCGACCCTGACACTGCCTCAGACGCCTCCGGCCGCGCGCGGCCTCCCCGATGGCGCAGCGTGACGGGCGGCGCGCCCGAACCGCTCCTAGTCTGGCGATAAGTCAGCTTCACCCTCTTCATGGAGGTATCGCCATGCCCATGCGCACCGCTCTCACCCGCCTGGCCATAGTCACCGCGGCAGGCGCCCTCGCCGCCTCCGCGGCCGTCACCCCGGCCCTCGCCGACGGCGGGGACGGCGTCCACGCCCAACAGGGCGGAACGAACGGCCGTCAGAACGAGGGCGACGACGGCGACGACTGGCGGCCCGGCGGCGGCGACGGCGGCGGCGACGGCGGCGGTGACGGCGGCGGCGGCTGGCAGTCCGGGGGCGGCAACCAGTGGCAGTCCGGCGGGAACCAGTCCGGCGGCCATCAGAACGGCAACCAGTCCGGCGGGAACCAGTGGCAGTCCGGCGGCAACGGCAACGGCAACGGCAACGGCAACCAGTGGCAGTCGGGCGGCAACGGCAACGGCAACCAGTGGCAGTCGGGCGGCCATCAGAACGGCAACCAGTCGGGCGGCACCCAGTCGGGGGGAAACCAGTGGCAGTCGGGCGGTGACCAGTCCGGGGGCAACCAGTCCGGCGGCCAGAACGACGGCCGCCTTGCGCGCGGACGCGTCACCGCCGACGAACTGCTGCTGCGCAGCGCGCCCACCCGGGCGAGCCAGGTGATCCGCGTGGCCCTTCGCGGCGAGATCGTCTCCATCTTCTGCCGTACCGCGGGCCAGGACGTCCAGGGCGACCCGCACTGGTACCTCCTGACGGACGGCACCTGGGCCTGGGGCTCGGCGCGCTACATCGAGACCATCGGAGCGGCGCCGCGCTGGTGCTGACACGACCGCCCGTCACGGCTCACAAGGAGCCACATTTGGGTAAGTTCCGGACATGACGAAAACCGGCGTCGGTGCGGGGGCCGCCGTGGCGGCGGCCGACGCGCCCGCTCCCGCGGCAGGCCTCCCCCGGCGCCGTGGCGTCGAACTCGCCCTGATCGTGCTGGCAGTCCTGCTCTCGGTGTACGGCTACTGCGCGGTCGGCCTGGCGAAGCTCGGCGCCGTCCCGCCCGGCGCCGTCGGCTACGGCGCCGGGCTCGGGGTCCTCGCGCTGCTGGCGCACCTCGCGGTGCGGTGGCGCGCCCCGTGCGCCGACCCGCTGCTGCTGCCCATCGCCGTGCTGCTCAACGGGATCGGCCTGGTGCTGATCTACCGGCTGGACCTGGAGACGCCCGGCGACCGGGCCGCGCCCGCGCAACTGGTGTGGTCGACCGTCGGGGTGGCCCTGTTCACCGTGGTGGTTACCGTGCTGCGGGACCACCGGGTGCTGCAGCGGTACGCGTACCTGTGCGTGGTCGCGGCGCTCGCCCTGCTCACCCTGCCGGTCCTCTTCCCGCCGGTGAACGGGGCGCGCATCTGGATCCGGATCGCCGGATTCTCCATTCAGCCAGGCGAGTTCGCCAAGGTGCTGCTGGCGGTGTTCTTCGCGGCGTATCTGGCGGCCAACCGCACGGCCCTGAGGTACGCGGGCCGGCGGATCCGGCGCTTCACGCGCATGCAGCTGCCCACCGGACGCGTGCTCGGCCCGATCGTCGCGATCTGGCTGCTGAGCGTCGGCGTGCTGGTGCTGGAACGGGACCTCGGCACCTCCCTGCTCTTCTTCGGCCTCTTCGTGGTGATGCTCTACGTGGCCACCGGACGCACCGGCTGGATCGCCGTGGGCCTGCTGCTCGCCTCCCTCGGCGCGGTCGCCGTCGGCCGTCTCGAACCGCACGTGCACAGCCGGGTCGAGGACTGGCTGCACCCGTTCGCCACCATCGAGGCCGGCCAGGGACCCAACCAGCTCGCGCAGTCGCTGTTCTCCTTCGCGGCCGGCGGGGTGCTCGGCTCCGGGCTCGGCCTCGGCCACTCCGTCCTCATCGGCTTCGCCGCGAAGTCGGACTTCATCCTGGCGACCGCCGGCGAGGAGCTGGGACTGGCGGGGCTGTCGGCGCTGTTCCTGCTGTACGGGCTGCTGGTGGAGCGCGGTTTCCGGGCCGGGCTGTCCCTGCGCGACCCCTTCGGACGGCTGCTGGCGGCCGGCCTCGCCTCGATCGTGGCGCTCCAGGTGTTCGTGATCGCGGGCGGGGTGACCGGCCTGATCCCGCTGACCGGCATGGCGATGCCGTTCCTGGCGCAGGGCGGCTCCTCGGTCGTCACCAACTGGGCGATCGTGGCGCTGCTGATCCGGGTCAGCGACTCGGCGCGGCGGCCGTACGACGAGACACGCCCCGAAGCGCGGGACGCGGCGCGCCGCGAGGCGGACGACCACGACGGGGGCCGCGAGGGGATCGGCGAAGCGCCCGGCCGGGCCGCCCGCGCCACGACTTCACGGAGGTCCGGGTGACCCGGCACATCCGGCGCGCCGCCGCGTTCTGCGCCCTGCTGCTGGCGGCGCTCCTGGTCAACGCCGCGCGCGTCCAGGTCGTCCGGTCCGAGGCGTACGACGGCAACCCGGCCAACCGGCGGGCGGTCATCGCCCGTTACGCCCAGCCGCGCGGCGACATCCTGGTCGGCGGGGTCCCGGTGACCGGCTCCCGGGACACGGGCGAGCAGCTGCGCTACGAGCGCACGTACCGCGACGGGCCGCTGTACGCGCCGGTGACGGGCTTCGCCTCGCAGGTGTACGGGACGACGTTCCTGGAGCACAGCGGGGACGGCGTGCTCTCCGGTTCGGACCCGCTGCTCGCCTCGTTCCCGCTGTGGGACGACGTCACCCGCGGCCGGCCGGCGGGCGGCGACGTGGTGACCACCCTCGACCCGCGGGCCCAGCGGGCCGCGTTCGAGGGACTGGACGGGCGCAAGGGCGCGGTGGCGGCGATCGAGCCGTCGACGGGCCGGGTGCTGGCGCTGGTGTCGAGCCCGTCGTACGACCCGGCCGCACTGTCCGGGAACGACGCCGGCACGGAACGGGCCTGGGCACGGCTCAACGGCGATCCGGACCGGCCGATGCTCAACCGGGCGGTGCGGCAGACCTATCCGCCGGGGTCGACGTTCAAGGTCGTCACCGCGGCGGCGGCGCTGGACGCGGGGGTGATCACCGACCTGGACGCGGCGACCGACTCCCCCGCCCCCTACCGGCTGCCCGGGACGCGGACGCGGCTGACCAACGAGGGCGACGGGTGCGAGGACGCTCCCCTGCGGGACGCCTTCGAGTGGTCGTGCAACACGGTGTTCGCGAAGCTCGGCGTGGACACGGGCCTGGCCCGGATGACCCGGACGGCGCAGGCGTTCGGCTTCAACGACCTGGACGTGCGGATCCCGTTCGCCGTCGCGCCGAGCACCTTCGACACCTCGCTCGACCGGGCCCAGCTGGCGCTGTCCTCGATCGGGCAGTACAACACGCGGGCCACTCCGCTGCAGATGGCGATGGTGTCGGCGGCGGTGGCCGACGGCGGTCAGGTGCGCACGCCGTACCTGGTGGAACGGACGACGCGGCGGGGCGGGGCCACGGTGTCCACCGCGGGCTCCCGTCCGTCGCGCCAGGCGATGCTGCCCTCGACGGCGCGGCGGATGCGCGAGCTGATGACGGACGTGGTGCGGGAGGGCACCGGGGTGAACGCGGCGATCCCGGGCGCGATCGTGGGCGGCAAGACGGGCACCGCGCAGCACGGCGTCGGCAACGCCGGGATCCCCTACGCCTGGTTCGTCTCGTGGGCGCAGGGCGTGCGCGACCTGGAGCCGAGGGTGGCGGTCGCGGTGGTGGTGGAGGACGGTTCGGCGCGCCGCGGGGACATCACCGGCGGCGGGATGGCGGCCCCGATCGCGCGCGCCGTGATGGAGGCGGTGCTCGGCTGACGGCGTTCGCGGCGCCGGAGGACCTCGGCCGCCCGGTGCGGGCAATTCCGCGCAGGGGATTGACGAGCTTGCTGACAAGCAGTCTCATAAGTGCATGACGACCCTCACGGACGCCGACGCGGTGGAAGGGCTGCGGGACGCGCTGGGCCTGCTCAAGGACCGGGAACAGGTGGCCGAGCGGCTGCTCGCGTCCTCCGCCAGGCACTCCTTCGACCCGGACCAGGAGCTGGACTGGAACGCCCCCTTCGAGGAGGGCAAGTGGTTCTGGCCGCCGGAGCTCGTGTCGCTCTACGGCACTCCGCTCTGGCGGCGGATGGGCGAGGAGCAGCGGATCCTGCTGTCCCAGCACGAGGCCGCCGCGCTCGCCTCACTGGGAATCTGGTTCGAGATCATCCTCATGCAGCTCCTCGTCCGGCACATATACGACAAGGCGGCGACGAGCGCGCACGTGCGCTACGCGCTCACCGAGATCGAGGACGAGTGCCGGCACTCGAAGATGTTCGCCCGGCTGATCTCGCACGGCGACACTCCCTGGTACCCGGTGAGCCGCGCCCACCAGAACCTGGGCCGCGTCTTCAAGACGATCTCCACCACCCCCGGCTCCTTCACCGCGACGCTGCTCGGCGAGGAGGTCCTCGACTGGATGCAGCGGCTGACCTTCCCGGACGAGCGGGTCCAGCCGCTGGTCCGGGGCGTCACCCGGATCCACGTCGTGGAGGAGGCCCGGCACGTGCGCTACGCCCGTGAGGAGCTGCGCCGGCAGATGATGACCGCCCCGCGCTGGTCGCAGGAGTTCACCAGGGTCAGCTCGGGTGAGTTCGCCCGGGTCTTCTCCGTGGCCTTCGTGAACCCGGACGTCTACACGAACGTCGGCCTGGACCGGCGGGAGGCCCTGGCGCAGGTGCGGGCGAGCGGACACCGGCGGGAGATCATGCAGACCGGAGCGAAGCGGCTGACGGACTTCCTGGACGACATCGGGGTGCTGCGGGGCGTCGGGCGCCGGCTGTGGCGGTCGTCCGGACTGCTGGCATAGGCACGGCCCGGGGGCGGGGGATTACGCTGCACGTCATGACGCCCGCCGCCCCCGCCTACCGTCGCCTCAGCGTCGAGGAGCGCCGCAGCCAGCTGCTGGAGGCCGCGCTCTCGCTGTTCGCGCACCGCGTCCCCGAGGACGTCTCGCTGGACGACGTGGCCGAGGCGGCCGGAGTCTCCCGGCCGCTCGTCTACCGGTACTTCCCCGGCGGCAAGCAGCAGCTCTACGAGGCCGCTCTGCACTCCGCCGCCGACGAGCTGCGCCACTGCTTCGACGAGCCCCACGAGGGCCCCCTCCTCCCCCGTCTGGCCCGCGTCCTCGACCGCTATCTGACCTTCGTCGGCCGTCATGACGCCGGTTTCAGCGCTCTGCTCCAGGGCGGCAGCGTGGTCGAGACGTCCCGGACGACGGCCATCGTGGACGGCGTGCGCCGGGCCGCCGCCGAGGCCATCTACAGCCACCTGGGGGTGGCCGCACCGGGACCGCGGCTGCGGATGACCGTGCGGATGTGGATCACCGCGGTCGAGGCGGCCTCGCTGATCTGGCTCGACGAGGACAAGCAGCCGCCCGCCGACGAGCTGCGGGACTGGCTGGTCGACCAGTTCGTCGCCGTCCTCATGGTGACCGCCGCCCGGGACGCGCAGACCGCCGAGCTGGTCCAGGATGCACTGATCGCGGAGACCTGATCGACACTGGTGGCGTGAAGAGCGAAGACACCCCCTTCGAGGGCGGCCCCATGGACGGCCGGGTGCTGCCCGTGCTGCTGGGCCCCACCGGGCACCCGCCGAAGACGTACCGCATCCCCGTCCCGGACTCGGCCGGCGGCCCGCCCTCCGTCCTGGTCTACCGGCGCGTGCCCCGCGGCCACAGCAGGCGGCTCGGGCTGCCCCAGGGCTGGAAGTACGCGTTCGATCCCGAGGGCAAGGACAGCGGACGGCCGCGCTGGCCCTGGTCGAAGCCCGACGCGACGCCCGGCCCCCCGTCCGGCGGCCCGCCGGACGCGACGCGCCACGCCACGCCCGACGCCACGCCGGACGGACGGCGGGACGACGCCGACGGGTGACCCCGTTGCGCCGAACCGCGCACGCTCGGCGCGCGGACCGCGCGGATCCGTCCGAAGCTCGCCCTGCGGGCTGGAGGGGCCACCCCGCAGCGGAGGTGATGGCGTGTCAGGAAGACTGCTGCGGCTGGCCTGTACGGTCGCCACGGCGGCGCTCGCCGCGCAGACCCTGCTGGCCCCGGTGTGCGCCGCGGCCGCGCAGGAGGTCCCGGAACCGGGCGGTCCGACGGCGACCGCGCCGGCGCCCCCGGACCGGAGCACCCCACCGGCCGCCGAGAAACAGGACGCCGGCCCCGATGTCGACGCCGACGCCGACCCCCACGGGGGCGCGGACGAGGGCGTTCCGGGCGCCGCGGACGAGGGCGGCGGCACGGACGGGGACGGCGGCGAGCGGACCGCGGCCGAGCTGCTGACGGAGCTTCAGCGGCTGTACCGCGAGGCCGAACAGGCCACCGAGGCCTACAACGCCACCGAGGAGCAGCTCGCGCGCCGGCGCGCCGAGACCGGGCGGCTGGACGCCGGCCTGGTGCGGGCGCGGCTGTCGCTGCACGACAGCCGGGGAGCGGCCGGCCGGCTGGCCCGCCAGCAGTACCAGGGCAGCACCGGCATCTCCGCGTACGTGCGGCTGCTGCTCGCCCGCGATCCGCAGCACGCCCTCGACCAGGGGCATCTGATCGGGCAGTTGGCGCGCGAGCGGGCCGTGGCGGTCGGCCGGCTCGCGGGCGGCGAACGCCGGGCCGACGCGCTGGCGCGCCGGGCACGGGCCGCCCTCGACGCGCAGCTCACCCTGACGGCGCACAGGAAGAAGGAGCGCGACGCCGTACGCCGGCGACTGGCCGCGGTCGAGAAGCTGCTGGCCTCCCTCACCGCCGGACAGCTCGCCGCGCTGGAGAGGCTGGAGAAGGACGACGTCGCGCGGGCGCAGCGGAGCCTGGTCGCGTCCGGTGCGCTCGGCGAGGACGACCGCAAGCCGTCGAAGGAGGGCGAGCGGGCCGTCCGGTACGCGGTGCGGCAGATCGGGAAGCCGTACGAATGGGGCGCGGAGGGCCCGCGGTCCTACGACTGCTCGGGCCTGACGTCCGAGGCCTGGGGGCACGCCGGGACCCCGATCCCCCGCACCAGCCAGGAGCAGTGGGCGCGCCTGCCGCGGATCCCGCTGAAGGAGCTGCGCCCCGGCGACCTGGTGGTCTACTTCCCCGAGGCCACCCACGTCGCGCTGTACCTGGGCGGGGGCAGGGTGATCCAGGCGCCGAGGACCGGCGAGAGGGTCGGGGTCTCGCCGATCGCGTCCCATCCGGTGCTGGGAGCGGTGCGTCCGGACCGGCGGGCGGCGGGTCCCCAGGCCGGGCCGGACGCCACGCCGGGTCAGGACGTCAGGAGGGCCGCGCAGTAGGCGTCCACGCCCATCAGCGGGGGCGGCGGGGTGGCCGGCCGGATCGCGCGGACGAGCCGGGGCACCTCACGGGACCAGCGGCGCAGGGGCAGCCAGGCGGCGACGTGGGCCTGCTCGCGGTCGGTGCCGCGGCGGCCCGAGCCGCCGACGTCGTGACGCATCCGCGGGACGCGGCCGCGGCCGCGGCGCTCGACGACGTTGCGGGTGAAGGTGTTCGCCACGGCCCGCATGTCGGCGTGCGTGAAGACCTCGGGCAGGCCGGGGGCGTCACGGTAGAGGCAGAGGAAGTCGATGTCGATCAGGGCGTGCGTGACGTCCTCGGGGACGGTGACCGCGCGGTAGGAGGGGCGCACGTCGGATCCGTCGGCCCCGGGCGAGCCGGTGGCCTCCCACCCCCGGTGCACACGGCCGAAGCCGGGCCAGTACGGCCAGACGGCCGCGCCGTCGACGGCGGCGAGGTCCCCGTGCAGGGCGCGGGCCATCGCGGCGGCGCGGTCGCGCCAGCGCGCCTCGCCGGTGACCACGGCGAGCTGGACGGCGGTGCGGCCCATCGCGAGGAACTCGTTGGTGGGCAGCTCGGCGCCCGCGAAGGAGACCGGTTCGTCGGGCAGCCAGCGGTAGAAGCCACGGCCGTCGTCCGTGGCGCCCCACTGCTCGTCGTGGACGCGCATCGCCCGGTCCACCGCCTCGAGGTAGCCGTCGAGGCGGGCGCGCACGGAGGCGGGCACGGCGTCGGGACGTTCCCGGGCGAGTCGGGCCAGACCGGCCATGGGATAGGTGATCATGCCGGTCTGGGCGGCGAGCGAGACCATGGCGGGCCGTACGGCGTAGGCGCCGGGACGCGGTCTTCGCGGGCCGCCGGCCGGCGGCTCGGGCGGCAGCAGCCGGGCGGTGACCGCGGTGCGCTGCTCGTACGCGGCGTACAGGACCCGGTCCGCGCGGCGCTCGTCCAGCGGGTCGAGGCTGAGCCCCGCCACCTCGACGTCCGTGCGCTGGGGTCCGGTCACGGATATCCGGAAGTGCCGGTCGCCGTCCGGGTGGACGGCGACCTTGGCGGTTCTGGCGTGCGGCGGACAGACCGTGATCTCGAGGGCGGGCCGGCCCTCCGTGTCGTTCAGGACGACGGAGGCGGCGGTGAACTTGTGGGCGGTGCTCCACACCGGCAGGCTGCGGCCGCGGAAGTCGTGCACGCCCCGGAGGTCGTCGCGCGCCAGGAGGACCTGGTCGATGAGCTCCGCGAGCCGCTCGGCGTAGTCGGGCCGGCCGGTGCGCCGGGCCATCAGCAGATACCCCTGCATGCGCCACGAGGTGCCCCAGCCGATCACTCCGGTCTCGTTGTGGGGCAGGACGTGCGGGCCGTTCACTCCGACGAGGTTGCGCTCGGTCTCGCCGAAGGAACGTATTCCGACACGGTGCAGTCCGGCAAACTTCTCTTCAAGAAACGGCATCGGGCGAGTATGGCAGCGCGGCCGGGCCTCCTCACCGCCGTTGCGTGAATTCCCGCCGGCCGGTCCTCAGGCCCCGGTGACCTCCGCCAGATAGGCCGCCGTCTTCTCCGGCTCGTAGAAGAAGTTCTCGAAGTCCGCCGGGTCGTTGAAGGCGTTGGCGAAACGATCGGCCACCGGCGGCAGCTGCCCGGCCGCGCCCAGCAGGCCGACGATGTGCTCCGGCGGCGGGGCCAGCATCGCGTTGGTCCACTTGGTGACGTGCTGCGCGGTGTTCCAGTACCGGTCGAAGGCGCCGCGCATCCACTCCTCGTCGAACTCCTTCTCCCCGCGCTCGAGGATCGACGCGAGGTAGGCGGCCGCGCACTTGGCGGCGGAGTTGGAACCCTGGCCGGTGATCGGGTCGTTGGCGACGACGACGTCCGCGACGCCCAGCACCAGGCCGCCGCCGGGCAGGCGGCCGACGGGGTTGCGGACCGTGGGGGCGTAGCGGCCGGCGAGCGTGCCGCCCGCGTCCGTCAGTTCCACCCTGGTGGCCCGCGCGTACTCCCAGGGCGTGAACCTCTCCATGAGCTCCAGCGTCAGGGAGAGGTGTTCCGCCGGGTCCTTGACGCCGTTGAACACGTCGAGGGGGCCGCCGGGTATGCCCTCCCAGAACAGGATGTCCGCGCGGCCGGAGGTGGTGAGCGTCGGCATGACGAACAGTTCGCCCACGCCGGGGACCAGGTTGCAGCGGACCGCCTCGGTGTCCGGGTGCTCCGGGCGCGGGTCCAGACCGTGGACGTAGGACACGGCCAGGGCGCGCTGCGGCGCGGCGTAGGGCGAGCGCTCGGCGTCCCGGCCGAACATCTGGACGAGTTCGCCCTTGCCCGCGGAGACCAGGACGAGGTCGTAGGCGCGGGAGAAGTAGTCGAGGTCGGAGACCGCCGCGCCGTGGATGACGAGCTGACCGCCGCGCTGGGCGAACGTCTCCATCCAGCCGGCCATCTTCACGCGCTGGTCGACGGACTGGGCGAAGCCGTCGAGCCGGCCGAGCCAGTCGATCGCGCGCTGGGTGGGGCCGGGGTCGTGCGAGCCGGGGGCGGCGACCGAGACGCCGAGGCCCTGGATCTTGGGGGCCTGCTGCTCCCAGAAGTTCAGCTGGAGGTCGCGCTCGTGCTGCAGGGCCGTGTGGAACATGCACTGCGTCGACATGACGCGGCCGGAGCGGATCTCGTCCGCCGTCCGGTTCGACATCAGGGTGACCTCGTACCCGTGCGACTGGAGGCCGAGGGCGAGCTGGAGTCCGGACTGGCCGGCTCCGACGACGAGTATCTTCCGCATGCGGGGATGGCTCCTAAACGAGGATTACTCGGGGGTTTCGTCGAGCGCGTGGCCCACCAGGGCCAGGAGGGTCTCGATCACCGAGATCCGGCGCCGCGCATCCATGATCATGACAGGTATGTGCGGGGACACCGTCAGCGCCTCGCGCACGTCCTCGGGCTCGAACAGCTCACTGCCGTCGAAGTGGTTGACGGCGACCACGTACGGCAGTCCGCAGCTCTCGAAGTAGTCCAGCGCGGGGAAGCAGTCCTTCAGACGGCGGGTGTCGGCCAGCACGACCGCGCCGATCGCACCGCGCACCAGGTCGTCCCACATGAACCAGAAGCGCTGCTGACCCGGTGTGCCGAACAGGTAGAGCACCAGGTCGTCGTCGAGGGTGAGCCGGCCGTAGTCCATGGCGACCGTGGTGGTGATCTTCTCCGGCGTGCCGGTGAGATCGTCGGTCTCCTCGCTCGCCTGGGTCATCAGCGCCTCCGTCTGGAGGGGCTCGATCTCCGAGACGGTGCCGACCAGCGTGGTCTTGCCGGCTCCGAAGCCGCCCGCCACCACGATCTTCGTGGCGACGGGGGCCCGGGTGCGGTCCGTCTGCCAGGGCTGCAGGGGTTCGTCGGGTTCGACGACGGGGGTGACGCCGGGGGAGGAGGCGGCGTCAGAGACGACGGAGTCCACTCAGCACCCTTTCCAGCAGAGCGCGGTCGGGACGGCCCGTACCGTGAGCGGTACCGGTGCCGTACACACGGATCTTTCCCTGGTCCGCGAGGTCGCTGAGCAGCACCCGGACCACGCCGAGCGGCATCCGCAGCAGCGCGGCGATCTCGGCCACGGTGCGCATCCGGCGGCACAGTTCGACGATGGCCCGCAGCTCGGGCGTGACGGTGGACTTGAGCGAGCCCCCCGTCAGCTCCCGCCGTTCCTCGGGGGCCTCGAGTGCCGCCACGAACGTCTCGACGAGAAGGACGTGGCCGAAGCGGGTGCGGCCGCCGGTGAGCGAGTAGGGGCGCACCCGGGCCGGCTTGCGGTCGCCGCCGCGGACCGGGAGCTGCTGCCTGACGTTCTTCGGGCCCGTGCTCATCGCAGACTCCCGGTCGTCTCGGACTCCAGGGATTTTCGCAGTTCGCTGCGGAGTTCCGGGGTGAGCACGTGTCCGGCGCGGCCCACGAAGAGAGCCATGTGGTACGACACCACGCTCATGTCGCAGTCGGCGGAGCCGTGCACGCCGAGGAGTGAGCCGTCGCTGATCGACATGACGAAGAGGCTGCCCTCCTCCATGGCCACCATGGTGTGCTTCACCCCGCCGAACTCCATGAGCTTGGCCGCCCCGACGGTGAGGCTGCCGATCCCGGAGACGATGGTGGCGAGGTCCGCCGAGGACCCGCGGGGTCCGGTGGGCCGGGTCTCCCTGGACTGCCGTGCCGCGGCGTTGCGGCCGGGGTCCGAGGAGAGCAGGAGCAGGCCGTCCGAGGAGACGACCGCGACGGACTGGATGCCGGGGACCTCCTCCACCAGGTTGCTCAACAGCCAGTGCAGGTTTCGGGCTTCACTGCTCAGTCCGAAGGTACTGGGCGCGGTCAACTGCTTGCCTCCTCGACTGTGCCCCCCGTGTCTTCTTCGGCGTGTGCGTGTGCTTCTTGAGCTGCTCGGCGCGGTGCGTCCGGCTCCGCGGAAGGGGACGGGACCCGGTTCTGGCCCGTTCGTTCGGCGATCTCCGCTTCGACGTCGCGGTAGCCGGCCTCCGCCCCCCGGCGGAAGCCGCCCAGACGGCGGCGGAGGGCGTCCGCGTCGACGGTGGCGGTCCGCCGACGCGGGGACTGTGCGGGTGCGGTGATCCTGGGCGTGCGCTTCGGGAGGCCCTTGTCGGTGACGAGCTCTTCCGGGGCGTCGGGAGTGCGGGTGTGCTCGGCTTCGGCTTCGGTGGCGAGGGCGGCGCCGCTGTCGGCTTCGGCCTCGGGGGCGGTACGGGGCTCCGGTCGGGGTCCGGGCACCACGGGCGTGGCCGGGGCCGGCCACGCGGTCGGTCCTGCGGGCGCCTGTCCGGCGGGTGCGGGGTCGTCCTCCCGCCACCGGGCGCCCTCCTGCTCCGTGTCCGGCGAGTCCGGCGGGCTCGGCAGCAGGAGTTCCATCGTCGTCTCGGCCGGCCGCTCCGCGGGCGGCTGCGCCACCGGATCCGCCGTCGGCGTCGGCACGGACGCGGACGTCTGCACGGCGTCAGGGGCCGGCAGGGCATCGGGGGCCGGCACGGCGGCCGGCGTCGGCGCGGGCTCGGGCGCCGCCGGGGACTCGAGCGCGGGCTCGGGCCGGGGCGCGGGCTCGGTCGTCTGCTCCGCCGGGGGCCGGGCCTCGCGGACCGCCCGCTCCGCCAGGGCGACCAGCGGGTCCGCGGACGGCGAACGGCTGGGCAGGACGTTGGAGTTGGCCTCCGCGTCCGCGCCGGGAAGGGTGAAGCTCTGGGCGGCGGCCGAAGCCGGGGAGGTCGCCGGGATCGCGGCGGCCGGGGCCGCGGCCAGCAGCGGAGCCGGCAGGACGACGACCGCCGCCACGCCGCCTTGCTTCTGTTCGCGCAGCCGCACCCGCACCCCGTGCCGGTGGGCGAGCCGGGCCACCACGTACAGACCGAGGCCGAGGCCGTCCTCGCCCTCCTGGTCGTACGGCGTCTCCGGGTCGAACTCGGTGAGGCGTGCGTTGAGACGGCTCAGCCGGTCGTCGGTGATCCCGATGCCCTCGTCCTGGACGGAGAGCATGACCTCGCCGTTCTCCAGGAGCCAGCCGGAGACCTCGACGGGCAGGTCCGGCGGGGAGAACGAGGTGGCGTTCTCCATCAGCTCGGCCAGCAGGTGCGAGAGGTCGTCGGCGGCGAAGCCCGCCACATGTGCGTGCGGCGGGAGCGCGGAGATCCGGACCCGCTCGTACCGCTCGATCTCGCTGACCGCGGCACGGACCACGTCCACCAGCGGGATCGGGCCCGCGTGCTGCTGGACGTGCTCGGTGCCGGCCAGCACCAGCAGGTTCTCGCTGTGGCGGCGCATGACCGTGGCGAAGTGGTCGAGTTTGAAGAGGGTGGCCAGCCGGTCGGGGTCCTGCTCGCGCTCCTCCAGGCTCTCGATGACGGCGAGCTGACGCTCCACCAGGCCCAGGGTGCGCAGCGCGAGGTTGACGAAGGTGCCGCTGATGCTGTCACGGAGGCCGTCCAACTGGGCTGCCGCGTCACCGAGTTCGGCGCGCAGCTCCTCCCGTGCGTCGGCCATCTGCCGGCGCTGCCCGACGAGGTGCTTGCGGTCGGACTCCAGCGTGGCGACCCGCTCGTGGAGGGTCGCGGCGTGCGCGTGGAGGGCGTTGACGGAGCGCACGACCTGGGCGAACTCGTCGTTGCGGCCGGTGAACGCGACCGGTTCCTCGGCGGCGGGGTTCTCCGCCCCGGCGAGCCTGGCGGATCCGCGGCGCAGCACGGACAGCGGGCGGGTGAGGCTGCGGGCCATGCCCGTGGCGACGGCGACGGCCAGCAGCATCAGCGCGCCGAGGACGGCGACGCGGATCTCCAGGCCGGTGACGTCGTCGTCGCGCAGCCCTGCGAGGTCCTCGGCGCGATGGCCGTACAGGGAGGCCTCGGCTCCGCGCATCAGGTCGACGCGGGCGGAGAGCGCGACGTCGAGTTTCCTGACGCTGGTGCCGAGTTCGCGCTCGCTCAGTCTGGGCTGGTCGGTGAGGGACGCGAGATAGGCCTCGGCGGTGTCGACGTCGCCGCCGGTGACGGTGGAGTCGTAGGAGGCCAGCGTCTCCTGGGGCGCGCCCTCGCGGAAGTCGGCGAGGGCCGCGTCGGAGCGCAGCCGCGCCTGCTGCGCGGCGGCGGTGAGGGCGTCGCGCTGTTCGGCGTCGGAATCGCTCGCGACCTTCTCGGTGGTCGTCCGGCCGGTGACCGGGTCGTAGTCCGTCTCCGTGTGGGTCGGCACGCTGAGCGCCGCCAGCAGCAGTCCGCGGGTCGCGGAGGCCTGCTGGACGCCGGTGTCGAGCTCGGCGAGGGCGTACGCGCCGGAGCCCGCACGGGGCGGCATGTCCTCCGCCAGCCGGTCGACGAGCACATGGAGTGCGGCGATGGCCTTGGAGTAGTCCTGGTGCGCCTGCAGCGCCGTGCTCTTGCCGGTGAGGGCCGACTGCCGCGCCGCGGGGACGGCGGCGAGGGCGGCGCGCAGTGCCGCGGAGACGTCGGTCCCGGCGGTCAGCTCGCGCACCTGGAGGTCCACCTTGGCGCTGCTCTGCGTGGAAGGCGCCCGGGACTTCGCACGGCCGGCCGCCACGTAGACGGTGACCTCGTCGCGCTCGTCCGCCAGGGACCGGGCGAGAGCGAGGGCGTCCTCGGTCTGCTCGGCCAGGGTGACCAGGTCCTGGGAGTCCTTCAGCTGGCCGGAGGCGGCCAGGATCGAGGGGGCGCCGGCGCCGGCGATGGCGGCGGCCACCACGGCCACCGCGACGATCAGCCGGTTGCGCACATGGGTCGGACGGCCCTTGCCGACGGGGGTGCCCTCCGCGGCGCCTCCCTCGGAGGCCGTCTGCCTGCCTGTACGCCGAGGCCGCGTCTTCTGCACCGGTGCTCGCATTCCTGACTCGTGTTCCAGGGGCCGGATGTGACGCTCAGTCAACTGACGTCCACGTCCGGTACGGTTCCCGACCCTCCCAGTGCCGGTGGGCAGGGGCCGCGCATCGCTTGCCCCGCCACCCGAAGGAGTGAACATCGGAGGGGAGTTGGCGGGCAAGTTCCTCTGGCGCGTGCGGCAGCCCTGTCCGGTCGGCCGGTTGGACGTGGGCGGCGGGCTTTGACAGGATTCGCCGACACGCGTTCCCGGAGTGCTTCATTCCCGCCCAAAACAGGCGTCTGACCTGCGACGGCGCACCCGTTCGGCGTGTGTTGCCGGCCTTTCACGAAGGCTGTGAAGGGCTCGTGCAGACTGGCCGGATGCGTACGGAACTTGTGTCGGAGGCCGGTGACCGGGCCCGCCCCAACGAGGACTTCGCGAGCGTCGGGCTCGCCGCCTCCGGGCAGGGAGGTTCGCTCGTCCTCCTCGACGGGGTGACTCCGCCGCAGGGCGGCGGGGGCTGTCTGCATTCGGTCCCCTGGTTCACGGCACGGTTGGGCGGCGCCCTGACCGAACTGACCGTTTCACTCACGGATGTTCCGCTGGCCGGGGCGCTCTCCCTCGCCATCGCTCGTACCGCCGAGGCCCATGCGGAAACCTGTGACCTTTCTCACCCGCGTACTCCGCAGGCGACGGCGGTCCTGGCGCGCTGGTCCCCACGGACGCTGGAGTACCTGGTCCTGTGCGACGCGACCCTGCTGCTCGCCTCGCCCGACGGCGCGGTGACCGCCGTCCAGGACGACCGGCTGGCCCGTGTGCCGCGCGCCCTGCTGCGCAGCGCCGACGTCGTGGACGGCACGCTGCGCAACCGGGAGGGCGGCTTCTATACGGCGGCGGCCGATCCGTCGGTGGCGGCCCGCGCGGTGACGGGGTCCGTGCCGCGCGGGGAGGTCCGTTCGCTGGCGGCCGTGTCGGACGGGGCCGGGCGCTGGACGGAGCTGTTCCGCCAGGGCGACTGGCGGGATCTGTTCGCGCTCGTCGACCGGCAGGGGGCGCGGACGCTGGTGGAGCGGGTGCGGGAGCTGGAGCGGGCGGACGAGGCGGCCGGACGGCCCCTGCTCGGCCGGGCGAAGACCCACGACGACGCGACGGTGGTCCACGTGGAGCCATGACCGGATCCGGTCCCGCACCGCACCCGCACCGCGGGCCCACCTCCGCAGGACCCCGGTGACGGCGGCTGCGGCGGCGGGCCCGCCCGGTGTCCCCGACCAGCCGGCCCCGGGGACGCGGTTCGGCGGGGCTACTTCTCCATGCCGCGGTTCAGCTGGTGCAGCAGCCGTGCCAGTTCCTCGACCTCGGTGCGGTCCCAGTGGGAGAAGTGGCTGACGTACCGCTCACGGCGGGCCTCGCGGACCCGGCTCACCCGCGTGCGGCCCTCCTCGGTGAGGTCGACCAGCCAGGCCCGGCCGTCCGCCGGGTCCGGGGCGCGGGCGACCAGGCCGAGCTGCTCCAGGGCGCGCAGCTGGCGCGACATGGTGGCCTTGCCGACGCCGATGTAGGCGGCGAGCTCGGTGGCGCGCTGGCGGCCGCACTCCTCCAGCCGGACGAGGAGCCCGTAGGCGGCGGACTCCAGGTCCGGATGGACCTCGCGGGCCATCTCCCCCTGGTTGGCCCGGGCCCGGCGGAACAGCACCGTCAGCTCCCGCTCCAGGGACAGGAACTCCCGGTCGTCCCGCTCCACCCCGCGCGACGGCGCGCCGGACTCGTCCCCGCGTCCGTCGCCGTTCGTGTCCTCGTGCACGTCAGCACCTCTGCCCGTTGTTCGCCGGTCGCCGCCATCGGCGCAGCTCCTCAGTATTTCGCAGGCCCCGCCCGGCGGCTTCCCGCAGGGCCGCCCGCGGGCATGGCGAGGGCCCGGTCCCCACGGGTCCCGGGCCCTCGTCCGTCCCACGGCGTCCGTCACGCCGCCACGGGAACCTCCGGCGTCGCGCCGTTCGCGGCGGGCGCGAGCGCGAGCTCCAGCACCTGGCGGACGTCGGTGACGGCATGGACGTCGAGCTTGTCCAGCACCTCCGCGGGGACGTCGTCCAGGTCGGGCTCGTTGCGCTTGGGGATGACCACGGTGGTGACGCCGGCCCGGTGCGCGGCGAGCAGCTTCTGCTTCACTCCGCCGATCGGCAGGACCCTGCCGGTCAGGGACACCTCGCCGGTCATCGCCACGTCCGTGCGGACGAGCCGGCCGGACAGCAGGGACGCGAGGGCGGTCGTCATGGTGACGCCGGCGCTCGGGCCGTCCTTGGGGACCGCGCCCGCCGGGAAGTGGATGTGCACGCCCCGGTCCTTGAGGTCGCCCACCGGCAGCTCCAGTTCGGCCCCGTGGCTGCGCAGGAAGCTGAGCGCGATCTGCGCCGACTCCTTCATGACGTCACCGAGCTGACCGGTCAGGGTCAGGCCCGCCGCACCCGTCTCCGGGTCGGCCAGCGAGGCCTCGACGTACAGGACGTCGCCGCCCGCGCCGGTGACCGCGAGACCGGTCGCGACGCCGGGCACGGCGGTCCGGCGCTCGGCCGGGTCCTGGGCGGACTCGGGCACGTGGTGCGGCCGGCCGATCAGGCTGCGCAGATCCTCGCCCCCGATGGCGAACGGCAGCTCCCGCTCGCCCAGTTCGTGCTGGGCCGCGACCTTGCGCAGCAGCCGCGCGATGGACCGCTCCAGGGTGCGCACGCCCGCTTCCCGGGTGTACTCGCCGGCGAGCCTGCGCAGCGCGCTCTCCTCCAGGGTGACCTCGTCCGCCGCGAGGCCCGCACGCTCCAGCTGGCGCGGGAGCAGGTGGTCGCGGGCGATGACGACCTTCTCGTCCTCGGTGTAGCCGTCGAGGCGGACCAGCTCCATGCGGTCGAGCAGGGCCTCCGGGATGGCTTCGAGCACGTTGGCGGTGGCCAGGAACACCACGTCCGACAGGTCGAGCTCGACCTCCAGGTAGTGGTCGCGGAAGGTGTGGTTCTGCGCCGGGTCGAGCACTTCGAGGAGGGCGGCGGCCGGGTCTCCCCTGAAGTCCGAGCCCACCTTGTCGATCTCGTCGAGGAGCACCACCGGGTTCATCGACCCGGCCTCCTTGACCGCCCGCACGATCCGGCCGGGCAGCGCGCCGACGTACGTACGGCGGTGGCCGCGGATCTCGGCCTCGTCGCGGACGCCGCCGAGGGCGACGCGGACGAACTTGCGGCCCATGGCGTGCGCGACGGACTCGCCGAGGCTGGTCTTGCCGACGCCGGGCGGCCCCACGAGGGCCAGGACCGCGCCGCCGCGCCGGCCGCCGACCACGCCCAGACCCCGCTCGCCGCGGCGCTTGCGCACGGCCAGGTACTCGGTGATGCGCTCCTTCACGTCCTCCAGGCCCGCGTGTTCGGCGTCGAGGACGGACTTGGCGCCCTGGATGTCGTACCGGTCCTCGGTGCGCTCGTTCCACGGCAGTTCGAGGACGGTGTCCAGCCAGGTGCGGATCCAGGAGCCCTCGGGAGACTGGTCGCTGGAGCGCTCCAGCTTGTCGACCTCCTTGAGGGCGGCCTCGCGGACCTTCTCGGGCAGGTCGGCGGCCTCGACGCGGGCGCGGTAGTCGTCGGACTCCTCGGCCGCGTCCTTGCCGTCGCCGTTGAGCTCGCGCAGCTCCTTGCGGACGGCTTCGAGCTGGCGGCGGAGCAGGAACTCGCGCTGCTGCTTGTCGACGCCCTCCTGGACGTCCTTGGCGATGGTCTCGGCCACGTCCTGTTCGGCGAGGTGGTCGCGCAGCTGCTGGGCGGCGAGCTTCAGACGGGCCACCGGGTCGGTGGTCTCCAGGAGCTCCACCTTCTGTTCGGTGGTGAGGAACGGCGAGTAGCCGGAGTTGTCGGCGAGCGCCGAGACGTCGTCGATGGCCTGGACGCGGTCGACGACCTGCCAGGCTCCGCGCTTGCGCAGCCAGGCGGTGGCGAGCGCCTTGTACTCCTTGACGAGTTCGGCGACATGACCGGGCAGCGGCTCGGGGACGGCCTGGTCGACGGTGGTTCCCTCGACCCAGAGCGCGGCCCCCGGGCCGGTGGTGCCGGCGCCGATGCGCACGCGGCCGCGGCCGCGGATCAGCGCGCCCGGGTCGCCGTCGGCCAGGCGGCCGACCTGTTCGACGGTGCCGAGCACGCCGGTGCTCGCGTACGTGCCGTCGATACGCGGCACCAGGAGCACCCGGGGCTTGCCGGGCTCCGAGCGGGCGGCGGCCTGGGCGGCCTCCACGGCGGCGCGTACGTCGGCGTCGTTGAGGTCCAGCGGAACCACCATGCCGGGGAGCACGACCTCGTCGTCGAGAGGCAGCACGGGCAGAGTGAGCGGAGCGGACGTCGATGCCATGATCTCCCCTTCGGCAGTCAAGTTGAGCTATGCCGACTCAATGCACGTGAGCCTCCGAATGTTCCCCACGGGGCGGCCCGTTCGCTGTGGGCGATCATCACTGCTCCGGACGGGTGCCGGAGAGGCGTCGGACGGACCGCGGACGGGCAGCTGACGGGCGGCGGGCGCGCACTGTACGAGCCCGCGCCGCGGCGCGTCGAGTCGTCTCCGGCGAGCGCGGAGTTCACGGGGGACGCACGGGGGCGACATCCGCCGACCCAGGGGGCGCACCCCACGCCGCCGCACGACGGGCCACGCCCCCCGCGCCCCCTGCCCGCACCCCGCCCACTTCCGGCATTCGCCCCGAAGCGGGCCGCCGCCCCGACCACAATGCGCTTATGACCGATGACTGGAAGCGACGTCTCGACGCCCTCCACGCGGAGCTGGTCCGCCGCGACGACCCCGTCGCCTGGGTGACCGAGGCGGACGCCGTCGAGGCCTCCAGGCGCTACCCGCACATCGCGCTGCGCGGGCCCGTCTTCGGCGTCGCCGTCCTGGACCCGGCCGTCGACGGGAGGTGCTGGCGGCTGCTGAAACCGGTGGTGGACGGCATGCCCCAGCAGGCCCGGGACGGGCTGAACTCGCACCTGTGGTTCGAGGCGAAGGACGGCGCCGGCGATCCGGCCGTGCGACGCGAGCTGCTGACCGCCGTCGCCGTGCTGGAGCGGGCCCCCGCCGACGAGGTCGAGGCCCTGGGGGTGCGCTACCGGGTGGTGCGCGGCGACGAGTTCGCCCGGACCGGCGACGACGGGCTGGAGCCGCCCCGGCCCACCGACCCGGAGGTCCTCGGCGCGTCGTGGGAGGAGCCGGGCGCCGCGCCGTCGCCGGACGTGGGCTTCGCGCTCGACCCCGGCCGAAACGAGGGACCGATGGCGGGCGCGCTGCGGCTGGGGCTGCGCGACTTCACGTACACGGGCGCCCGCTTCCCCGCCGACGTCCGCGAGGACTCCGCGCGGGCGGCTCTGACCCACCCGGACGTGGTCCGCCTGCCGGTCGGCTTCTCGGTGGCGGAGCGCGAGGGCGCGCAGTGGACGCCGTTCGGCTCGCTGGCCGCCACCCCGCACGAGGCGCGCCGCGCGCTGTACGAGGGGATGGCCCGGGTGTGGGCGATGCTCTACCGCTTCGACGAGCGCAAGAAGGCCCTCTACGCGCGCGCCGCCGAGGCGTTCAGGGCGGCCGGACGGGCCGACGAGGCCAGTGTGGAGGGCCGCCTGTTCCGGGTCTGCCGCGTCGAACGGATGATCCGGCTGGGCCCCGACGGCCCCGAACCGCCCCGCCCGTCCGACGTGGACGAGTACGGCCCCATGAAGCTCCACCCCACCCTGTGCGAGGACGGCACGGTCCGGTTCAACGACTGAGGCCCGCCCGGCCGAACGCCCGGTGGCGCCCGGTGGCGCCCGGCGTCGGTCGGATGCTCACGCGCCGGCCCCGCGCCACGCTCACGCCGCGGACGGGGACGCCGCCCGCCGGGGACGGACGGGCCGGCCCCGCAGGTCCCAGCGCCGGACCCACGGCCAGACGGCGACGCCCGTCGCCAGCGCGATCAGGTGACCCCAGTTGGTCAGCGGGTCGGTGTAGGCGATCAGGTCCTGCAGCAGCATCCCGCCGAACCCGACGAGCACGAGCCCGCGCAGCCACGGCCGGAGCAGTCCGGCCAGCGCGCCGACGCTCGCGGCGACCCCGAAGCTGATGCCGTAGTCGAGACGGTGGAGCGAGCTGTCGGGCAGCCGCCCCACCAGCACGGCCAGCCCCACCGGGACCTCGGTCGCGAGGGTGGCGAGCACATGTCCGAGCAGGAAGACGACCGCCGTACGGGCCCCTCCTATGCGCCTTTCCAGCGCGGTGAGGACGACGACGAAGCCGAGCGTGAAGGGCGAGGCGAAGCCGCCCGCCACCCACAGTGCGCTGGCCGCCAGCACCAGCGCCGGCGTCTGCAGCAGATGCGCCACATCGGTGCTGGAGCCCTGGTAGAGGGCGTAGACGAGCGCGGGGTCGGCGTGGGCGGCGACGTACGAGGTGACGGCGAGGACGGCCGCGTAGGCGAGGGTGAAGGGGACGGGGACCCGCACCCGGACGCCTGCCGGACGCCCTGGGCGGGGGACGGTGTCCGTCCGCGCGGGCGGCTCGGCCGGACCCTCCGCGAGCCGCTCTCCAGGCCGCTCCAGGGGCCGCTCCCCGGGCCGTTCGGCATGCGGCGGTACGGGCCGCACGCCGCGCTGGCCGGGGATGCCGTCCAGCAGACCGGCGACGTCGGGCAGGGGCGGGCTCGCGGGTGAGGTCGTGCGTTCCACCTGACGCGCTCCTTCCGTTTGCCCCCACCCTTCGCGTCCCGCACGCCCCCTGTCTGTGACCCGCGCCACGCCGGGGCCGATTCACAGAAACCTCTGAGACTCCTCGCATCCCATTCTCATGCACCCCGGGCGCAACTCGAACATCCATACGTCAACTGCACCCGCGGGACACGGATTTCCCTCGCCCGGGCACCGGCGAACTGCCAGGATGGCCGTATGGCTCCCCCGTACGACATGCCCGACGCCCCGGAAGTGCTCGACCGTCGTGAGGGCCCCTACGGCGAGGTGGTCCTGCGCCGGCACGGGAAGCTGCTCCAGATCATCGCCAACGGCTGCTTTCTGATGGACACCTCGGACGGCCGCTCGGAGCGGCTGCTGGTGGAGGCGGCGCGTGCGGCGCTCGACGACCGTGCGGCCCCCCGCCTGCTGATCGGCGGCCTGGGCGTGGGCTTCTCCCTCGCCCACGCGGCCGCCGACCCGCACTGGGGCCGGATCACGGTGGTGGAGCGCGAGCGGGCCGTGATCGACTGGCACCTCGACGGCCCCCTGGCCGCGCTCTCCGGGTCCGCGCTCGCCGACTCCAGGACGAAGATCGTGGCAACGGACCTGCTCGACTACGTCGATGAGACTCATGACACATTCGACGCGGTATGCCTGGACATCGACAACGGACCCGAGTGGACCGTCACCGAGGGCAACGAGAGCCTGTACTCCCCCGATGGACTCGCGGGCTGCGCACGGGTGTTGAGACCGGGCGGCGTACTGGCCGTATGGTCTGCCCGGCCCTCTCCGGAATTCGAGGGAACCTTGCGGAATGCCGGGTTCCGTCAGGTGCGTACCGAAGAGATCCCGGTTGCCCGAGGAGTGCCGGACGTCGTGCATCTCGCCGTCCGGCCTGGATAGCAAAGCCGTGGTGACTCCCCGTACGCTGCACCCCTGACGCCGATCATTTACGCGTCAACCGCAGTCATGCGCAGACATGGGATCACCCCACTGGTTCCGGAAAGCACACTCAGGGGCGGGCGATGGAGCAGACACACACCGCACACAACAGCACGGCGACCGCCACACCGGGCGCGCAGCGGCGCGTCCTGGTGGTCGAGGACGACCCGACGATCGTCGACGCCATCGCGGCCCGCCTGCGCGCCGAGGGATTCCTCGTGCAAACGGCGGGCGACGGCCCGGCGGCCGTCGACACGGCAGAGGCCTGGCAGCCCGACCTGCTGATCCTCGACATCATGCTGCCCGGCTTCGACGGCCTCGAGGTCTGCCGTCGCGTGCAGGCCTCCCGTCCGGTGCCGGTGATGATGCTCACCGCGCGCGACGACGAGACCGACATGCTGGTCGGGCTCGGCGTGGGCGCCGACGACTACATGACCAAGCCGTTCTCCATGCGGGAGCTGGCGGCTCGCGTGCACGTGCTGCTGCGCCGGGTGGAGCGGGCCGCGATCGCCGCGACCACGCCGCGCAGCGGGATCCTGCGGCTCGGCGAGCTGGAGATCGACCACGCGCAGCGCCGGGTGCGGGTGCGCTCGGAGGACGTGCACCTCACGCCCACCGAGTTCGACCTGCTGGTCTGCCTGGCGAACACCCCGCGCGCGGTGCTCTCCCGTGAGCAGCTCCTCGCCGAGGTCTGGGACTGGGCGGACGCCTCCGGCACCCGGACGGTCGACAGCCACATCAAGGCGCTGCGCCGCAAGATCGGCGCCGAGCGGATCCGCACGGTGCACGGCGTGGGCTACGCGCTGGAGACCCCGACGCCATGAGTCCCGGGCCGGACGGACCCAGAAGCCCCGCTCCCGGAACCGGGGAGCCCTGGGGCCGTGTGCGCCCGTTCTCGATCAAGACCAAGCTGGGCGCGCTGGTCGTCATCTCGGTGCTGATCACCACGGGTCTGTCGATGATCGCGGTGCACACCAAGACGGAGCTCCGCTTCATCACGGTCTTCTCGATGGTCGCGACGCTGCTCATCACGCAGTTCGTCGCGCATTCGCTGACCGCGCCGCTGGACGAGATGAACACGGTGGCCCGCTCCATCTCGCACGGCGACTACACCCGCCGGGTGAGCGAGAACCGCCGCGACGAGCTGGGCGACCTCGCCCAGACGATCAACGTCATGGCGGACGAGCTGGAGGCGCAGGACCGGCAGCGCAAGGAGCTGGTGGCCAACGTCTCGCACGAGCTGCGCACGCCCATCGCGGGTCTGCGCGCCGTCCTGGAGAACGTCGTCGACGGGATCGCCGAGGCCGACACCGAGACGATGCGCACGGCGCTGAAGCAGACCGAGCGGCTCGGGCGGCTGGTGGAGACCCTGCTGGACCTGTCCCGGCTCGACAACGGCGTCGTCCCGCTGCGCCGGCGGCGCTTCGAGGTGTGGCCGTACCTGTCGGGCGTGCTGAAGGAGGCCAACATGGTCGCCTCGGCGCGCGCCACGATGGGCTCGGGCGGCAGCCACACCCGCACGGACGTCCATCTGCACCTGGACGTGTGCCCGCCGGAGCTGACCGCACACGCGGACCCGGAGCGCATCCACCAGGTCGTCGCCAACCTCATCGACAACGCCGTCAAGCACAGCCCGCCGCACGGACGGGTGACGGTGAAGGCGCGGCGCGGTCCGCAGCCGGAGTCGCTGGAACTCGAGGTCCTGGACGAAGGGCCCGGCATTCCGCGCTCGGAGTGGCGACGCGTGTTCGAGCGGTTCAACCGGGGCGCCGTTCGCCGGCCGCACGGGCCGGGCAGCGACGGCGGCACGGGGCTGGGGCTGGCGATCGCCCGCTGGGCGGTCGATCTTCACGGAGGCCGGATCGGAGTGGCCGAATCCGAGCGGGGCTGCCGGATTCTTGTCACTCTTCCGGGAGAGTCCTCCGTCCCAAGTTGACGTAAAGTTCGAAGCGGAGCCGCAAGATCCACCGGTGTCCGCCCAGTCGGACACGTGTGATCAGGCAGAGCGCCGACGCAGGTCGGCGAAGGGTCCGCACGCCCGTCGTGCGTGACGTGCATCAACACACCCTTTTGACGCGCAACCGCGCTTGTTTCCCGCCATTTCCACCCCCGAAACGCGCTCTCCGATGTGACTTACGCGACGATGGACGGGCCCGGCCTGACTCTCCCCCTCCGGGGGGCGTAGCCTTTATTCCCGCTGTCCATCACCTTGTGAAGCGGAAGAGGGCGGTTGCCGCCGTGTCGCCACAGTCCCCCAGTAACGCATCGAGCATCTCGACCGACGCAGACCAAGCGGGCAAGAACCCCGCTGCCGCGTTCGGACCGAACGAGTGGCTCGTCGACGAGATCTATCAGCAGTACCTCCAGGACCCGAATTCGGTAGACCGCGCCTGGTGGGACTTCTTCGCCGACTACAAGCCAGGGGCCGCTGCCCCCTCGGCTACGGCGGGTACTGCGGCCGCGGGGGCCGCAGCGACCACCACAGCGCCTCCCGCACCCGCCGCCCCGGCCCAGCAGCCGGCTCCCGCCGCCGCTCCGGCGCCCGCGCCGGCCCCGGCCTCCGTGCCGAAGCCCGCGGCCGCCGCACCGGCTCCCGTGAAGGCGGCCCCCGCGGCCAAGCCGGCCGCCGCCGCGCGGCCAGCGCCCGCCGCCGCGGCGCCCGCCTCCCCCGAGGGCCCGGAGTTCGTGACGCTGCGCGGCCCGTCCGCCGCGGTCGCCAAGAACATGAACGCCTCGCTGGAGCTGCCCACGGCCACGTCCGTGCGCGCGGTCCCGGTGAAGCTGCTGTTCGACAACCGCATCGTCATCAACAACCACCTCAAGCGCGCCCGGGGCGGGAAGATCTCCTTCACGCACCTGATCGGCTTCGCGATGGTGCAGGCCATCAAGGCCATGCCGTCGATGAACTGGCACTACGCGGACAAGGACGGGAAGCCCACCCTCGTCAAGCCGCCGCACGTCAACTTCGGCCTGGCCATCGACCTGGTGAAGGCCAACGGCGACCGCCAGCTCGTCGTCGCCGGCATCAAGAAGGCCGAGACGCTGAACTTCTTCGAGTTCTGGCAGGCCTACGAGGACATCGTCCGCCGCGCCCGCGACGGCAAGCTGACGATGGACGACTTCACCGGTGTCACGGTCTCCCTGACCAACCCCGGCGGCCTCGGCACCGTGCACTCCGTGCCGCGTCTGATGCCCGGCCAGTCGGTCATCATGGGCGTCGGCTCCATGGACTACCCGGCGGAGTTCCAGGGCACCAGCCAGGACACCCTGAACAAGCTCGGCATCGCCAAGGTCATGACGCTCACGTCGACCTACGACCACCGGGTCATCCAGGGCGCCGCCTCCGGCGAGTTCCTGCGGATCGTCGCGAACTACCTGCTCGGCGAGAACGGCTTCTACGACGAGATCTTCGAGGCGCTGCGCATCCCCTACGAGCCGGTCCGCTGGCTCAAGGACATCGACGCCAGCCACGACGACGACGTCACCAAGGCCGCCCGCGTCTTCGAGCTGATCCACTCCTACCGGGTCCGCGGCCACGTCATGGCCGACACCGACCCGCTGGAGTACCGCCAGCGCAAGCACCCCGACCTCGACATCACCGAGCACGGGCTCACCCTGTGGGACCTGGAGCGCGAGTTCGCGGTCGGCGGCTTCTCCGGCAAGTCCCTGATGAAGCTGCGCGACATCCTCGGCGTGCTGCGCGACTCGTACTGCCGCACCACCGGCGTCGAGTTCATGCACATCCAGGACCCCAAGCAGCGCCGCTGGATCCAGGACCGCATCGAGCGCCCGCACACCAAGCCGGAGCGCGAGGAGCAGCTGCGCATCCTGCGCCGGCTGAACGCGGCGGAGGCCTTCGAGACCTTCCTGCAGACCAAGTACGTCGGCCAGAAGCGCTTCTCGCTGGAGGGCGGCGAGTCCGTCATCCCGCTGCTCGACGCGGTGCTGGACTCGGCCGCCGAGTCGCGCCTGGACGAGGTCGTCATCGGCATGGCCCACCGCGGCCGGCTGAACGTCCTCGCGAACATCGTCGGCAAGTCGTACGCGCAGATCTTCCGCGAGTTCGAGGGCAACCTCGACCCGAAGTCGATGCACGGCTCCGGCGACGTCAAGTACCACCTGGGCGCCGAGGGCACCTTCACCGGCCTGGACGGCGAGCAGATCAAGGTCTCGCTGGCCGCGAACCCCTCCCACCTGGAGACGGTCGACCCGGTCATCGAGGGCATCGCCCGCGCCAAGCAGGACATCATCAACAAGGGCGGCTCGGACTTCACCGTCCTGCCCGTCGCCCTGCACGGCGACGCGGCCTTCGCGGGCCAGGGCGTGGTGGCCGAGACCCTGAACATGTCGCAGCTGCGCGGCTACCGCACCGGCGGCACGGTCCACATCGTCATCAACAACCAGGTCGGCTTCACCGCCGCCCCGGAGTCCTCGCGCTCGTCGATGTACGCCACCGACGTGGCGCGCATGATCGAGGCCCCGATCTTCCACGTGAACGGCGACGACCCGGAGGCCGTCGTCCGCGTCGCGCGGCTCGCCTTCGAGTTCCGCCAGGCGTTCAACAAGGACGTGGTGATCGACCTCATCTGCTACCGCCGCCGCGGTCACAACGAGTCGGACAACCCGGCCTTCACCCAGCCGCTGATGTACGACCTGATCGACAAGAAGCGCTCGGTGCGCAAGCTCTACACCGAGTCCCTCATCGGTCGCGGCGACATCACCCTGGAAGAGGCCGAGCAGGCGCTGCAGGACTACCAGGGGCAGCTGGAGAAGGTCTTCACGGAGGTCCGCGAGGCCGTCACGGCCCAGCCGAGCGCCGGCCCGGTGTCGGACCCGCAGGCGGAGTTCCCGGTCGCCGTGAACACCGCGATCTCCTCCGAGACCGTCAAGCGGATCGCCGAGTCGCAGGTCAACATCCCCGACTACTTCCACGTCCACCCGCGTCTGCTGCCGCAGCTGCAGCGCCGGGCGTCGATGGTCGAGGACGGCACGATCGACTGGGGCATGGGCGAGACCCTCGCGGTGGGCTCCCTCCTCCTCGAGGGCACGCCGGTCCGGCTGTCCGGCCAGGACTCCCAGCGCGGCACGTTCGGCCAGCGTCACGCGGTCCTCATCGACCGCGAGACGGGCGAGGAGCACACCCCGCTCCAGTACCTCGCCGAGGAGCAGGCGCGCTACAACGTCTACAACTCCCTGCTGTCCGAGTACGCGGTCATGGGCTTCGAGTACGGCTACTCGCTGGCCCGCCCCGACGCGCTCGTGATGTGGGAGGCGCAGTTCGGCGACTTCGTCAACGGCGCGCAGACGGTCGTCGACGAGTACATCTCGGCGGCCGAGCAGAAGTGGGGCCAGACGAGCGGCGTCACGCTCCTGCTCCCGCACGGCTACGAGGGCCAGGGCCCGGACCACTCCTCGGCCCGCGTCGAGCGCTTCCTCCAGCTGTGCGCGCAGAACAACATGACGGTCGCGATGCCCACGCTCCCGTCGAACTACTTCCACCTCCTGCGGTGGCAGGTGCACAACCCGCACCACAAGCCGCTGGTCGTCTTCACCCCGAAGTCGATGCTGCGTCTGAAGGCCGCCGCGTCGAAGGCGGAGGAGTTCACCACGGGCCAGTTCCGCCCGGTCATCGGCGACACGTCGGTCGAGGCGAACGCGGTCAAGAAGGTCGTCTTCTGCGCCGGCAAGGTGTACTACGACCTCGAGGCCGAGCGGCAGAAGCGCGGCATCACGGACACGGCGATCATCCGCCTCGAGCGGCTGTACCCGCTGCCCGGCGCCGAGGTCCAGGCCGAGGTCAACAAGTACCCGAACGCCGAGAAGTACCTGTGGGTGCAGGAGGAGCCGGCCAACCAGGGCGCCTGGCCGTTCATCGCCCTGAACCTGATCGACCACCTGGACCTGGCGGTCGGCGCCGACATCCCGCACGGCGAGCGTCTGCGCCGCATCTCGCGCCCGCACGGCTCGTCCCCGGCCGTCGGCTCGGCGAAGCGGCACCAGGCCGAGCAGGAGCAGCTGGTCCGCGAGGTCTTCGAGGCCTGACCGGCTGACCGCCGGCGCGCGTCGACGGTGTGATCCACGGCGAAGGGCCCACCCCCCGGAGGTTTCGGGGGGCGGGCCCTTCGCCGTGGATCTGTGTGGCCGCCGACCGGTGCCGGCCTCAGATGACCTGGGGTTCGAAGTCCCAGTAGGGCCGGTTGCGGGAGCGGGCCGAGACGGTGTGCGGATGCCTGCTGCCCAGCGTCGCGTCGAGGTCCGACAGGGCCTCCTGCTCGACCTTCTCCGCCTGCCGCCGGTCCCGCAGGCCGCGCAGGTCCGCCGCGTGGGCGATGCGCGCCGACAGGGTCAGCGGATGGGTGCGCCCGAGCGTCTCGACGGCCCGGCCCACCGTGTCGTGGCTGAGCTCGGCGGCGCTCTCGGTGTCGCCGACGATGTTGCGCAGGGCGGAGGCGTTCAGGGCGCAGCCCAGCGTCCAGGGGTGGTGCTCCCCCACCGCGTCGGTCATCGCCGCGAGCGCCTGCTCGAGGAGGACGTGGCCCGCCTCCCGCTCGCCGACGTTGCGCAGGATCAGCGCCTGGTTGGCGCGGGCCCCGGCGACGAACGGGTGCTCGTCGCCCAGCATCACCTCGTAGCGCGCGACGACGGCCTCGCTGAGCTCGCGGGCCCGGTCGATGTCGCCGTGCTCGCGGGCGTAGCAGCTCTGGGCGGTCGCGAAGATCAGGGTCAGCGGATGCGTCTCGCCGAGCACCCGCTCGCCGCGCTCCAGCACGCTGGAGAGCAGCTCCCCGGGCTCCTCGCGTTCGGCGCCGCGGTCGCGTCCGCGGTCCCGCTCGCCCAGGCGGTAGCGGCACAGCGCGAGGTTGTGCTCGGCCTTGAGGGTCTGCGGGTTGTCGCGGCCCATCACGAGCCGGATCTCGCGCACGTTCTTCGCCTGGATGGACTCGGCCTCGGCGTACCGGCCGAGCAGTCGCAGGTCGATGGCGTAGGAGATCTCGGAGCCGAGGGTCCACGGATGGCGGGCCCGCAGCAGCAGCCGGCGGGATTCCATGGTCCGCCGGTCGTGCTCCAGGGCCTCCGGGTAGCGGCCGAGCAGCCGCAGGGAGACGGCGAGGTTGTTGAGCGAGTTGAGGCTGCGCGAGTCCTGGTCGCCCAGCAGGTCGCGGTAGGCCACCAGGACCCACTGGGAGAGTTCCAGCGCCTCGTCGTAGCGGCCGAGGCCGCGCAGGTCGGCGGCGAGGCCGGCGGCGGCCCGCAGATGCTCCAGGTCCTGCGGTCCGCGCTCCGCCTTCAGATGTTCGGCGGCGGCCCGGCTGAGGGCCTCGGTGGCGGCGTAGTCGCCGACGGCCCGCAGCAGGTTGGTGTAGTGGTAGGTCAGCTCCCAGATCCGGGGGTGGGTCGGGCCGAGGAGTTCGCGCCAGGCCTTCATGGCGCGTTCGCCGAGTTTGATGCCGGCGACGTACTCGCCGGAGAAGTACATGTAGCGCAGGCAGTTGAAGACCAGTCGCTGGACGGTCGGTTCCTGGGTCTGCAGCACGTCGGCGTACTTCAGGTGCGGCACGATCTCGGCGTACCCGGGCCACAGGTCGGGGTCGGTGGGCCGGCGCGGGTCGGCCGCGGCGAGGGCCAGCCGGACGACGTCGATGAACTCCTTGCGGTCGGCGTCCGGCATGTCCTTGTGCACGATCTGGTGGACCATGCGGTGCAGGTACAGCGACTCCCCGGAGCCGGCCCCTTCGTCGCCGACGGCCTCGTGGGACTCCAGGCGGACGACGGAGTACTGGCGGAGCTGGTTGATCGCCTTGTTCCACAGCAGCGGGTCGTTGAGCAGTCCGGCGAGCTGTTCGGGCAGTTCGTCGCTCGACATCTCGCGCAGCAGCCGGACGGGGATGAAGCCGGGGGCGAAGAAGGTGCACAGCCGCAGCAGGTCCACGGACTCGGGGACGGTCTCGCGGAGTTTGTTCAGCAGTATCGACCACGCGGTCTGGAAGGCGAGCGGGAAGTCCGCCGACACCTTCACCACGTCGCTGTCGATGCCGCCGTCCAGCAGGGCGATGTACTGGCGCACCGACAGCTCGGAGTCGTTCAGCCAGCCCGCCGTCTGGTCCAGCAGCAGCGGCAGGTCCTCCAGCGCGTCCGCGAGCTGGTCGGCCTCGCCCTCGGACAGCCGTGGCGCGCGGCGCCTGATGAACGCCACCGACTCGTCGCGGGCGTAGACGGGCACCTCCAGCAACTTGCTGTTGTGCTCGGTCCATTCGGGGTTGCGGGAGGTGATGATGACGTGGCCGGGGCCGGTGGGCACCAGGTCCCAGATCTGGTCGGGCTCGTCGGCTCCGTCCAGGATCAGCAGCCATCGTCCGTACGGGTCGCCGCGGCGCAGCGAGTCCCGGACGGCGCGCAGCCGTTCGCCGTACTCCTGTCCGGTCTGCAGGCCGAGTTTCGGGGCGAGTTCGGCGAGCAGCCGGCGGTAGGTGACGCGTTTCTCGGCGTTGACCCACCACACGACGTCGTACTCGGAGCCGAACCGGTAGACGTACTCGGCGGCCGTCTGGGTCTTGCCCACTCCGGACATGCCGTGCAGCGTGACGACGCCGGCGCCGGGCTCCGCGCCCTGGAGCAGGTGGTAGGCGTCGTTGAGCAGCGTCTCCCGGCCGGTGAAGCGGGTGTTGCGGCGCGGCACCCCGCCCCATACCTCGGGCATCGCCGCCGGGAAGCGGGGGCCGCGGCGGGCGCCCTCGGGGAGGTCGGGCTGCGGCTCGAAGGGCAGGTCGAGCCGGTCGAACAGGCGGCGCTCGGCCTCCTCCGCGCCCATGTTGGTCAGGTCGACGGGGGCGAGGACGGCGGTCGCGGCCGGTACGGAGGCCGTCGTCACGGAGACGGCGGCGAACCGTGACGGGTCGGGGGCGACGACCTCGCGCAGTGCCGCGTTCCACTCCTCCTGCGTACGGGGGCCGAGCTGGAAGTACCACTCGCTGACGACGATGAGGATGCGGCCCTCGGCGAGTTCCAGGTCGCGCAGCAGATCGACCAGCGGCACCTCGGCCGGGGAGTCCCAGCGCAGGTACACCACACGCAGGCCGCGGCGTTCGAGCCGGTCTCCGATCCATGCCGCCCAGGCCCGGTTGAATCCCGCGAAATGGATCGTGACCGCCTGCCTCGCGGCCCCTCTCCCGGTTGCCCCGACCGGCGTACGAGCTCCAGACATGCAGCGGCCTCCAGCACGTAGTACCTCGAAAATCCTAGGACCTCGGCGCGGCGCGCGTAAGTCCGCCGACCTCTTCCGCGCGCGCCTCGGCCCGACGATCTTCGCTCACCTGACGGCCCCTCGCAGGCCATCCTCATTCTTTCGGGCGTGGCAGCGCGGGAGTATGACGCTGTGTCCACAGGGCGCGCGCGGCCTTCACGTAGGCCTCGGCCCGGGCGGTGTGGCTGCGGGGCGCCGGATGTTCGGCCATGCGTTCGTAGGCGGCGGCCATCTCGTCGACGAACCGGCGTCCGCGGACGGTGAGGTCGGGCGAGCCGACGAGCGCCGGCAGCGCCGCTTTCACCTGGGCGCGGTAGCGGGCGTGCCGGGACCATGCGTACGCGGCGTCGGGCGGCGCGGCGACGAGCGCCCGGTGCTGGAAGTAGTCGGCGAGGGCCAGATGGGAGTACACCCCCTGCAGCAGGGCGTCGTAGGGCCGGGGGCCGGTCTTCCAGGGGGCGAAGTAGCGCGCCTCGGGACCGGCGTGATGGAGCGTCACCAGGTCGGCGAGAGCGGCGAGTTTGGCGTGGTGGAGTTCGTGGACGAGGGTGGCGGCGAGGGCGACGGCGTCCTGCGGGGGGCTGGCGAGCAGGGCGCCGAACGCCTCGTGCCGGGTCGCGCTGCAGCTGTCGCGTCCGTCCGCGCCCGGCGGGCTCTCCAGCGGGACCAGGCAGCGCAGCAGGGTCACCGCCTCGGCCACCCGGTGCGCACCGCCGGAGCGCAGGGCGGCCTCGGTGCCCGACCAGGCGTGCAGCCACCGTTTGTGGTCCGTGTCGTCGAGCACGGCCGGTCCGCTGAGGCCGCGGTGGCCGGGACCGGGCGCGGTGCGGTACGGGTCCACGTCGTCCAGGGGCAGGGGCGCGGTGGCGGGCGGCAGGCCGGGCAGGGTGCGCACGGGCGTCCAGGCGAGGGCGGCGGACCAGGCGCCGATGCCGCTCTCCAGGTGGACGACGACGTCGGGCGCGTCGGGTCCGCGCAGCGTCAGCCGCCCGTCGCGGTGGGCGACGTCGACGAGGGCGTCCGCGGCGGTGGCCGTGTGCAGGGCGCCGAGGGAGGGCAGGGTGAGCACTCCGGCGCGGGCGGTGAGCCGGACGGTGAAGGGGATGCCGGCGCGCGCGGCGGCCACCGCGGCGAGGGCGCCGAAGTGGGCCAGGTCCTGGCGGAGCCGGCAGGCGCGGTGCTCGTCCGCGGGGCCGCCGCGCTCGTCGAGTCCGCGCAGACAGCTCAGCGCCCAGGGTCCGGTGAGGGGGTGGAAGAGACGTTCGCGGGCGGGCGAAGGCGGGGCGCCGGGCGGGTACGGGTGGCCTGTGGACGGGCGGGGGCGGCCGGCGGGCGGGCCGGACGGGCGGGTGGGGTGGTCTGGGGGGCGGACGCGGTCGGCCTCGGTGAGCAGGGCCCAGTCGTCGCGCAGCCGTGCCTTGCGGGCCGGGGAGCAGACCGCCGGGCGCGCCGCGTCGGCGGCGTCGAGGACGGCGCGCAGGAGGAGCAGGCGCCGGGTGTCCTGGTCGCGGACCAGGAGGGCCAGGGTGTCGGGGCCGCCCCGGGTGCGGCCGAGCTCCACGAGGCTGCGGTCCGGGACCTCGGGGCGGATCACGGGGCGCCCTCTTCACGGGCGGCGAACACGGCGTGGGGGTCGGGAACGGCCGGGACCGCGGGGGCGGCGGGTGCGGCGACGGGCGTGTGCGGAGCGAGCCGGGCGGCGATGTGGCGGATCAGGCGCTGGAGGTCGGCGCAGTACACCGACGGGTTGCGAAAGCCGTGTCCGGCCCGGTAGCGGTGGGCGTAGTGGCCTCCCCCGCAGACCGTCAGCAGGGGGCAGGCGCGGCACTGATGCGCGAGGGACGCGGCGCCCGCCTGCCGGGCCGCGACCGCCGGGTGGCGCAACGCGTCGTCGAAGGTGTCGTGGAAGACGTCCAGGCCGGTGTGCGCGGCGCCGTCGTACGCCGACTTCAGGGAGTCCGTCTGCTCGATGGACCCGTCGGTCTCGACGACGACCGCGTCGAAGGGCGCGAGGCCCAGGGACTCGGTGGCGGAGGGCATGCCCAGCAGGAGGGCGAGGCACTCCTCGAAGAGACGCACGCGGGTCTCCCGGCGGCCCGCGTCCCACCAGCGGTCGAAGACGGCGCACAGCCACTCCCCGTGCCGGGCGCCGGCCCAGTGGGGCGGCGGGGCGGACCAGTTGCCGTGCGGCAGCAGGAAGTTGAGGGCGGGGGGCCGCAGTCCGAGGAGGGACTCGTACGTCTCCACGGGGTCCAGCGAGGCGTCGACGACGGTGAGGATGCCCGCGTACGCCGACGGCGCGTGCTCGGCGGCCAGCAGGGCGCCGCGTGCGGCGGCGGGCCAGGAGGGGCGGCCGGCGTGGTCCACGCGGCGCGCGTTGTGCGCGGCGCGCCCTCCGTCGAGGCTGACGCTGATCCGGACGCCGCCGTCGGCGAGGACGGCCAGCCGTCGGGCGGTGAGCAGGGTGGCGTTGGTCTGGACGACGGCGTGGACCGTGCAGCCGTCCGGGACGCGGTCCCGGACCAGGCCGGTGAAGCGGGTCAGGGTCTCGGCGCCGGCCAGCAGGGGTTCGCCCCCGTGCAGGACGAGGGAGAGGGCCTTCAGGGCGTGGGCGCGGGCGTGCTCGGCGATGCGGGCCGCGGTGCGGTCGAGGACGTCGGGGGCGGTCCTGGCGGGGCGGGTGCGCCAGGTGCCGTCCGGGCCCTCGTAGAGGTAGCAGTAGGTGCAGGCGAGGTTGCAGCGGCCGTGCATCTTCACGATGAACTGCCGGAAGGCCTGTCCGGACATCCAGCACCCCCATGCCCTGCAGCTGCCCTGAAGCGGCCGTACGGCTGCCCTGCGGCCGGCGTCGGCCCGCGCTGCGGTGTCCCCCGCGGCACGGCGCGGGCGCCGCACGGGGCGCATGCCCGTGCGGACCGCGGACACAAACCCCGCCCGACCGAACTTGTCCGAGTCGCGCGCACATGAGACCGGATTCGACTTCCGAACGATCGAATGTGTCCGGTAGAGGGAGTGGGAGAAACCCGTCAGAGCACGGAGTCGAACCCCCACAGCGTCTCGCTCGACCTCCCCGCCCGCTCCCGCAGGTCCTCCACCACCTCCCGCAGCACCGGGTGCCCGATCGTCCGCAGTTCCGCCAGGTCCAGCGCCAGCGGATCCGGCAGCGGCCCGCCCGCGCCGGGCTCACCCGCGCCGAACTCCCGCGCGGTCGTCTGCTCCACGAACTCGCCCCGTACGTCCATGCCCGTTCCTCCCCAACCCGCTCGGCTCACGTCACACGCTCCAGCGCGGCAAGCCGCTCCGCCGTCCCGGCGGCCGTCGGCCCGTCGGCGACCAGGCTGCCCTCCGGCAGCCGCGACCACTCCGTCCGGGCGGCACGGTAGGCCTCCCGGGCGGCCCGCGGCCGCGAGGCCGCCTCATAGGACATACCCCGCCAGTGGTGCGCCTGCGCACCCGTTCGGACGGCCTCGTGCCGCCGGCGTTCCGTGGTGGCCCTCCCCTCGGCCTCCCGGGCCGACTCCGCCGCGTCGCGGAAGGCGTCGACCGCCAGGTCCAGGCGGGCCGGTCGACGCAGGCTGCGGTAGGCCTCGAACTGGACCTGGCCGAGTTCCAGACGGCACCGGGAGGCAAGCAGCGGGTCCGCCGCGTCCGCGGCGGCGAGCCCGAAGAGATGCTCGGCCTCGCGCAGGTCGACGCGGTCCCCGCGGCCCCGGTAGCGCAGCATCAGCGCACGGCCGAGCAGCAGCAGCCGGTGGGCGACCTGCGCGCTGCCCGCCGGGGTCTCCATCCGGCAGTCCCGCAACACGCGGATCGCCCGGGAGAGCGTGCCCTGGGCCCGCGCCCCCGACTGCAGTCCGGCCAGCCGAAGCAGCGCCTCGCCCCATTCGGCGAGGACGTCGGCGTGCGCGGGCGCGTCGCGGGACATGCGCTGGGCGGCCTGCGCGAAACGGTCGGCTGCCGTCTCCAGCTCCGCCGGATCGCCCGACTCCCGGTGGCGGGCGACGGCGATCCGGCCGGCCCGCGCCAGCAGCGCCGCCCGCCGCCCCTGTTCGCGGACCAGGGCGAGCGCCTCGTCGACGCGGGCCTGGGCGTCGTCCAGCGGACCGCCCGCCTGGAGCAGGGCGTCCACCAGATCGAGCAGGACACGCACCCGCGCGCGTGCCGACTCCGCGGTGTCGGGCGCCTCCCCGGTGTCGAGAGCGGCGCGCAGCGACTGCGCGCCCTGCTCGGCGTAGAGGCGGGCCTGCACGGGGTCGGCGGTGGCGCCGGAGAGACGCAGCAGGATCCGGCCGTGCTCCAGGGGGAGTTCGGACGGCCGCTGCCGACGGTCGGGCCAGACGTCGGCGAAGGCCTCCAGCATGCCCACGGCGCCCTGCAGCAGCGCGCTGTCCCCGCCGAGCCGCCACTGCGCCTCCAGGGCGCGCACCCGCTCCAGGGTGAGCCCGAGGGCCTGGCGGTGGTCGAGGTCGGGCGCCGCGCAGGCGACGGCGTACTCGCGGTCGGCGCGGCGCAGCAGGTCCAGGGCCCCGGACCCGTCGCCGCGGCGTCGGCGGTCCGTCGCCGCGGCGTGCAGCACCCGTGCCAGGACGGCCCGTTCGTGCAGCCGCCGCGGGTGCGCCGCGGCGCGCTCCGCGGCCGCCTCCGCCTCCTGCAGCAGATCGTCGCCGCCCTGCACCTCCCACAGGCGCAGCGTGCAGTGCGCGTACTCGGCCCACAGCTCGGGGTCCGCCCCGGCGGGCCGTTCGTGCTCGGTGGCGCCGCGCAGCAGCTGCACCGCGTCGATGACGTCCTGGATCATGCCCTCGCGGTCGAAACGCTCGATCAGCGTGCGGGCCCGGCGGACCGCCTGGTGCGTCGGCCGCTCCTCGGGACGCCCCGGGCCGGTGCGGCCGCCGGGCGTCTCGAACTGCTCGGGCAGCGGCATGAAGCGTCGCAGCACGCGCGCGGCGACCTCGGCGAAGGGCTGCGGCACTGGCGCCGCGTCGCCGTTGCCGCCGTTGTCCCCGTGGTCGGCCCGGTCGCCGCCGTCCGCGGCGCCGGCGGCGGACGTGTAGGGGCGGCCCGCGCCGCCGTCGCCGAGCTGGGCGAGGGCCAGCGCGGGAAAGTTGGGGCCACCCTTGCCGAAGCGCTGCTCGATGTACTCCGAGCAGTGCTTGAGGACCAGCATGGCCTCGTCGCGGCCCAGCCGGGACAGCAGGGCGTCGCGCACGTCCGGATCGATGCGGTACCACTGGGCGCCGTCGTCGGCGTACTCCTCCGACTCGCGCGTGAGCAGACCGCCCACCAGCACCTCCGCCAGCTCGGACGGTCCCGAGTCGGGCAGCATCGTGCGCTGGACGAGCTGCATGACCGGCAGGCACAGGGGCGCGGCCGCCAGATACACGGCGAGCCGTCCGGCGGTCGGGGAGGCGCTGGAGCTGAACCTGCTGACCCGCTCGAACGGTGTGCGCCGGCGGTCGGCGCGCCCGGCGGGCGCGGGCGGCTGGTCCGCGCGCACCCAGCCCACGGCTCCCGGCACCGGCCCGGCGCCGGCCCCCGACAGCAGCCTGGCCCAGGCGCCGAGGGCCACCGGCTCGGGCGGCAGCACGGGCACCGGCAGCGCACCGCGGCGGGTCTCCGCAGGCACACCGGACGCGGTGCGCACCCGTAGCGCGGCCGCCCCGCCCAGCGTCTCGCCCCGGCTCAGCTCGCAGAAGACCACGGGCAGTCGGGTCCGGTTCCACAGGCGCTGCGGCAGCGGCTGGAGCACGGCGACCGGGCCCTGCCGGGAGAGGTGGTGCAGCAGCCGGTGCGCCTGTCCGCTGTGCCACAGCGGGCCCGCGCAGTCGCTGACGAAGAGCACGATCCGGCGGCCGGTGGGATCGCTGAGCCGGTCCGTGGAGTGCAGCGGCGCCGCGTACACGTCGGGGCTGCGGCTGACGGCGGGAGCGCCGTCGGGGCCCTGGTGCAGATGGCTGACCCTGATGTCCGAGAAGGCCCCCAACTGGCTGAAAACCTGCTCCAGTTCGAGGAAGAGCCGGTCCCACACCCGCATCGACGACGAGGCGTCCAGTACCAGTTGGAGCCGGGCGTCGCCCCGGACGACCGCACGGTGGACGGGCATGACCAGGCCGCCCGCCTGCGCGCTGCGCTCCGCCGTCGCCGTCTCGTCGAGCTGCATGCGCAGCGGCGGCGCCGGGCTGCGGTAGCGCTGCAACCGCCTCAGCGCGCGCTGGAGTTCGAGCGGCGCGGGCAGCGCGGGCGCGGCGGGCACGCCCACCGGCAGCGCGGCGGCCCGGCCCGCGCCACGGGTGCGCCGGCCTCCGTCCTGGGGCACCGGGTACAGGCTCACGCGTCCGCCGGCGCCCACCTCCTGCGGGGGCGGCTCCGCCTGCTCGGGCCGCTCCTCCCGCGCCCCCGCGTCCGGGGTCGCGCCCCGACCGCCGCCGCGTCTCGACGCGGGCCTGCCGCCGGCCGCGGCCGACGGTTCCTCCCGTCCGGGAACGTCCACCGGCCGGGTCCACCGCGCCAGCCACAGCGCGTCGCACAACTGCTCCACGTCGGGGTCGAGCCCCACCCCGCGCAGTCGCGCCACCAGCTCCGCGAGAGGGTCGCCGTCCTGGGCCGGGACCGGGGCCGGGGCCGGGGTCCGGGAGGCCGAGGGGTCGTCGTGGTGGTCCTGGCGGTGGTCGTCGTCAGGCGGGACGGGGCCGTGGCGGGCCGCTGCGTCGGGCATCAGGCCCTCACCTCGGACGGTCGAGTCGCTGGATGAGCAGGTCGGCCAGCCGGTCACGACTGGGCGGCGCGGCCGCGTCGGTGAGGTAGATCGCGTTCAACAGCTGGTCCGCGGCGAGGAGTTCGCTGCGCGACCGCTCCAGGAACCGTGTGATCAGATCGTCCCCCGCGCGGGCCGCCTCGTCGCCGAGATGCGCGCGGACGAACGTGGCGAGCCGGTTGTGGTCGGGGCGGCCCAGCTCCAGATGGATGCACCGGCGCATCAGCGGGGCCGGGAAGTCGCGCTCGCCGTTGCTGGTGAGCACGACGAACGGGAAGGCACGGCAGCGCACCCGTCCGTCACGCACCCGCACCTTGACGCCGTCGGCGGTCAGCACCTCCGCCTCGCCGTCCGGCAGCCGGTCGGCGATGCGCTCCAGCTCGGGTATCGCGAACTCGCCCTCCTCCAGGACGTTCAGCAGGTCGTTGGGCAGGTCGATGTCGCTCTTGTCCAGCTCGTCGATGAGCAGCACGCGCGGTGTGTCGGAGGGCAGCAGGGCGGTGCCGAGCGGCCCCAGCCGGATGTAGCTGCCGATGCCCTCGACCGCGCCCGGCGAGCCGGCCGCCGACCCGAACCCGCCCTGCGCGGCGATCTGCACGTCCTGGAGCCGGGCGATGGCGTCGTAGTGGTAGAGCCCGTCCTGCAGCGCGGAACGGCTGACGATGGACCAGCGCAGCACGCTGCCGAGCCCGAGTTCGTACGCCACCGAGTGGGCGAGGGTGCTCTTCCCGGCGCCGGGGCTGCCCGTGACGAGCAGCGGACGGCGCAGGTACAGAGCCGCGTTGATCATCTCCAGCTCCTCGGCGCCCGGCCGGTGCAGCTCCGCCAGATGCCGGTGCGCGCCGAGCCTTCGGTCCTGGGAGCCGTCGCCGGACCCCGCCGCGTCCCGGCTGGTGAAGTCCCGCCACGGGGGAGGATCGGGCAGCCGCTCGATCCCGTCGTGCGGTTCGCCGGCGCCTCGGTAGATGAGCCACTCACTGGATTCGGTCATGATCCGGTCCTCGTCACTCGTCCACCGCCGCGGCGGTCCGAACGTGCATCACGTTATCCATCCTGGGGGTACCTGGTAAGGGGCCGGCCGGTCTCGCGGACGGGCGGCTCAAGGGGCCTCCAGCAGGTCACCCGTTCCGGGCAGGGGCTGGTGGGGGTCGTCGTACAACAGGGCCACGCCGTCGGCCCAGAACGACTCCGTGCGGCCCTCCCGCAGCCGTACCCGCAGATCGTGCACGGCCTCGGGGAGGTGCTGCGCGGTGGGCGGTTCGGCGATCTCGTCGATCGTGCCGCGGTGGAACTCGCCGCAGACGGCGTCCGACCGGCCGCGCCGCCTGCGCCACAGGGCCACGCCGTAGCCGCCGAGCACGATCCGGGCGAGCGCCTCCGCGTCGTCCTCGTAACGGAGGTCGCCGTAGCGGCAGAGCACCGGGACGGTGCCGTGCGAGAGGGCGCGCAACTGCTCCACGGTCGGCACGGGTTTGCGCAACCCCTCCTCGCAGTCGAGGACTTCGGCCCGCGCGCGGTGCGCGTGCAGCCAGCGCCAGCGGGCCCGGCGCTCCGCGTCCACGTCCTCGTCGTCCTCGTCGCCGTGGCCGTCGTGTCGGGGGTGGCCGTCGTCCGCCTCGGCGTCTCCCGGGTCCTCCGAGCGCACCGGGTTCTCCGGGTTCTCCGGGGCGCGCCAGTGGTCTGCGGCGTCGCCGCCGGCCGCGTCGTACTCCCCGAACGCCTCGTCGGGCAGCCGGTCGCGGTCCGCGCAGCGCACGACGACGGGCCGCAGGGTACCCAACGGCGGTTCTTCCGGACCGAGTTGCCAGGCGTCCACCTCGAGGCCGAGCAGCGTGTGGGGCAGCGCCACCTGGAGCAGCGCGGGCCTGCCGGGCTCGTCGCAGTGGCGGAAGGCCTCCGCGAGCGGTCCGGCGAGGCGGCCGGGCAGCTCGGCCAGCGGCGTCCGCTCGGCCTCATGCAGCCGCACCGCCTCGCCGCCGGGAGCGGTCACGCAGACCGACCAGTCGCAGCGGTCCGGCTCCCAGCCGCGCCGCACCAGCTCGAGCAGGGCGGAGGGCCGGGCCGCGCTGCCCGGTGCGCGGTCACGGCCACGCGCGCGTGCGTCCTGCCCGTGCCGCCGGTCGAGCCGGCGCCCGGCGGGTCCGTCCGTGGCGTGCGCCCCCGAGGAGACCGTGTCGGGGGTGTCGCGCCCCGCTCCGTCCCGTCGGCGCAGCCGCGCTATCCGCTGCTCGGCGAGGCCGGACCGGTACCGGGCGCTCAGCCGCTGCGCGGCCTGCCACACCCAGACCCACAGGGCCTTCTCGGCGTCGGGGGTGCTGGGCACGACGAACGGCCGCGGCGCGGACATCGCCCGCATCGCGTAGTCGAGCACCAGCTCCAGCGCCCCGTCGTCGCTGGCGCTCTCGTACAGCGCGCCGAGACCGTCGCGCCAGCCGCGCGGCGCGGGCAGCGGAACGGGACCCTGGAGGTCGGGCAGGGAGTCGAGGATGTCCAGCAGACCGCGGGTGCTCTGGGGCGGCGGGAGCTCGGCGAGCCGGCCCAGCAGCTGGATCCGCTCGTCCGGGCTGAGGGTGCGGCCCGGCCGGGCGCCCAGCCTGCCCTGCACGTCGGTCCAGGTCTGCCGCCGGGACGCCGGGTGGCGCTGCCGGTCCCGGTGGTAGCGGTCATGGGCGTGGAAGACCGCCTGGTAGAGGTCGCTGTGCTCGGCCGGCACCGCCTCCGCGGGCACCCGCAGGGTGCGCAGCTGCTCGATCCCGGTGGAGGTGCCGCCGGGCCGGTGGTCCGAGCGCGCCTTCAGAACGCCGATCACCTCGCCGCGCACCGGGTCGATCACCGGCCCGCCCGAGACGCCGTAGGGCAGGTCGTTGTCGCCCAGCCGCATCTGCACGTCCGGGGACCAGCCGCCGATCGTCCCCTGCACCGTGAGCGTGCCGTCCAGGACCTGTAAGCGGCCCTCGTTCTCGGTCCAGCCCGCGTACAGCACCCGGCCTTCGCCGTAGTACGCCGCCGGACGCTCGGAGACGTACACGCACTCGTGGTCGTCGACCGGCTCGGTCAGCTGCACCAGGGCCAGGTCCGGCGCCGGCCAGTTGCCGGCGGACGCGGACCGCTCGGCGCGCTCGGGCAGCGTCGCCACGACCCTGCCGGGCGCGGTCGAGGCGCCCCGTCCCGGAGCTGTCTCATACACCACGGCAACCTTGCCCCCCTCCCCGCCGCAGGCCACGTGTGCGCAGGTCAGAACCCAGTTGGGAGCGACGAAGAAGCCGCTTCCGAGGAACGTCCCGGGCTCATCCAGGGCATACCCGACCACCGGGCGATGAATGCGCACGGTCGCCGCCACGACGAGTCCACGCAGCGCACGGCGGGCCGCATCGAACGCGTTCGATGCGCCCGGGGCGTGCCCGCCCGTCATGCTCCGCCCCCGCCGACGGGGCCGTCGGCCCCCCTGTGCATCGGCGCGCCGGGGGACGCGCCCGCGCGCCGCCCCCCGTCGGCGTCGGACACAGCCGGCGGTGCGGGTGAGGCCGATCGCGGCGGTGCGGCGGGGGGCGGCGTCGAGGGGGGCGCGGCGGGGGGCGGGGGCGCCGCCGGAGGCGGGGGTGCGGCGGGGGGAGCCGGTGCGGGCGGCGCATCGGACGGGGAGCCGTCACGCGCGCGGGAGTCCGTGCCGGTGCGGGCGCCGGAGTCCGTGCCGGTGCGGGATTCCGGGCCGGCAGGCGCTGCGTCGAGGTCGGGGGGCCCGCTGTTCCAGGTCAGGGTGACCGTGATGCCGGCCTTGGCCTCGCCGTCGGCCAGCAGGCCGACGACCTTTCCGGCCTTGGCGGTCAGCTCGATGCCGAACTCGACGCTCACCTCGTCCGGCCGCACCGCCCGCAGCGGCTCCGCCAGCGACCGCGCGACCCCCGTGACGAGCGCGTGCAGGCTCTCCACGCTCGCCTCCACCCGCTCGGCGAACCCGGTGTCGCTGTACGACAGCCGCCCGGACGGCGCGGACAGCTCGCCGGCGCCCGAGATCCGGGCCCAGACGGGCGTCCCGTCCGGCAGCGCGACGCGCGCCACCCGTGTCACGTCCTCACCGCTCATGCCACTCCCCCGTTCCCCCAGTCCCTCCCGGCCGCCCGCGCGCGTGCGCGGGCCGACGGCGGGCTTTGTCCGCGCGGAGGTCCCGCGGCCCGCGGGCCCGCACCCCCTGCGCCTATCCTTTTTGCTGTCCCCTCCCCACCGGAGAGCGGACCACTTCCTCCCCTCGCAGGAACAAGGGTCCTTCCCCCGACGGAGGACCCCTACCCCTGCGACCGACCCACGGAGCACGATCCATGTACTTCACCGATCGCGGAATCGAGGAACTCGAGAAGCGCCGCGGCGAGGAGGAGGTCACCTTCGAGTGGCTCGCCGAGCAGCTGCGGACGTTCGTCGACCTGAACCCGGACTTCGAAGTTCCGGTGGAGCGGCTGGCGACATGGCTGGCCAGGCTGGACGACGACGAGGACGACGAGTAGGGCGGTGGACGGCGGCGGCAGCCGCGCGGGAAGGGGCGTCCCGGACGCCCCAGCCGCGCGGGAAGGGGCGTCCCGGACGCCCCTTTTTTCGTGTCTTGACTTTCGACGGCCGCGATATATCGTGTTTGACGGAAGACGCGATATGGCGCGTCGTGCCGTGTGCCGTGCAAGGAGGTCCGCACCATGTCCGAGTGGTCCGTCGCCGAACCGGGGAAACTCTCCTTCGACGAGCCCGTGAGCGAACTGCACGTGCGCATCGTCGAAGGCGCGGTGAACGTGGTGGGCGCCGACGAGGGCCCCGCCCGCCTGGAGGTCTCCGAGGTCGACGGCCCGCCGCTGGTGGTCAGCCACCGCGACGGGACCTTGACCGTGGCCTACGAGGACCTGCCCTGGAAGGGCTTCCTCAAGTGGCTCGACCGCAAGGGCCGGCGGCGCAGGGCCGTCGTCTCGCTCGCCGTGCCCGCCGGCGCCCGGGTGGAGGTGGGCGTGGTGAGCGCCGCCGCGGTGCTCTCCGGCATCGACGGCCATGCCGAGGTGAAGGGCGTCAACGGGGACACCACGCTGGTCGGCCTCGCCGGCCCGGTGCGCGCCGACACCGTCTCGGGCAGCGTGGAGGCGCAGGCCCTCACCGGCGACCTGCACTTCCACTCCGTCTCCGGGGACCTGACCGTGGTCGAGGCCGGCTCCTGCGTGAAGGCCGACTCCGTGAGCGGGTCGATGATCGTCGACCTCGATCCCGCGAGCCGCCCCACGCGGATCGACCTGACCAGCGTCTCGGGAGAGATCGCCATCCGGCTGCCTCATCCGGCCGACGCGCAGGTGGAGGCGAACACCGCGAGCGGCTCGGTCTCCAACGCCTTCGAGGACCTGCGGGTCAGCGGCCAGTGGGGCGCCAAGCGCATCACCGGCCGGCTGGGCGCGGGCAACGGCAGGCTCAGGGCGACGACGGTCACCGGCTCGATCGCCCTCCTGAGGAGGCCTCCCACGGAGGACGCGGCGGAGGCGGGGGACGCGGCGCAGTACCCGACGGCGGACACGCGGGAGGACGGGCGCGCGGAGGCGCACGGGGCGGACCGAGGGCCGCAGGAGCGCGCGGGCGCGCCCTCCCGGCCGGGGGACAATGCCGTTTCCGGCCCGGGCGGCGAGGGCTCCTTGAGCGACCCGGCCGACAGCACGACCGACAAGAAGGTGCTCTGACATGCCTCCCGTCTTCGCCCACGGCCGTCTCCGCCTCTACCTGCTGAAGCTGCTGGACGAGGCGCCGCGTCACGGCTACGAGGTGATCCGCCTCCTCGAGGAACGCTTCCAGGGTCTCTACGCGCCCTCGGCGGGCACCGTGTACCCGCGGCTGGCCAAGCTGGAGGCCGAGGGACTGGTCACCCACACCACCGAGGGCGGCCGCAAGGTGTACGCGATCACCGACGCGGGCCGCGCCGAACTCGCGGACCGCAGCGGTGAACTGGCTGACCTGGAGCTGGAGATCCGCGACTCGGTCGCCGAACTGGCCGCGGAGATCCGGGCCGACGTGCGCGGGGCGGCGGGCGATCTGCGCCGCGAGATGCGGGCGGCGGCCTCCGAGGCCCGGCAGGGCGCCGGCCGCCCGAAGGCGGCGGAGCCCGGCGACCACGGAACCGACGGCGAGAGCGGCGGGTACGGCGAGAGCGGTGGGTACGGCGACACGGAGGCCTGGCGCGTCGCCAAGGAGGAGATGCGCCGCGTCAAGCAGGAGTGGAAGGAACAGGCGCGCCGGGCCAAGGACGAGAGCCGCCGCGCCCGCGAGGAGGCCCAGCGGGCCCGCCGCCAGGCCAAGGAGGCGCAGGACAACGCCCGCACCCAGGCCCAGGAAGAGGTGCAGCGCATCGCGCGCCGGGTACAGGAACAGGTCCAGGACCACTTCGCCCGGGGCGACTGGCCGACGGGCGTCCGCGAGGGCCTGACCGAACTGGCCAAGGAGTTCGGCGAGTTCGGCAAGGACTTCGGCAGGGAGTACGGCAGGGACTTCGGCTTCGGCCGCGCCGGCGGGCCGACCGGCCGTAAGACGTCCACGCGTCCCGAACACCCGGCCACGCCGGACCACTCCGCCGGCCCGCACCCCTCGGGCGCACCGGAGCAGTCCACCGTCCCGGACTACTCCGCAACTCCCGAGGGCTTCCCCGCCGCGTACGAACCGGCCTGGGCCCACGAGGACACGGGCGGCGACCCGGCCCGCGACCTGGACCGCCTCCTGGACCGCTTCCGGGACGACATCCGGGACGCGGCCCGCGACCACGGCGTCACGGCGGAGCAGCTCCGCGAGGCGCGCCGCCACCTGTCCACGGCGGCGGCCCACATCGGATTGATACTGCGGACCCCCAGGGGCTGACGCTCATGGCCGGGGCGGGCGCCTGCGGCCTCAGCCGGCCGCGGCCCCGGCGCCCGCCCCGGCCCCGGGCTCGTCCCCCCGCCCCCGGTCGCCGTAGAGCACCCGGGTCAGGGACGCGTGCGTGACGCCGTGGTCGGCGAGGACCTCCGAGGGGGCACCGCGGCGGGCGGTCAGGGCGAGCAGCAGGTGCTCGTCCCCGATGCGCCGTTCGCCGTGGGCGACGGCCACCCGCAGGGTCCCGGTGAGCAGGTCCTTGGCGCCGCGGCCGAACGGCCGCCGTCCGGACCGCCCGCCGAGGGGACCGCGCCGGCCGGCCGCGGCCAGCGCGCCCGCACCGTGCGTCTCCTCGACCCGGGACACGATCTCCGCCAGGTCGATGCCCAGTCCTGACAGGGCGTCCGCGTCGGCCCGGGAGAGGCCGCCGCGGCGGCGCGTCTCGTCCAGATCCCGCACCAGCCCCTCCCGGCCGCCGGGCGGCAGTCCGAGCGAGGCCAGCGCGAAGGAGCCGCGACTGCCCTCGCGGTCGAGGAGGGACAGCAGGACGTGCGTCTCCTCGACCCGTGTCGCGCCTTCCCGCTCGGCGTGCCCCACGGCGCCCTCGACCACCGCACGGGCGTCCTTCGTGAACCGCTCGAACATCACTGCCTCCCGTACTTCTTGTGCACGGCCTGCCTGCTGACTCCGAGCTCCGCGGCGATCTCCTGCCACGACCAGCCCTGGTTGCGCGCACTGCGCACCTGCACCGCCTCCAACTGCTCCAGCAGTCGGCGCAGTGCCGCTACGGCGCGCAGTCCGACCCGCGGATCGCGGTCGCCGGCGCGCTCGGCGAGATCCGTTGCCTCGGTCATGCATGTCAACTTACATTGACAACCGCCCGGTGTCAACCATGGTTGACAGTCAGCGGATGCGACCGCCGCGACGGCCGTGCGCTCGACGCACAACGGGCACACGAAGGGCGGGCCCGGATTCCCCGGACCCGCCCGTAGCACCCCGCGACCGGCCGCTCGGCCGGTCCTTGGCCGCTCAGCCGGTCATCGGCCGCTCAGCGGATCACCGGCCGGTGGCGGATCATCGGCCGGTGAGCACGATCTTGCCGAACAGGTCGCCGGACGCGAGCCGTTCGAACCCCTCGCGGGCCCGGTCGAGCGGCAGCGTCTCGTCGATGACGGGGCGGACGCCGGTGGCGGCGCAGAAGGACAGCAGATCCTCCAGCTCGTCCTTCGAGCCCATGGTGGAGCCGACGACCTTCAGCTCGAGGAAGAAGATCCGGGTCAGCTCGGCGTGCGAGGGCCGGTCGCCGCTCGTGGCGCCGGAGATGACGAGCGTGCCGCCGGGCCGCAGGGACTTCACCGAGTGCGACCAGGTCGCCGCGCCCACGGTCTCGATGACGGCGTCCACCCGCTGGGGCAGCCGGGCGCCCGGCTCCACCGCCTCCACGGCGCCCAGCTCCAGGGCCCGCTTGCGCTTGGCCTCGTCCCTGCTGGTGGCGAAGACCCGCAGCCCGGCCGCCCTGCCCAGCACGATGGCCGCCGTGGCGACGCCGCCGCCGGCCCCCTGCACGAGAACGGAGTCGCCGGGGCGCACACCGGCGTTGGTGAAGAGCATCCGGTACGCCGTCAGCCAGGCCGTGGGCAGACAGGCGGCCTCCGCGAAGGAGAGCTCCTTCGGCTTGGGCAGGATGTTCCAGGTCGGCACGGCCACCTGCTCGGCGAAGGTGCCCTGGTACCGCTCGGTGAGGATCGAGCGCGGCTCGTCGGGCCCGACGCCGTGGCCCGTCTGCCCGATGACGGAGTGCAGGACGACCTCGTTGCCGTCCTGGTCGACGCCGGCCGCGTCACAGCCGAGGATCATCGGCAGCCGTCCTTCGGGGAGGCCGACGCCCTTGAGCGACCAGAGATCGTGATGGTTGAGGGAGGCGGCCCTGACGTCGACGGTGCTCCAGCCGGGCCGGGCCTCGGGGGCCGGACGCTCCCCCAACTCCAGTCCGGAAAGCGGCTGGTCACGGTCGATGCGGGCGGCGTAGACGGCGAACATGGGATCGACCCTAGGCTCAGGCGGCGGCCGGCGAAACCGGACGGCACTGTGAGACATGCCCTCTTGCGCTCCCGCCCCGGCCCCGACCGAACACCGGCCGGCGGTTCCAGCCCCCGTCCCGCGATGGGTGGGGCGGGGGTCCGGGGCCGAAGCGGGGGTCCAGGGGCGGCAGCCCCGGGGACGGCGCCTCGCCATCACCCGAACGGGCGGGCGGGCGGCCAGAAAAATGGTCCCGCCCTCCCGGACGGGACCATTCGCAGGCGCACGTCAGCGACGAGCGACCCCTTCGGCCCGGGCAGCCGCAGCCACCGCCGCCGTCACCGCGGGAGCGACCCGCTCGTCGAACGGCGACGGGATCACGTAGTCCGCCGCCAGATCGTCGCCGACGACCCCCGCCAGCGCCTCGGCCGCCGCGAGCTTCATGCCCTCGGTGATCCGCGACGCCCGCACCTGCAGCGCGCCCGCGAAGATCCCGGGGAACGCCAGCACGTTGTTGATCTGGTTGGGGAAGTCCGACCGCCCGGTCGCGACGACCGCCGCGTACTTGTGGGCGACGTCCGGGTGCACCTCGGGGTTCGGGTTGGCCATGGCGAAGACGAACGCGCCCTTCGCCATCGAGGCCACCGCGTCCTCGGCCACGGTGCCGCCGGAGACGCCGATGAACACGTCGGCGCCGGCCAGCGCGTGCTCGAGCGAACCGCTCAGCCCGGCCTTGTTGGTGAACCCGGCCAGCTCGCGCTTGACGTCGGTCAGGTCGCTCCGGTCGGCGGAGACGATGCCCTTGCGGTCGGCGACCGCGACGTCCCCGATGCCCGCCTCGATGAGCATCCTGGCGATGGCGACGCCGGCCGCCCCGGCGCCGGAGATGACCGCCCGCAGCTCGCCGATGCCGCGCCCGCTCAGCCGCGCCGCGTTGCGCAGCGCCGCCAGCGTCACGATCGCGGTGCCGTGCTGGTCGTCGTGGAAGATCGGGATGTCGAGCTCTTCCTGGAGCCGGCGCTCGATCTCGAAGCACCGCGGCGCCGAGATGTCCTCCAGGTTGACTCCGCCGAACGAGGGCGCGAGGCGCACCACCGTCTCGACGATCTCGTCCACGTCCGTGCAGGCGAGCGCGATCGGAACCGCGTCGACACCGCCGAACTGCTTGAACAGGATCGCCTTGCCCTCCATGACCGGGAGGGAGGCTTCCGGGCCGATGTCGCCGAGCCCGAGCACGGCCGTGCCGTCGGTCACGACCGCGACCACGGACGACTTCCACGTGTAGTCGTTCACCAGGTCCGGCTGTTCCGCGATCGCGGTGCACACGCGAGCGACGCCGGGCGTGTAGGCGAGGGACAGGTCGTCCTTGTCGCGGATCGGGACGGTGGCCTGCACGGCCATCTTTCCACCACGGTGCAGCGCGAACACCGGGTCGAACGAGTCGAGGGGCTCCGCACCGCCCTCCTGGCCCGTTCCGTCGGCGCTCTCGCTGCGAGGATTGACGATCTCCGCTGCCACTGTGTCTTACCCCTTAGGTCTGCATGGTTTGAGGGTGGCCACTCCTGATTGAGAAGTGGGCGGGCATCGCGCAGAGCCGAGGTGATGCGTACGGGCGCCTGCGCGTCGGGCGCGCCGCACACGCGCCCTGAGCCCCGGATGAGGGGTGTGAAGAACCTTCTTACCGGACGGGGACCACAGCCGACGAGTCCATTCGGTGCAAGGTCACACCGCTCGGTGTGTGGACCTTCGACAGTGGGCCACCACGAGTGACATGACTCATGCAGGGGGACGCACCAGTTTCCGCGGGTCCTCTTGACAATGCCTCGACAACAACGCAAGTCGGCGCACGCAATACACCGCGATGATCTCCCCGCGGGAGGAACCGGAGATTTTTCGGCCGGAACGGGGGATTCCCGCAGATGGTCCGGCTCCGTCCGGTCGTGATGTCCCGGACTGAGGCGGTTCGGGGGTCGCCCGTTATCCGATTTTGACATGGCTGGCCCCCTGAATGGCGTCGTCCGAATGGCAAGATGCCGTCATCACACGAGGTCGCGACACTCGAAGGTGTGTGTTCTCGTCGACCCAACGGCATGGTCGGCCCCTCGGCTGTGTCGCGCCATCGGCATCTCCATCCATCCGCCGGAGGAACCCACCATGACCGCACGCTCCACCCGAACCACGACCGCCGCGCGCACCCGCCTGGCAGCGGTCGGATCCCTCGCGGTCGCGGGCGCACTGCTGCTCACCGCCTGCGGGGACCAGACCAACAGCGGCGGAAGCTCCTCCGAGTCGTCCACCGGCTCCGACAAGGGCCCGCTCTTCTCGAAGCTGCCGGCCGACATCCAGAAGGCGGGCGTCATCAAGGTCGGCACCAACGCCGAGTACGCCCCGATGGAGTCCGTGGAGGGCGGCAAGATCGTGGGCGTCGACCCGGACATCGCCGCCGCGCTCGGCAAGCAGCTCGGCGTCGACTTCCAGTTCACCTCGGGCGGCTTCGACACCCTGATCACCGCGGTCAACACCGGCCGCTACAACGTCGCCATGTCGTCCATCACGGACAACAAGCAGCGCCAGGAGGGCCTGGACGACAAGGGCAAGAAGCTGGGCGAGGGCGTCGACTTCGTCGACTACTTCACCGCCGGCACGGCCATCTACGTCAAGAAGGGCAACCCCAAGGGCGTCAAGACCATGGACGACCTGTGCGGTCAGACGGTCGCCGTGCAGCGGGGCACCACCTACGAGGAGGCCCTGCAGGCGCAGTCCAAGAAGTGCACGGACGGCGGCAAGAAGGCCCTCAAGATCGAGTCCTTCGAGAACGACACCGAGGCGCAGACCCGCGTGAAGTCCGGCGGCGCCGTGGCCGGCGTCAACGACTACCCGGTCGCCGTGGACATGGCCCGCAAGGCGGGCAACGGCAACACCTTCGAGGTGCTCGACGAGCAGTACGAGGCCGCTCCGTTCGGCATCGTCGTCGACAAGAAGAACACCCAGCTGCGCGACGCCCTCAAGGAGGCCGTCGACGCGATCATCAAGGACGGCTCCTACCAGAAGGTGCTGGAGAAGTGGGGCGCCGAGAGCGGCGCGATCAAGGCTGCCGCGATCAACGGCGGCAAGTGATCACCCCGCACCTCCTGAAGTCTTCGAAGGGCAGTCCCCATGACTGACAAGCTCGACAAGTCCTCCGCGGGCGCACCACCCGAGGACACCCCGCCGGTCGCCAAGGACGCGGCGTTCTCCGGTCCGCCGGAGGCCATCAAGGCGATCCCGGTGCGCCACTACGGCCGCTGGGTCAGCGCCGTGATCGTCATCGCGCTGCTCGCGCTGGTGGTCAACGCCTTCGCCCACGGCGACATCCAGTGGGACACGGTCGGCGACCAGCTGTTCGACTCGACCGTGATCGCGGGCGCCGGGCGCACCCTGCTGATCAGCATCCTGTCCATGGTGCTGGGCGTCGTCCTCGGCGTGCTGCTGGCCGTGATGCGGCTGTCGAAGAACCCGGTGACCAGCACGGTCGCCTGGCTGTACATCTGGTTCTTCCGGGGCACCCCGGTGTACGTGCAGCTGCTGATGTGGTTCAACCTGGCGCTGATCTTCCCGATGCTGAACCTCGGTCCGATCTACAAGGACGAGATGACGGACGTCATGACGCCGTTCATGTGCGCCCTGCTCGGCCTGGGTCTCAACGAGGCCGCGTACATGGCCGAGATCTGCCGGGCCGGCCTGCTGGCCGTCGACGAGGGTCAGACCGAGGCGGCCCACGCGCTCGGCATGAGCCACGGCAAGACGCTGCGCCGGATCGTCATCCCGCAGGCGATGCGGGTCATCGTGCCGCCGACCGGCAACGAGTTCATCAACATGCTCAAGACCTCGTCGCTGGTGTACGTGGTGACGTACAACGAGCTGCTGCGCTCGACGTCGGTGATCGGCTCCTCGTCGTTCGCCGTGATGGAGCTGCTGTTCGTCGCCTCCATCTGGTACCTGGTCATGACCAGCGTCTTCAGCGTCTTCCAGTACTACCTGGAGCGCTACTACGCCCGCGGTTCGAGTCGTAGTCTGCCGCCCACGGTCTTCCAGAAGATCCGGGCGAACCTGTTCTCGATCGGCCGCGAAAGGGGTGCGGCATGACCGCGATGGTGAAGGCCGAGGGCGTCCACAAGTCCTTCGGCGCGGTCGAGGTCCTCAAGGGCATCGACCTGGAGGTCAAGAACGGCGAGGTGTTCTGCCTCATCGGCCCGTCCGGTTCCGGCAAGTCGACGTTCCTGAGGTGCATCAACCACCTCGAGAAGATCAACGCCGGCCGGCTGTACGTCGACGGGGACCTGGTGGGCTACCGCCAGAAGGGCGACAAGCTGTACGAGCTCAAGGACAGCGAGGTCGCCCTGAAGCGCCGGGACATCGGCATGGTGTTCCAGCGGTTCAACCTGTTCCCGCACATGACGGCGGCGGAGAACGTGATCGAGGCCCCGGTCCAGGTCAAGGGCGTCAGCAAGGCCCAGGCCCGGGAGCGGGCACGGGAGCTGCTGGACCGGGTCGGCCTGGCCGACAAGGCGGGCAACTACCCCTCCCAGCTCTCCGGCGGCCAGCAGCAGCGCGTCGCCATCGCCCGCGCGCTGGCGATGGACCCGAAGCTGATGCTGTTCGACGAGCCGACCTCGGCCCTCGACCCGGAGCTGGTCGGCGACGTCCTCGACGTCATGCGCGACCTCGCCGAGTCCGGCATGACGATGGTCGTCGTCACCCACGAGATGGGCTTCGCCCGAGAGGTCGGCGACAGCCTGGTCTTCATGGACGGCGGTGTGGTCGTCGAGTCGGGCAACCCGCGCGAGGTCCTGACGAACCCGCAGCACGAGCGGACGCAGGCGTTCCTGTCCAAGGTGCTTTAGCGGTACGGCACGCGCGAGGAGGGGCGGTACGGGATTCCCGTACCGCCCCTTCCCGTACCTGTGCACTCAGGGCAACAGCGCCGAGTTCAGCGCCAGTTGACGCAGCTGTGCCTTCGTCAGCGGGTATGTGAGCATCGTCCGGTACGGCTTCCCGCCCTCGGCCCCGGTCCAGGACGTCACGGTCAGGACGGCGCCGCCCTTCAGCGCCAGCTGAGCCGTCATGCTGTTCGACTGCTGGGGCAGGTCCTCGTCGGGGAACCGCCATGTCGTCAGCTGTCCGACTCCGGGAACCTTCTCCGTGGCGCAGTCCGCCACCCCCGTTCGCCCCGGCGCGCGGCAGGCGAGGGCGACGGTGGTCCCGGACGACTTTCGCGCTCTGACCGTGATGTAGCCGACGCCGCCCGAGTCCCGGGTGACGGCGTATACCCCGTCGTACGGCCCGTCCCCCCTCTTCCCCTGCACCGGCGGGTGCTTCAGGCCCTTCACGGGAAGCCGTGCGACCTCGCGCACCGTGCCCACCCCGGCGGGCAGCAGCTTCGCGAAGCCGGCCGCCCTCGCGCCGGCCCCTGCGCCGCCGCCCCCCGCGGCGGCCGCCTTATGTCCCCCGGTCCCGCCCGGCAGGACCCCCGTCCCGAGGACGACCCCCCCGGCGACCACGACCGCCGCCGCACCCGTGACCGCCACCCGCCGCCGGCGCCGTAGCGCCGCGGCCCGCGCGAAGACGCTCTCACTGCTGCGGGCGACCCGGGGTTCGACCGTGTCGACCGCGTGCCCCAGCAGATCCCGCACCGTGTCCTGCTCGTTCATACGAATTCCTCCCGCACCGCGGCCCGCAGCGCCGCGAGTCCCCTCGCCGTATGGCTCTTGACCGTGCTCTCCCGCATCCCCAGCAGCTCTGCGGTCGCCGCGACGCCGAGGTCCTCCCAGTAGCGCAGCACCAGCACCGCCCGCTGCTTCGGCGGCAGCGCGGCGAGCGCGGCGCGGACCACGAGACCGGTGTCCCGGTCCGTCGGCCGGGCCGCGACGTCGGGCAGCTCGCCGTAGGCGCGCTCACGCCGCCAGAACCGGCGCCGCCCCGCGATGAAGGTGTTGACCAGCGTCTTGCGCGCATAGGCCTCCAGGTTGTCCAGCCGCCCGTACCGGCGCGCCCCGAGGACGACCTTGACGAGCGTGGTCTGGACGAGGTCGTCGGCCTCGTCGCGGTCGCCGCACAGCAGGAGTGCGCTACGGAACAACGCCGTCCGTCTTCCCTCGACGAAGGCGTGCAGAGCCGCTTCCGCGCCCCGCGCCATCGCTCCCCCTCTCCCGGCCCGTCCGGTGGCGGACCGTCTCACCCTTCCAGTGCGGTGGGGAGCCCCGCAGGACGCGGCGGACGTCCACGAGATTTCGGAGGCCTTCCTTCCGGCGCATGCGTAATACCCTGGAAGCAGCCTCAGCCGTTACCCGGCCGCGTCCACGACGCGTGCACGACCATCGAGCCCCCGGTAAGGACTACAAGTGGAGCTTGCCCATTACTCGGATTACGCCGTGCGTCTCGTCAACAGCGAGGACCCGGCCCGGGGCAAGGACGCGCTGACCTCGGTCGAGGCCGTCCGCGCGCTCTTCGGCGCCAGCCGGTCGGCCGCCCGCCGCGCCACCGACGCGGACGTCACCCGGTTCCGGTCGGTCCGCGGCCGGCTGCGCGCGGTCTTCGAGGCGGCCGACGACGGCGACGAGACCCTCGCGGTGGACCTGCTGAACTCCCTGCTGCTGGAGTTCCCGGTGAGCCCGCAGATCTCCGGCCACGACGTCCGCGACGAGGACGGCCGTCCGCTGTGGCACATGCACCTGGCCGACCACCCCTCGAACGCGACGGCGGGGTACGCGGCGATCGCCGCCATGGGCCTGGCCTTCCACCTGACCGAGCACGGCGTGGACCGGCTCGGCCTGTGCGAGGCGAGCCCCTGCCGCAACGCCTACCTCGACACGTCGACCAACCGCTCCCGGCGCTACTGCTCCGACCGCTGCGCCACCCGCGCCAACGTGGCCGCCTACCGCGCCCGCAAGCGCCTGGAGACCGACCGGACGCCCCCGACCGGCCTCGCGGCCGACAGCGCCCAGCGCAGCACCGCCAGCGGCGAGCTCTGATCCCGGCGCCGCGGGCGGTAGCGCAGCCGCACCCTGCCGAGGACCAGCTCGTCGGGCACCGTGCCGTAGTCCGTGCTGTCGCCGCCCGCGAAGGCGTTGTCGCCGAGCACCCACCAGCCGCCCTCGCGGCGCTCCGCGGCCCGCTTGACGACCAGCAGGTCCTGCTGGAAGGGATGCCGCAGCACCACCACGTCACCGGGCCGCACCCGGGCGCCGTAGTGCACCACCAGCTGATCCCCGTGGTGGAGCGTGGGCACCATGGACGGACCGGTCACCTCGGCCAGCCCGAAGGGCGCGGCGACCCTCCCCCGCTCGGTGTCCTGCGACGGTTCCGGCATGCCCAGCACCTCCCCGGTCCGTTCCTCCACCAGTCTCAGTCTGACCCCGGACTTTTGTCCTAAGCCCAAGGGGGCACCCGCGAAAAGCCGTCCGGCAGGGAGTAATGTCCCACCTGAGAAGACGATCACGAGGAAGGAACGCTCCATGCTTTCCCGCCTGTTTGCCCCCAAGGTCAAGGTCAGCGCGCACTGCGACCTGCCCTGCGGCGTGTACGACCCGGCCCAGGCCCGCATCGAGGCGGAGTCGGTGAAGGCCGTGCAGGAGAAGATGGCCGCCAACGACGACCCGCACTTCCAGGCGCGCGCCACCGTCATCAAGGAGCAGCGCGCAGAGCTCGCGAAGCACCACGTCTCCGTGCTGTGGAGCGACTACTTCAAGCCCCCGCACTTCGAGAAGTACCCGGAGCTGCACCAGCTGGTCAACGACACCCTGAAGGCCCTGTCGGCCGCCAAGGCCTCGACGGACCCGAAGACCGGTGAGAAGGCCCTGGAGCTCATCGCCCAGATCGACAAGATCTTCTGGGAGACGAAGAAGGCCTGACCTTCTTCACGCCGTTCTGACCTGCGCTTCTTTCGGCCGCAGCGTCACTCTCCCCGCACCCGGCCCGCAGGCCGCCGCACCTCGGCGGACGTCAGCGGTCCGGGTGCGGTGTCGTGTGCGGGGTGCGGTGTCGTGTGCGGGCGCGATTCCGTGCGGCGCGGCGCGGCGCGGTGGCGAATGCCGCGGCGTCGTGTGCGGGACGCGGGGTGCGGAATGCGGCCGTGACGCGCGGCGGGCGGTCCGGTCACGTTCGCCGGCGAACCGCCCGCGTCCCCGCCCGGCCCGGGCGGGCACGGCACCCGCCCGCGCCGGTCACAACACGCGCCAGCGCGGCCGGTCCCGGTCCGTCGTGTCGACCTCGCCCGCCTCCAGCAACCCAGCCGCGGCGCCCACGATGCGCGGATCCGGGGTGCCGACGACCTCCTCGTCCTTGCCGGTGTAGGCGAACCGGGCGAGCACGCTGCGCATGGCTTCCACGCGGGCCCGCTTCTTGTCGTTGCTCTTGACCACGGTCCAGGGCGCGTACGCCGTGTCCGTGTCGTGGAACATGGCGACCTTGGCCTCGGTGTAGTCGTCCCAGCGGTCCAGCGAGGCGAGGTCCATCGGGCTCAGCTTCCACTGCCGCACGGGGTCGATCCGGCGGATCGTGAAGCGGGTGCGCTGCTCGCTCTGCGACACCGAGAACCAGAACTTCACCAGGTCGACGCCGTCGTCCACGAGCATCCGCTCGAACATCGGCGCCTGGCGCGCGAAGCGCCGGTACTCGTCGTCGCTGCAGAAGCCCATGACCCGCTCGACCCCGGCCCGGTTGTACCAGGACCGGTCGAAGAGCACGATCTCGCCCGCGGTCGGCAACTGCTCGACGTACCGCTGGAAGTACCACTGCCCCCGCTCCCGCTCGGTCGGCTTCTCCAGGGCCACCACCCGGGCGCCCCGCGGGTTGAGGTGCTCGGTGAACCGCTTGATGGTGCCGCCCTTGCCGGCCGCGTCGCGGCCCTCGAAGACGATGACGAGTCTGCGTCCCGTGTCCTTGATCCAGCTCTGCAGCTTCAGCAACTCGATCTGCTGCAGCCGCTTGTGCCAGTCGTACTCCCTGCGCTCCATGCGCTGCGCATACGGATAGTTCTCCCGCCAGGTGTCGACCGGGGTCCCGTCGGGCCTGATGAGAAGGGGTTCGTCGTGGTCGCTGTAGTCGACGCGCAGGTCGGCCAGTTCGGACAGCGGGGGCGGTATCGCCATGCCCTCTACCTCCCGGTCTCGGACCTCGGGCCCACATGTGGACGGCGAGGTGACCAGCCATGCGTTCACCATGCGCCCGCCGACGCCCCGGCGCACCCCGAAGGGCCGCAGCCCGGCCCGGTGGCCGGAGTCCCGCGACGTCGATCCGTCCCCAGGAGAGCAGACGCCCGTGTACGCGGGGCGAACCGCAGGCGAAGCCCGCCCGGCGTCCCGCACCCACCGGGCGCGCCACCGTGCCATGCTGGCAGGGTGAAACGGGAGGACCTCGTCAGACTGCGGCAGGCACGTGACCGCATGGACCGTGACTACGCCGAACCGCTCGACGTCGCCGCGCTCGCGCGCACCGCGCTGATGTCCTGCGGCCACTTCCAGCGCAGCTTCCGCGAGGCCTACGGCGAGACGCCGTACAGCTACCTCATGACCCGCAGGGTCGAGCGCGCCAAGGCCCTGCTGCGCCGGGGCGACCTCACCGTGACCGAGGTGTGCATGGCGGTCGGCTGCACCTCGCTCGGCTCGTTCAGCGCCCGGTTCACCGAGCTGGTCGGCGAGACCCCGAGCGCGTACCGGGCGCGGTCGCACGAGCCGAGCGCGGTGATCCCGCCGTGCGTGGCCCGTAAGTTCACCCGCCCACAACGCTCCCGACCTCCCCTACGCCCGTAAGGCCGGACACCATGGACCTGCTGCTGCACCAGTGCTTCATCGCCGTCGACGACCACGACAAGGCCGTGTACTTCTACCGTGACGTCCTCGGGCTGGAGGTCCGCAACGACGTCGGCTTCGAGGGGATGCGCTGGGTGACGCTCGGCTCACCGCTCCAGCCGGACGTCAGCGTCGTGCTGGAGCCGCCGGGCGCCGATCCCGACGCCTCCCCCGCCGACAAGGACGCGCTGGCCCGGCTGCTCGCCAAGGGCCTGCTGCGCGGGGTCATCTTCTCCACCGCCGACTGCGACGCCCTGCACGCGCGTGTGCGGGAGGCCGGTGTAGAGGTGCTCCAGGAGCCGACCGACCAGCCGTACGGGGTGCGCGACTGCGCGTTCCGGGACCCGGCCGGCAACCTGCTGCGGTTCATGGAGCGCAAGGACGGCGCCGGGCGTCCGGGCGTGTGAGCAGCGGGAGTCCGGCTCCGTCCGAACTCGACCCGGTGGGCATGCGCGTCGACGACCTGACGGGCGGCAGCCCTACGATCGGCCCATGAGCACCCCGGCCGCCCGCCCCGCCCCCGCCGTCCGCTGGACGTACGCCTTCGTCGACCGGCCCGCCCGCCACTTCACGCGGGCGTGCGCCTTCTGGACCGCGGTCACCGACACCGATCTGTCCGGACTGCGCGGCGACGAGGGCGAGTTCGTCACGCTGTTGCCGCGGGGCGGCGCGGACGCCTGTGTGAAGGTCCAGGGAGTCGCGGCCGGCGACGGCGGCGCGCATCTCGACCTCGCCGTCGAGGACGTGCCCGAATTCGTGGCCGGGGCGACGCGGCTGGGGGCGGGGACGGCCGCCGCGCACGAGGGGTGGTCCGTGCTGCGCTCCCCCGGCGGGCTGTCGTTCTGCGCGGTGCCGTGGCAGGGGGAGGCGAAACGACCGCCCGTGGTGGCGGACAGCCGGCTGGACCAGGTGTGCCTGGATCTCGCGCCGTCCGTGTTCGACGCCGAAGTCGCCTTCTGGAGCGCACTGCTGCCCGGCTGGACGTCCCGGCCGGGCTCGCGGTCCGAGTTCCACGTGGTGGAGCCGCCGGCCGGGCTGCCGATCCGCATCCTGCTCCAGCGGCTCGACGAGGAACGCCCCGCCGACGCGGATCCGGCCTCGGCCCATCTCGACCTCGCATGCGGGGCGGACGTCGACGCGGTGCGCGTCCGTCATGAGCGGCTCGGCGCGATCCTGGTCGCCCGCGAGCCGCACTGGACGGTGATGCGCGACCCGGCCGGCGGCCTGTACTGCCTGACCGGACGCGACGCGGAGACGGGCGGCCTGCCGCGGACGGCCTCCTGACCTGGCGGCGGTCCGGGTCCGCCCACCCCGCAGCAGGCGGCGGGCGAGGGAGACGCCCGCCCGGTGTCACGAGGCGGGGGCGGCGGGGGCCTCGGGCTTCTGCTCGGGCTCGGCGACGGCGTCCGCGTACGCCTCGCACTCCTCGTTGTGACACGGCCCCGCCGTCCAGCGCGGCACCCACGCCCCCAGCGTCTTGTGCCGCTGGACGACAGATTGCACGGGCTGCCCACAGGCGGGACACACGCGTTGTTCCCTGTCCATGACCTCAGGGTAGGACGGCCCGGGCGCGAGCGCTCCCCGCGTGCACCGCCGGGTCAGCGTGCCCGGTCGTAGGTGCGCACCACGGCGCCGTTGCCGAAGGAGCGCACGGCGACGAGGGCGAAGCCGGCGACGTCGCAGTCGGCGGCGCCGAACATGGGCATGCCGGAGCCGTAGACCATCGGGTACGTCTTGATCACCAGCTGGTCGATCTCGTCGAACAGCTCTCCCGCCAGACGGGAGCCGCCGCACAGGTAGATGTCGAGGCCGCCGTCCTGCGCCTTCAGCTCGCGCACCGTGTCGAGGAGCCCCTCCCCGACGATCTCGACCTCCGGGCTCGGCGAGGCGGCGAGGGTGCGCGAGGCGACGTACTGGCGCAGATGGGCGTACGGGCTGACGTCGCCCTCCTTCAGCGCCAGGTCATAGCTGGCACGGCCCTGGATGATCGTGTCGAACCGCTTGTTCTCCAGGTCGTCGAAGCCCAGGGCGCGCCGGCCGCGGGTCGGCACGGTCTCCGGATACTCGGACTTCAGGAAGTCCAGGAACTCCTCGTCGACGTACGCGAGCATCGCGGTGGCGTCGCCCGTGACGTCTCCGATGAAGCCGTCGACGGAGCAGGCGATGTAGTACGTGAGCTTTCGCAAGTGGGTCTCTTTCCGTAGGCTGCCGTGAACCACTCCAGTTGTAGTACTTCAGATGTAGTGGTTGCAAGGGGATTACGCGCCGCGGTTCGGGACCGCGACAAGTGAGAGAGAAGGTTCCGCATGGCCGGAAATCCGGAGCGCCGGGCGGCTCTGGTCGACGCCGGGGTCGACGTGCTCGCCCGCGAAGGGGCCAGGGGGCTGACGTTCCGTGCGGTGGACTCGGCGGCCGGAGTGCCGGTGGGCACCGCCTCCAACTACTTCACCGGGCGGGACGACCTGCTCCGGCAGATCGACGCCCGGCTCCACGTGCGGCTGGCGCCCGACCCCGAGGTGCTCGGCGCCCTGATGGCACAGCCGCGCGACCGCTCGCTGGTCGGCGCGTTCATGCACGACCTGATGGCCCGCGCGACCCGGGACCGGAAGGGCTACCTCGCCCTGCTGGAGATGCGCATGGAAGCGACCCGGCGTCCCGAACTGCGGTCCTCCTTCACCGCGTCGGTGCGCGGCGACCTCCAGGACGGCATGGACTTCCACCGTGCGGCGGCCCTGCCCGGCGGCGACGAGACCGTGGTGGTGCTCTATCTCGCGATGCTCGGCCTGCTCCTGGAACACCTCACCCTGCCGGCCGTCCTGGACGGCGTCCTGCCCGGCGTCTCGGTGCCGGACGGGCTGATCGACCGCATCGTGGCGACGGTGGTCCCGGAGCGTCCCTGACGCCCTCGGAGCGCCCGCCCGGCGGGGGCGCCGCTCCTCCCGGCGGGGCCCCGCCGGGACGGGCGGGGCCCGGCGGCCCGTCGCACCGCGCAGGCCGCCGACGGCCCCGCTGCGGACGCGCCGAGGCGCGGAGCACGACGGTCTTCCCGACCCACCGCACTCCGCGCCCCGGCGCCCCGCTCCCCGGCCGTGTCCCCCCTTCGTCCCGGCCGTCTTCCTCCTGCGTCCCGCCGCTGCGGCTCGCCTAGGCGCTGCGCCGGGTCACGAACTCGGCCAGCGACAGCAGAGCGCCCGCCGACTCCGGGTCCGGGACGGCGCGGGTCAGTTCGTGCAGGGCACGGGACATGCGGTCGGCCGCCTGCTCCTGGGCCCACGCTCGGCCGCCGGCCCGTTCGACGACGAGCGTCGTGCGATCCAGGTCGGCCGGCCGGTAGGGCGCCGCGTACAGCTCGGCCAGCTCCGCGGCCGCCGGAGTGCCCGAGGTGAGCGCGGCGACCACGGGCAGGGACTTCTTGCGGGACGCGAGGTCGGCGCCGGCCGGCTTGCCGGTCTGCCGCGGGTCGCCCCAGACGCCGATGACGTCGTCGATGAGCTGGAAGGCGAGTCCGGCCTCCCTGCCGAACGCGTCCAAAGCGTCGACGTCCGCTTCCGTCGCCCCCGCGTACAGCGCGCCCACCGCACAGGCGCAGCCGAGCAGCGCGCCCGTCTTCGCCTCGGCCATCGCGAGCACCTCGTCGAGGGTGATCTCGGTGGGCCCGCGTCTCTCCATGGCCGTGTCCGCCTGCTGGCCGGCGCAGAGCTCCACCACACAGGCCGCTACGCGGGCGGCGGCCGCCGCCGACGCGGGGTGCGGGTCCGTGGCGAGCATCCCGAGCGCGAGGGCCTGCAGGGCGTCCCCGGCGAGGATCGCGTCGGCGTCGCCGAACACGGTCCAGGCGGTGGGGCGGTGGCGGCGGGTGGTGTCCCGGTCCATGACGTCGTCGTGCAACAGCGTGAAGTTGTGGACCAGTTCGACCGCCGCGGCGGCCCGGACGGCCGCCGCGCGGGCCGCCGGGCCGCCGAGCGCGGCTGCCGCGGCGAGCACGAGGGCCGGGCGGATCGCCTTGCCCGCGTTGCCCGCCGCAGGGGCGCCGTCCGCGTGCTGCCAGCCGAAGTGGTGGAGCGCGACCCGCCGCAGGGAGCCGGGCAGCGAGTCGATCGCCGAGCGCAGTTCCGGGTCGACCGCGGCCCGGGACTCCTCCAGGACTGCCGCCGCCTCCTGCCCGTCGGCCGGCCCCGCCTCGCCGTCGTCGGGGCTCCCGACGGCGTCCCGCCCTTCCCGCGTCCCGCCTCGCTGCCGCCTGACGGCGGAGGTCACCGCCAGCGGCCGATCTCGACGTTCTCCAGGACGCCCAGCGCGTCCGGCACCAGGACTGCGGCCGAGTAGTAGGCCGTGACCAGGTACTTGATGATGGCCTGTTCGTTGATGCCCATGAACCGCACGGACAGGCTCGGCTCGATCTCGTCCGGCAGGCCCGACTGGCGCAGCCCGATGACACCCTGGTCCTGCTCGCCCAGACGCATCGCGATGATCGAGCTGGTGCGGGCCTCGCTGACCGGGATCTTGTTGCACGGGTAGATCGGCACCCCGCGCCAGGTCGGGATCCGGTTGCCGCCGACGTCGATCGTCTCGGGGACGAGTCCGCGCTTGTTGAGCTCGCGGCCGATCGCGGAGATGGCGCGCGGGTGGGCGAGCAGCATCTTGGTGCCGCGCCGCCTGCTGAGCAGTTCGTCCAGGTCGTCGGGGCTGGGCACACCGTCGTGCGGCTGGAGCCGCTGGTCGTACTCGCAGTTGTGGAGAAGGCCGAACTCCCGGTTGTTGACGAGTTCGTGCTCCTGGCGCTCCTTGAGCGCCTCGACCGTCAGCCGCAACTGCTGCTCGGTCTGGTTCATCGGCTGGTTGTACAGGTCGGCCACGCGTGAGTGGATGCGCAGGACGGTCTGCGCGATGCTCAGTTCGTACTCGCGGGGCCTCGCGTCGTAGTCGACGAAGGTGTGCGGGATGTCCTGTTCGCCGGCGTGGCCCGCGGCGAGGTCGACCTCCTTCTCGCCGTACCTGTTGGTGCGCTGCTCGGGGATCGCGCGCAGCTGCCGCAGGTGCTCGCCCAGCGACTCGGCGCGCTCGGCGACCTGCTCGACGTCCTGCCGGGTGAGGACCAGCACCGTGCAGGCGGTGTCGGCGCGGGCCGTGTACTCCCAGATGGCGTCCGCGTCGAGCAGCGACTGGTCGCCGAAGTACGCGCCGTCGGCGAGCACTCCGAGCACCTGGTCGTCGCCGTAGGGGCCGGTGCCGACCTTCTCCACGCGGCCGTGCGCCAGCAGGTACACCTCCTCGCTCCGGCTGCCGAAGGAGGCGATGACCTCGCCGGGGCCGAACTCCCGCTGCCGGCAGCGCTGGGCGAGTTCCGCCAGCACCTCCTCGTCCTCGTAGGAACGCAGTGCGGGCAGTTCGCCCAGCTCCGCCGGGATGACCTCGACGCGGTCGCCGGTCTTGACGAACGTGATGCGACCGTCGCCCACCGCGTACGTCAGACGCCGGTTGACCCGGTACGTCCCACCCTGCACATCCACCCAGGGCAGGGTCCGCAGCAGCCAGCGGGAGCTGATCTCCTGCATCTGCGGCGCGGACTTGGTCGTGGTGGCCAGGTTCCGCGCGGCCGCGGTGCCGAGGCTCTGCTGCGGCTTGCCCGACTCCGTGCGGACCTCTTCGCCTACCGACATGAGAAATGCCCTCCCGATTCATGCACGGGCGCCGAACTGCACCGGTGCACTCCGTTCACGCGGCAAGCCTTCCATCACTGTGTGTGCTCGTGCTATTACCCGAAAGAGCGGGAATGGATCACCGCGGCCTGGGAAGAAGCACGTTTCACCGAACGATGTTCGACAATGGGCGGGTGACCGACCTGCACCCCCGCCTGCCCTCCCCCCTCCAGGAAGTGGGCGACGACCGGTTCGCCCGCCACGGCGTACGGCTGCTGCTCAAGCGGGACGACCTGATCCATCCCGAGCTGATCGGCAACAAGTGGCGCAAGCTCGCGCCCAATCTGGAGCGGGCCGCAGGCCGCACGCTCCTCACCTTCGGCGGCGCCTACTCCAACCATCTGCGGGCCACGGCCGCGGCGGGGCGCCTGCTGGGGCTGCCCACGGTCGGCGTGGTGCGCGGCGACGAGCTGGCCGGCCGGCCGCTGAACCCCTCGCTGACCCGGTGCGCGGCGGACGGCATGCGCCTGCACTTCGTGGACCGTGCGACGTACCGCCGCAAGACCGAGCCGGACACCCTCGCGGCCGTCCTGCGGGCGGCCGGCGCCGAGGGCGCGTACGTCGTCCCCGAGGGCGGCAGCAATGCGGCGGCGGTCCGCGGCTGCCGGGCGCTCGGTGAGGAACTGCGGGACCGCGCCGACGTCGTCGCCCTCGCGTGCGGCACCGGCGGCACGCTCGCGGGCCTGGCCGCCGGACTGTCCGCGGGCCTCGCCCCCGGCCCGCGCGTGCTGGGCATACCGGTCCTCAAGGGCGGTTTCCTGGGCGAGGAGATACGGGCCCTGCAGGAGGAGGCCTTCGGGGGGCGGCGAGGCGACTGGGGACTCGACGAACGGTTCCACTTCGGCGGATACGCCCGGGTCACCCCCGAGCTGGAGGCCTTCGCGGCGGACTTCGAACGCCGCCACGGCCTGCCGGTCGAACGTCTCTATGTCGCCAAGTCGCTCTATGCCCTGACCGTGCTGGCCGGGGAGGGCGCCTTCACGCCCGGGACGCGCCTCGCGGCCGTCGTCACGGGCTCGCCGTTCACCGCGTGAGAACCGGCCGGCCCGCCCGGACTGCCGCACATCCGCCCCGCCCGGGGCCGCCGCCCCCGTCCGCGCGGGCCTTTCAGGCCGTCTCCCGGAACGCCGCTGCCTCCTCCAGGTCGAGTCGGCGCAGCAGCGTGCGCAGCATCTCGTCGTCGATGTAGCGGCCGTCGCGCAGCCGGACGAACACCTCGCGCTCGGCGCTGATCATCTCCCGCGACAGGCGCCGGTAGGTGTCGTCGACGGTCTCCCCCGTGACGGGGTTGACCTGCCCGAGGCGCTCCCACACGGCGTTGCGGCGGCGCTCCAGGACGCTGCGCAGCCGGTCGGCGAGCGGCGGCGGCAGGGCGTTGCGCTCGTCGGCCAGCAGGGCGTCCAGCCGCTCCTCGGCGACCCGGGAGGCCTGCGCCTGCGCGTTGGCCTCGGCGAGCGTCGCGGCCTGCGGGTCGGCCTCGGGGAACTTCAGCAGGCGGATCAGCGGCGGCAGCGTCAGGCCCTGCACCACCAGCGTGCCGATGACGGTCGTGAAGGTGAGGAACAGGATGAGGTTGCGGTGCGGGAAGGGCGCGTCGCCGTCCTCCACGGTGAGCGGGATGGAGAAGGCGATGGCGAGCGACACCACGCCCCGCATGCCGGCCCAGGCGATGACGACCGGTCCGCGCCAGGTCGGGTCGTCCTCCCGCGCGCGGATGCGCGCCGACACCATCCGCGGGAGGAAGGTCGCCGGATACACCCACAGGAAACGCGCCGCGACGACCACGAGGAAGAGGGCGACGGCGTACCAGGCGGCGGCCATGCCCTCGTAGTCGCCGAGGCCGCGCAGCACCACCGGGAGCTGGAGTCCGATCAGCGCGAACACCGCCGACTCCAGGACGAAGGCGACCATCTTCCACACCGCCTCCTCCTGGAGGCGGGTCGCGAAGTCGACCTCCCACGCGCGGTGGCCCAGGTACAGCGCCACGACGACCACGGCGAGCACCCCGGAGGCGTGGAACTGCTCGGCGGCCGCGTAGGCGACGAACGGGATCAGCAGGGAGAGCGTGTTCTGCAGGAGGGGTTCCTCGAGGTGGGTGCGCATCCAGTGCAGGGGGGCCATCAGGATCAGCCCCGCGGCGACCCCGCCGACCGCCGCGACCAGGAACTCCTCGATGCCGCCGCCCCAGGAGGCGCCCTCGCCGACCACGACCGCGAGGGCCACCTTGTAGGCGGTGATGGCGGTGGCGTCGTTCAGCAGCGACTCGCCCTGGAGGATGGTGGTGATCCTCGACGGCAGGCCGACCCGGCGGGCCACCGCGGTGGCCGCGACCGCGTCCGGCGGCGCCACCACCGCGCCCAGCACGAGCGCCGCCGTCAGCGGCAGCCCGGGGACGATGAGATGGGCGGCCCAGCCGACGGCGAACGTCGCGAAGAGCACGTACCCGACCGACAGCAGGGCCACCGGCCGGAGCTGGGCGCGCAGGTCCAGGTAGGAGCTGTCGGTGGCCGAGGTGTAGAGCAGCGGCGGCAGCAGGAGCGGCAGGACGACGTCCGGGTCCAGGGTGTAGTCCGGGACCCCGGGCAGGTACGACACCGCCAGGCCCACGGCCACCAGCAGCAGCGGCGCGGGGGCGGGGGTGCGCCGGGCCGCCGCCGCGACCGCCGCACTGCCGGCCACGAGCAACAGCAGTGGCATCACGTCCATGTCTCGCCGCTTTCTTTTCCGCGCGGGCGTCCGCACACCCGTCGTAATCTGGCAATCATGAAACAGTGCACGCACGCCGACGCGCTGCCCGACCCCGAACCCGTCCCGCTCGGCGAGACGTGTCCCGAGTGTCTGCGGGACGGCACCCACCCGGTACAGCTGCGGCTGTGCATGACGTGCGGCCATGTCGGCTGCTGCGACTCCTCGCCGAGCCGGCACGCCACCGCCCACCACAAGGAGTCCGGTCACCCGGTCATGCGCACGTTCGAGCCGGGCGAGAACTGGCGCTGGTGCTTCGTCGACCACGTCCTCGTCTGACCCCTGCGGCGGACCCGTCCGGGGCCGGTCCCTCGTCGCGCGAACTTCCCGGGCGGCTTGTGCGTTGAACTCATGAGACGTCCCGGCCGCCGGACGGGTACGGTTCGACCGTCCGACGCCTGGGTACGTCAACCCGGCGCGCCTTCTTCCCCTTTGGCTCCGCAGACCCCCTAGACACGGAGCGTGTTCACAGCTTTACTGTGAGTGACGCCAGGGGGTTGGGGTCCCGGGACAGGAATCGTGAGAGCGCGATAGCGTCACCGCTGCACCACACACGCGTTACCCCGGGGGGCGACCCTCGGCCCCGAAAAGCTTGTACCACCTTGGAGGTGAGGGTGTCCCAGATCGCAGGCGAGCCCGCGACCCAGGACTTCGTGGAAGTCCGGCTGCCGGCTGCGGGTGCCTACCTGTCGGTGCTGCGGACGGCCACGGCCGGCCTCGCGGCCCGTTTGGACTTCACCCTGGACGAGATCGAGGACCTGCGCATCGCGGTGGACGAGGCCTGCGCGATCCTGCTCCAGCAGGCCGTGCCCGGCTCGGTGCTCAGTTGCGTCTTCCGCCTCGTCGACGACTCGCTCGAAGTCACCGTCTCGGCGCCGACCACGGACGGCCACGCCCCCTCGCGGGACACCTTCGCCTGGACCGTCCTGTCCGCCCTCGCGGGCAAGGTGTCCTCCGCCGTGGACGAGGACAAGACCGTGTCGATCAGCCTCTACAAACAGCGCGGCGCGGGACCCGGTCCGGCGTGAGGAACGGGGACGGGCCGGTGCGGGACGAAGAGCGCGGCACACAGGAGCTGCCGGCCGGGAGCGCCGACGTGCCAGTCTCTCCGGACGGTTCCCGACACCTGGCGGACAACATCGACGGCATTCCCGAGCAGGCCCGGCCGCATCCGGAGGACGACTCGTCATCCGTGCAGGCGAGCACGCCGGACGATGCCGGGCAGGGCTCGCCCCGGGAGGGGCGGATCGGGGGCTCGCCCCCGGGCCGAGCGCAGGCGAGGGCTCGACAGAGGGCGACGGGCGGGACAATGAGCGAGCACGAGCGAGACGGCGAGCAGAGCGTGCCGGGCACACAGCACACACCCTCGCCCGCGTCGGCGACCGACCGCAGCGGGGCGCGGGCGATGTTCGTCGAGCTGCGGCAGCTGGACGACGGCAGCCCCGAGTACGCGGAGATGCGCAACCGGCTGGTCCGCATGCATCTGCCGCTGGTCGAGCACCTCGCGCGCCGCTTCCGCAACCGCGGCGAGCCGCTGGACGACCTCACCCAGGTCGCCACCATCGGCCTGATCAAGTCGGTCGACCGTTTCGACCCGGAGCGCGGCGTGGAGTTCTCCACGTACGCGACCCCGACGGTCGTCGGTGAGATCAAGCGGCATTTCCGCGACAAGGGCTGGGCGGTCCGGGTGCCGCGCAGACTCCAGGAGCTGCGCCTCGCGCTGACCACCGCGACGGCCGAGCTGTCGCAGCAGCACGGCCGCTCCCCCACGGTGCACGAGCTCGCCGAGAAGCTGGCGATCTCTGAGGAGGAGGTCCTGGAGGGCCTGGAGTCCGCGAACGCGTACTCCACCCTGTCGCTGGACGTCCCCGACACCGACGACGAGTCCCCCGCGGTCGCGGACACCCTCGGCGCGGAGGACGAGGCGCTGGAGGGCGTCGAGTACCGGGAGTCGCTCAAGCCGCTCCTGGAGGACCTGCCGCCCCGGGAGAAGCGGATCCTGCTGCTGCGGTTCTTCGGCAACATGACGCAGTCGCAGATCGCCCAGGAGGTCGGCATCTCGCAGATGCACGTCTCCCGGCTACTGGCCCGCACCCTGGCCCAGCTGCGGGAGAAGCTGCTCGTCGAGGAGTAGCGGCCGCCCCGCGGCCGCTGCGCCCCGGCTCTACTCCGGTGTGCGGCCGGGCCCCCGGATCCCGAGGGCCCGGGTCGTCTCCCCGTTGACCAGCAGCACGAGCGAGGCGACCGCGACGGCGGCCAGCGCGATGCCCGCCGGGATGGCCATGCTCTCGGCCTGCAGCAGGTTGTAGGCCACCGGCAGCGCCATGATCTGCGTGATGACGGCAGGTCCCCGGCTCCAGCTGCGCAGACCCCACAGGCCGCGCGCGGCGAGCAGCGGCAGCAGCGCGAGCACGATCAGCGTGATCCCGCCGGTGACGGCCTGCTGACGGTCGTCCGGGTCTGCGGAGATCCCGAGGACGAGCATCCAGGCCCCGCCGACCACCAGTGCCAGCCCTTCGAGGGCGGCGAGCGCGGCGGCGTACACCAGGCGGCGCGGGCGGGGGTCTGCGGTCTCCGGGGCTGCCGGGGTCTGCTCACTGCTCACCCCTGAAGGGTAGCCCGCACGGCCGGCGCTCCCGGGTCGGCCCAGGCCCGCCCAGGTCCGCCCAGGTCCGCCCGTGTCGAGGCTCACCTCGCGATCTCTTACCCGATCCCCACCTCGGCCTGTGCCCGGTACCGCCCAGTAGGTACCCTGCAACTCATGCGTGCACTTCTCGTGGTCAATCCGGCGGCAACCACCACCAGTGCACGGACGCGCGACGTCCTCATCCACGCGCTCGCCAGCGAGATGAAACTCGAGGCGGTCACCACCGAGTACCGGGGACACGCACGCGACCTGGGCCGGCAGGCGGCCGAGAGCGGAAACGTCGACCTGGTGGTGGCCCTCGGCGGGGACGGCACGGTCAACGAGGTCGTGAACGGCCTGCTGCACGCAGGCCCCGATCCCGAGAACCTGCCCGGTCTCGCGGTGGTCCCCGGCGGTTCCACCAACGTCTTCGCCCGGGCCCTGGACCTGCCCAACCACCCCGTGGAGGCCACCGGCGCCCTGCTGGACGCGCTGCGCGAGGGCCGTGAACGCACGGTCGGTCTGGGTCTGGCGGCCGGCACGCCCGGCACCGACGACGAGGCGGTGCCCTCGCGCTGGTTCACCTTCAACGCCGGGCTGGGTTTCGACGCCGGAGTGGTGGGCCGGGTGGAGCAGCAGCGTGAACGCGGCAGGAAATCCACGCACGCTCTTTACATCCGCCAGGCCGTACGCCAGTTGTTGGGCGAATCACATCGCCGGCGCGGTTCGATCACCCTGGAACGGCCGGACGCCGAACCGGTGACGGATTTGGTGCTTTCCATAGTCTGCAACACGGCCCCGTGGACCTATCTGGGCAATCGCCCGGTGTACGCGTCACCTAAGGCCTCGTTCGATACCGGGCTCGACGTACTCGGTCTCAGCCGTCTGTCCACGGCCTCGGTTGCCCGATATGGCACCCAGTTGCTCACTTCGTCCCCCGAGCGGGGACCCCAGGGAAAGCATGCGGTCTCACTGCACGACCTGGACCAGTTCACCTTGCATTCGAAGGTCCCGTTGCCCCTCCAGATGGACGGTGACCACCTGGGGCTGCGAACCAGCGTGACGTTCACAGGCGTACGCCGTGCACTGCGTGTGATTGTGTGAGCAGAAAGGGCTGAAGTCCTTTCACTCGAACGTTTAGGCCAGGATCCACCCCATGGAAGTACGGCTGTGACCTAGTCGACACCGAGGAATCAAAAAAAACTTTCCGGTAGGGGTTGTATCCGCCGCTGAGGTTTGCGAGTCTCTACGTGGCGATCGGGACAGCCCGCAACACCGGCATCCACTGATCACCGGAACCCCTCTTCACACACAGGACCAACGCCGGCACGTCTGGCTGGTGGCCCTTCACTTGTTGAGGGATTCGTGAAAGCGTTCACATTCACAAGCAACCTGCATGTAATACCAAGGAGAGGTAGCAGCCATGGACTGGCGTCACAACGCCGTTTGCCGCGAGGAAGACCCCGAGCTCTTCTTCCCCATCGGCAACACCGGTCCTGCGCTGCTGCAGATCGAGGAAGCCAAGGCCGTCTGTCGTCGCTGCCCGGTTATGGAGCAGTGTCTGCAGTGGGCGCTCGAGTCCGGCCAGGACTCCGGCGTCTGGGGTGGCCTCAGCGAGGACGAGCGCCGTGCCATGAAGCGTCGCGCCGCCCGCAACCGGGCCCGCCAGGCAACCGCCTGACGACACCCGCCCCGCAAGCCTGAGCTTGGCGGCGCGTACAGCGAGTACGCAACTCCCGCCCCCGAGCCGCAGCGCGCAGTACCCCCGATGCGCAGCACACGCTGGCAACGAGCATTCGAGCCCCGGACCCCTGAACGGTCCGGGGCTTCGTGCTGTGCGCGGCCCGCTGCCCCGGCTGTGCGCGGTCCGACGTTCGGGCTTCGCCCGGCGCGCCCGCCGCACGGCTCACTTGTGTGCGCGCACCGGGACGTCGAGGATCACCCGTGTCCCGCCGTCGGGAGCGGGCACCATGTCGAAACTCCCGCCCAACTCCCCCTCCACCAGCGTCCGCACGATCTGCAGGCCCAGGTTGCCCGAGGTGTGCGGGTCGAAACCGGCGGGCAGGCCGACGCCGTCGTCCTGGACGGTGACGAGGAGGCGGGCCTCCTTGGCGGTGCCGCCGCGGACGGCCGAGACCTCGACGGTGCCGGTGTCGCCCTCGCGGAAGCCGTGCTCCAGGGCGTTCTGCAGGATCTCGGTGAGGACCATCGAGAGCGGGGTGGCGACCTCGGCGTCCAGGATGCCGAAGCGTCCGGTGCGCCGGCCGGCGACCTTGCCCGGGGAGATCTCGGCGACCATCGCCAGCACACGGTCGGCGATGTCGTCGAACTCCACCCGCTCGTCCAGGTTCTGGGACAGCGTCTCATGGACGATGGCGATGGAGCCGACCCGGCGGACCGCCTCCTCCAGGGCCTCCCGGCCGCGTTCCGACTCGATGCGCCGGGCCTGCAGGCGCAACAGGGCGGCCACCGTCTGGAGGTTGTTCTTCACCCGGTGGTGGATCTCCCGGATGGTCGCGTCCTTGGTGATCAACTCGCGCTCGCGGCGGCGCAGTTCGGTGACGTCACGCAGCAGGACCAGCGCGCCGATGCGGGTGCCCTTGGGCTTGAGCGGAATGGCCCGGAACTGGATGACCCCGTCGTTGGCCTCGATCTCGAACTCGCGGGGCGCCCAGCCGCTGGCGACCTTGGCCAGGGCCTCGTCCACCGGGCCCCGGGTCGGGGCCAGTTCGGCGGTGGTCAGGCCCAGGTGCTGGCCGACCAGGTCGGAGGCAAGGCCCATCCGGTGGTACGCGGAGAGCGCGTTCGGGGAGGCGTACTGGACGAGGCCCTCGCCGTCGACCCGGATCAGGCCGTCGCCGACGCGCGGGGCCGCGTCCATGTCCATCTGCTGGTCGGGGAACGGGAAGGAACCGGCCGCGATCATCTGCGCGAGGTCGGAGGCGCTCTGGAGGTAGGTCAGCTCCAGCCGGCTCGGGGTGCGCACGGTGAGCAGGTTGGTGTTGCGGGCGATGACGCCGAGGACGCGGCCCTCCCGCCGCACGGGGATCGACTCGACCCGGACGGGGACCTCTTCGCGCCACTCCGGGTCGCCCTCGCGCACGATCCGGCCCTCGTCCAGGGCGGCGTCCAGCAGCGGACGGCGGCCGCGCGGGACGAGGTGGCCGACCATGTCGTCCTGGTAGGAGGTGGGGCCGGTGTTGGGGCGCATCTGGGCGACCGAGACGTACCGCGCGCCGTCACGGGTGGGCACCCACAGGACCAGGTCGGCGAAGGAGAGGTCGGAGAGCAGCTGCCACTCCGAGACCAGCAGGTGGAGCCACTCGAGGTCGGAGTCGTCGAGTGCGGTGTGCTGGCGTACGAGTTCGTTCATGGAGGGCACGTCCGTGAGCGTACCCGGGCAGCCGGAGTGTCCGGAAAAACACCCGCGGGCCGCGGCGCCTGAGAGGGACCCTCAACCCTCCCGGCACCGCAGCCCGGAGCAATATCGGCCGCGGGGTGTGCGGTCCCGTCGGCCGAAGGTGAGGACCGGGGCAGTCAGGGCAGAGAGCTCCGGGTCCTCGGTCCGCCTTCCTGTGCGGGGAAGACGGAGGCTCTGCGTCATGCCCCTCTGCCATTGTGGACTAGACCACTAAGGGTGTCCATGCACGGGGGCTTGTTCGTTGTTGTGGGTATTCGGATGCTCTGACATCCATCACGCAGCCTAGCCTGTGCGGGTTCCCCTGCGGGGCGGTTGCGCGGGGCAATTTCCCCGGCCGCCCCCGGACCGGGCTCGCCCGGCCCCGCCCGGCAGACGCACCCCGCGTCCGCGCCCGCCTCCACACCGCGCCCCGCAGACGCACCGGCACCGGTACCAGGCCCGGGCCCGGCAGACGCAGACGGGGGCTCCCCGTTCTGTTAGATTGAACCCATTGGATTGGTCTAAACCACATAGCCCTTCCGGGCCCTCGGAGCCCCTCTCAGAACGGCAGGCCAGCGTGGAAGTTGTCATCGTTGCGGACGCCCGGTCGGGCGGCGAGCTCATCGCCGAGGCCATGGCCCAGCTCCTTCGGCGCAAGCCGGACGCGCTGCTCGGCGTGGCCACCGGTTCCACCCCGCTGCCCGTCTACGAGGCGCTGGCCGCCCAGGTGCGCGCCGGCGCCGTGGACACCGCGCGCGCCCGGATCGCCCAGCTCGACGAGTACGTGGGCCTGCCCGCCGAGCACCCCGAGTCCTACCGCTCGGTGCTGCGGCGCGAGGTGCTCGAGCCGCTGGGCGTGAAGATGGAGGCGTTCCTCGGCCCGGACGGCACGGCCGAGGACGTGCAGGCCGCCTGCGAGGCCTACGACCGGGCGCTGGCGGCGGCCGGCGGCGTGGACCTCCAGCTGCTCGGGATCGGCACCGACGGGCACATCGGGTTCAACGAGCCGTGCTCGTCGCTGCGCTCGCGGACCCGGATCAAGACGCTGACCGAGCAGACCCGGGCGGACAACGCGAGGTTCTTCGACTCGGACGTCGACCAGGTCCCGCACCACGTCATCACCCAGGGGATCGGGACGATCCTGGAGGCCCGGCACGTGGTGCTGCTCGCCACCGGTGAGGGCAAGGCGGACGCGGTCGCCGCCTCGGTCGAGGGCCCCGTCGCCGCCGTGTGCCCGGCGTCCGCGCTGCAACTGCACCCGCACGCCACGGTCGTCGTCGACGAGGCCGCCGCGTCCAAGCTGAAGCTCGCGGACTACTTCCGGCACACCTACGCCCACAAGCCGCCGTGGCAGGGGATCTGATCCGGAGCCCCGCTGCCGCCGCGCACCGCGATCGCCGCAACGAGGAGGGCGCCGGTTCCCGACCGGGGAACCGGCGCCTTCCTCGTCGTTCCCGGTGCCGTGACCGGAAGGGTTTGCCGTCGCGAGCCGGTGAACCTCTCCGGTCACGGCACTAGCGTCCCGCGACGACCTCGGCCGCCGCGCGGCCGCACACCCGGGCCGCGCCGTGCGTGGCGATGTGCAGGGCGCCCCGGGGCGGCGCCTGGGGGACGCCCATCTCGACGACGACCGTGTCCGGACGGGCCGCGAGGACGGTGTCGAGGGCGGTCGTCATCCAGGGATGCCGGTGCTCGTCGCGGACCACGGCGATGATCCGCCGCTCCCCGGCCGCGACCAGCGCGTCGTGCCCCGCGTCCGGGCCGGCGAAGCTGCCGGTCTCCGTCCCCGGCAGCAGACGGTTCAGCTCGGCGGCCATCCCCCACGGGGTCTCGTCTCCGACGGCGATGTTGGCGACGGGCGTGAGGGCGGCGACGTACGGCGGATCGGTGAGCGGGGTGAAGACCTCGTCCCCGGTCAGCCGCAGGGCACGGCGGGCGGCGATCAGGCCGATGTCGGCGTGTACGGCTGCGCCGGCCGGCTGCTCGGTCCCGGCCGTGGCGGCCGTCGCCGTCCAGCGGGCGAGGGCCCGTACCCGCCGCGCCGCGTCGGCGAGGCGTTCCTCGGGGAGTTCGCCCGTGCGGACGGCGGTGACCAGGGCGTCGCGCAGCCGGCACACCGTCTCGTCGTCGGCGAGTCCGCCGCCCACGCAGATGGCGTCCGCGCCGGCGGCGATCGCGAGGACGCTGCCGCGTTCGATGCCGTAGGTCGCGGCGACGGCCTGCATCTCCATGCCGTCGGTGACGATCAGGCCGTCGTAGCCGAGTTCGTCGCGCAGGAGGGCGGTGAGGACGCGGGGGGACAACGTTGCCGGGTGCGCCGGGTCGAGGGCCGGGACCAGGATGTGCGCGCTCATCACGGCGCGGGTGCCGGCGGCGATGGCCGCCCGGAACGGGGTCAGCTCGCGCTCGGCCAGGACCGCCGGGTCGGCGTCGATGCGCGGGAGCGCGTGATGGGAGTCGACGGCCGTGTCGCCGTGGCCCGGGAAGTGCTTGGTGCAGGCCGCGACGCCCGCCGACTGCAGACCGGTGACGTAGGCGGCGGTGTGCCGGGCGACCAGGGCGGGGTCGGCGCCGAAGGAGCGCACGCCGATGACCGGGTTCGCGGCGTTGGAGTTGACGTCGGCGGAGGGCGCCCAGTTGAGGTTGACTCCGCAGGCGGCGAGGCGGCGGCCCAGCTCGGCGGCGACCTCCAGGGTGAGCGAGACGTCGTCCACCGCGCCCAGCGCGTGGTTGCCGGGGAAGCTGGAGCCGGTGCGCACCTCGAGCCGGGTGACGTCCCCGCCCTCCTCGTCGATCGCGACCAGGACGTCGTCCCGTTCGGTGCGCAGGCGGGCGGTGAGCGCGGCCAGTTGTCCGGGCGAGGCGATGTTCCTGCCGAACAGTCCGACCGACGCCAGCCCTTCGCCGAGCCGGCGAAGCAGCCAGTCGGGGGCGGTGGTGCCGGGGAAGCCGGGCTGCAGGACCGTCAGGGCGTCGCGGGTGAGTGTGTCGGTGCCGCTGGCGAGTGTCGTCATCGGGGCGTCATCCCTTCACGGCGCCCGCGGTCAGCCCCGCGGCCATCTTGCGCTGGACGAGGAGGAAGAGGGCGACGATCGGCAGCGCCATCATGGTGGCGCCGGCCATCATCGGGGCGTACTCGGTGCCGTGCTTGGTGGAGAAGTTGCTGAGCCACACGGTCGCCGTCTGGTTCTTCTGGCTGAGCAGCATCAGGGCGTACAGGTACTCGTTCCAGGCCTGGATGAAGCCGTAGACCGAGGTGGCGACCATGCCGGGGGCCAGCAGCGGGAAGACGACGCGGACGAAGGCGCCGGTGCGGGTGCAGCCGTCGACCATCGCCGCCTCCTCCAGCTCCTTGGGGATGTTGACGATGAAGCCGCGCAGGGTCCACACCGTGAACGGGAGGATGAAGGTCAGGTACGTGATGACCAGGCCGGAGAGCTTGTCGTACTGGTCCAGGTCGTTCAGGAGCAGGAAGACCGGGATGATCATGGCGACGAGCGGGACCATCTGCACCGCCAGGATGCCGACGATGACGATCTTGCGGCCTCGGAAGGCGAACCGGGAGATGGCGAGGGCGGCCAGCATGCCCACGACGACGCCGATCGCGACGACCGCCAGGGAGACGAGCAGGCTGCGGCCCACCGGCCCCCAGAAGTCGGCGATGTGCAGCGCGCGGCTGAAGTTGTCGAGGGTCAGGTGCGTCGGCAGCAGGCTGGGGTCCGGGTCGATCGCGTCCTTCGCCGGCTTGAACGCCGTGTTGAGCATCCAGTAGACGGGGAAGCCCGCGACGGCGAAGACCAGCAGGCCGAGGAGGTTCCAGCCGAGCCGTGACGTCCGGCGCGGCGCGGCGAGGGTGCGCACGCTCGTCATTCCACCTCTCCGATCTTCAGCATCTGGCGCATGTAGACGGCGACCACCCCGAGCAGCAGCAGCACGGTGATCAGCGCGATGGCCGAGCCCTGGCCGTAGTCGTTGACGACGAAGGCGCGGTCGTAGGAGTACGTCGTCAGGAGCTGGAACTCGGCCTCGGGGTGGCCGTTGCGCATGACGAAGACCTGGGGGAAGACGCCCATGTCCCAGATGACCGACAGGGTCGTGAGCATCACGATGACCGGCTTGAGGATGGGCAGGGTGACGTACCGGAAGACGCCCCAGGCGCCGGCGCCGTCGAGCCGGGCGGCCTCCTCCAGTTCGGCGGGCACCTGGGTGAGGCCGGCGCTGAGAGTGATCACCACGAAGGGCACCGCGCCCCAGATCACCAACAGCATGATCACCGCGAGGCCCTGCGGTCCGCTCGCGAACCAGTTGTGGCCGATCAGCTCGACGCCGGGCAGTCTGCTGAGGACGGCGTTGAGGATGCCGTAGTCGGAGTCGAACAGCCACTTGAAGACGGTGGTGGCGACGATGACCGGCATGCCCCAGCCGGCCACGAGCGCGATGTTGACGAGGGTTTTCACCCAGCCGGAGACCCGCTGGAGAAGCAGCGCGACCATCATGCCGAGGACCATCGTGAGGATGACGCAGCCGGCCGCGAAGACGATCGTGCGCAGGACGACCTGCCAGAACTCGCCGTCGCCCAGCACGCCGGCGAAGTTGTCGAACCCGACCGACTCGGCCGGCTGGAAGCCCCACAGCTGGGACTGCCCGAACTTCTGGAAGGAGAGGGTGACGAGCCGGACCAGCGGATAGCCCATCACCAGGGCGAGCACCAGCAGGCAGGGCGCGAGGAGCAGCCAGGGCGTGGTGGCCGGGGTGCGCCGGCTGCCTGGTCGCTTCGGCGGAGCCGGGGGTGGGGGTGACGGCCGCCGCGGCGGCGCCTTGGCAGGGGTGGTCGTGTCTGCGGCACTCATCCGCGCGCTCCTCAGCGGTCCTTCGGGTCGTACGGGAGGCAGGGCCCGGTGGGCCACGGGCCCTGCCCTCAGGTCACTTGGTGTTGATGACCTTGTCGATCGCGGCGTCCGCGTCCTTCGCGGCGGCCTCGACCGTCTTCTTGCCGGTGCCGATGCTCTGGAGCATGGTCTGGAGCACCTGGGCCTTCTCCACCTGGCCCCAGCCGGGGGCCATCGGGACGAACCAGTTGGACTCGGCCGCGGTGGCCGGGACCGCCGTCGCCGGGTCGTTCTTGAGGGTCGCGAGGTCGGTCTTGTTGTTGGGCAGGTTGCCCTTGGCGATCAGGCCCTTCTGCCCGGCGGGACCGGTGAAGGCGTTGATCCACTCGGCGGCGAGGCCCTGCGCGTCGGACTTCACCGGGACGGCGAGGTCGGAACCGCCGAGGAAGACGGGGAGGTTCTTGCCGGACGGGCCGGGCATCACGAAGTTCTCGACGTTGCCGGCCAGCTTGCCGGTCTTGTCGTTCTCCTTGGCGGCGGCGGTCGCGCCCTCCCAGGCGGGGGCGAAGATCATGCCCGACTTGCCCTGGCCGTAGACGATGTAGCGGTCGGACTCGTCCTTGGTCTTGTCGCCGTGCATGTACGTGTCGAGGACCTTCTTGAACTCGTTGAGGCCCTTGATCGACTCCGGCGAGGACAGGTCGGCCTTCCACTGGCCGCCGTCCTCCTTGGCGATGGAGCCGCCGGCGTCGTAGACGAACGACATGGCCGCGTACCAGTCACGGCTGGGCTGGTACCACGCGGAGAACTTGTCGCCCTCCTTCTTCTGCACCTTGTCGAGCGCCGCGGTGAGCTCCGCGTACGTCTTCGGCGTGGACGTCACCCCGGCGGCGGCGAAGACGTCCTTGCGCCAGTTGGCGACGCGGCCGCCGGCGTAGTACGGCACGCCGTAGGTCTTGCCGTCGTAGGTCACCGAGGCCTTGAGGCCGTCGAGCCAGGCGGAGGAGTTGTCGAACTTGCCGGCGTCGAGGGGGGCGAAGGCGCCCTTGACCATGTAGCCGAGCATCTCGGTGTTGCCCATCTCGACGACGTCGGGGGCCTTGTCGGTGGCGAGGACGGCGTCCAGCTTGGCGTTCTTGTCCGGCCAGCCGTAGTACTCGTGGTTGATCTTGACGCCGGGGTGCGCCTTCTGCACCGCCGCGTCGGCGGCCTTCACCAGCTCGGGCCAGTTGTTCTGCGCGTCGACGGTGAGCCAGACGGTCAGCTCCTTGGCGTCGGTGCCCTTGGAGTCCCCGCTCCCGCTGTCGTCCCCGCATGCCGCGATGGAGACCATCATGCCCGCGATACCGATCGCGGCTATCAGCTTGCGCTTCACGCCATCCTCCTCAGGGATGCCACACCCCCCGCCCACGGGCCGGGACCTCGATCTCCTGGACCAATGGTGTAGACCAGTGCGCAGAGCTTGGCTCAGACCATTAGGCCTGTCAAGGGTGGCCGAATCCCCTCCGACCAGCCGTTATGGGACCTACATATGCAGGAACCTTTAAGTAAGAAGCCCTCGAAAACCTCGACGTCGGAGGCGCTCGCTCCGGTAGACCATTTGACCTGGTGGACTAGACCAGCAAAGGTTGCGACGGTATACAGAGGGGATCACGGAACGGCGGGGCAGCAGTGCCGCGTCCGTGCCACGATGTGACCCGCATCCGAGGCCGGGAAGGCAGGACATGAGCACCGACGTCAGCAGTGCGGCGAACGAGGGTGGGGCGACCGTCCGTACCGCGCGTGTGCCCAAGTACTACCGGCTGAAGAAACACCTGCTCGACATGACGCAGACCCAGTCGCCGGGCACGCCCGTCCCGCCGGAGCGCACCCTGGCGGCCGAGTTCGACACCTCGCGCACGACCGTCCGCCAGGCGCTGCAAGAGCTCGTCGTGGAGGGCCGGCTCGAGCGCATCCAGGGCAAGGGCACCTTCGTCGCCAAGCCGAAGGTCTCCCAGGCGCTCCAGCTCACCTCGTACACCGAGGACATGCGCGCCCAGGGGCTCGAGCCGACCTCGCAGCTGCTGGACGTCGGCTACATCACCGCGGACGACCGCCTCGCCGCTCTGCTCGACATCACGGCCGGCGGACGGGTGCTGCGCATCGAGCGGCTGCGGATGGCCAACGGCGAGCCGATGGCCATCGAGACGACCCACCTGTCGGCGAAGCGCTTCCCGGCCCTGCGCCGGTCCCTGGCCAAGTACACCTCGCTGTACACCGCCCTCGCCGAGGTCTACGACGTCCACCTCGCCGAGGCCGAGGAGACCATAGAGACCTCACTGGCCACGCCGCGCGAGGCGGGCCTGCTCGGCACCGACGTGGGGCTGCCGATGCTCATGCTGTCCCGCCACTCGCTGGACCGCGAGGGCCTGCCGGTGGAGTGGGTGCGCTCGGTGTACCGGGGGGACAGGTACAAGTTCGTGGCACGGCTGAAGCGGCCCGCCGAGTAGAGGGTCTGTGGAGGGCCTTCCGCTGGGCTTATCCGTCACTTACATTGCCTGCGCATTACATCTGTGATCAAGGCGATCTAGTGAGGGGCGGAGCCGCCGATGTCAGAGACCCCCGAAGTGACCGAGGGGCCGGTGGTGACGCCGTTGCGCGTCGCCATCGGCCTCTGCCTGTTCGCGCCGTTCGTGGCGATGCTGTGGGTGGGTTCGTACGCGAAGGTCGATCCGGCGTTCATCGGGATCCCCTTCTTCTACTGGTACCAGATGCTGTGGGTGCTCATCTCGACCGTGCTCACGGTGGTCGCGTACAAGCTGTGGCAGCTGGACCAGCGCGGCCGTGCGGGCTCCTCCTCCGCGAAGGGCGGTGCGTCGCGGTGAAGGACGGCGTGAACGGCGTGGCGCTCGCCGTCTTCATCTTCTTCTTCCTGGCCGTCACGGTCATGGGCTTCCTGGCCGCACGCTGGCGCAAGGCCGAGAACGAGCACAGCCTCGACGAATGGGGCCTGGGCGGCCGGTCGTTCGGCACCTGGGTCACCTGGTTCCTGCTCGGCGGCGACCTGTACACCGCGTACACCTTCGTCGCCGTCCCGGCGGCGATCTACGCGGCGGGCGCGGCCGGGTTCTTCGCGGTGCCGTACACGATCCTCGTCTACCCGCTGATCTTCACGTTCCTGCCGCGCCTGTGGTCGGTCTCCCACAAGCACGGCTATGTGACGACCTCGGACTTCGTGCGGGGCCGCTTCGGCTCGAAGGGCCTGTCGCTGGCGGTCGCCGTGACCGGCATCCTCGCGACGATGCCGTACATCGCGCTCCAGCTGGTGGGCATCCAGGCCGTGCTGGACGTGATGGGCGTCGGCGGCGGCGAGAACACCAACTGGTTCGTGAAGGACCTGCCGCTGCTGATCGCGTTCGGCGTGCTGGCCGCCTACACCTACTCCTCCGGTCTGCGGGCCCCCGCGCTGATCGCTTTCGTGAAGGACACGCTGATCTACATCGTCATCGCGGTGGCGATCATCTACATCCCGATCAAGCTCGGCGGCTTCGACGACATCTTCGCCAAGGCGGGCGAGGCGTTCAGCCAGACCAACCCGGCGACGGGCAAGCCGCGCGGTGCGCTGACCCCGGCCGAACCGGGCCAGTGGACGTACGCGACGCTCGCGCTGGGCTCGGCCCTGGCGCTGTTCATGTACCCGCACTCCATCACCGCGACGCTGTCCTCGCGCAGCCGTGAGGTGATCCGCCGCAACACCACGATCCTGCCGCTGTACTCGCTGATGCTGGGCCTGCTCGCGCTGCTGGGCTTCATGGCGATCGCGGCCGGGGTCAAGGTCACCAACGGGCAGCTGGCGATCCCGCAGCTGTTCGAGGACATGTTCCCGTCCTGGTTCGCGGGCGTCGCGTTCGCCGCGATCGGCATCGGCGCGCTGGTGCCCGCGGCCATCATGTCGATCGCGGCCGCGAACCTCTTCACGCGCAACATCTACAAGGACTTCATCAGGCCGGACGCGACGCCGGCGCAGGAGACCAAGGTCTCCAAGCTGGTCTCGCTGCTGGTGAAGGTGGGCGCCCTGGTCTTCGTCCTGACCATGGACAAGACGGTGGCCATCAACTTCCAGCTGCTGGGCGGCATCTGGATCCTGCAGACGTTCCCGGCCCTGGTCGGCGGCCTCTTCACCCGCTGGTTCCACCGCTGGGCCCTGCTCGCCGGCTGGGCGGTCGGCATGCTGTACGGCACCTTCGCGGCGTACGGGGTCGCCTCCCCGACGCAGAAGCACTTCGGCGGCTCGGCGAAGGAGATCCCGGGCCTCGGCGAGATCGGCTACATCGGCCTGACGGCGTTCGTCCTCAACGTCGTCGTCACGGTGGTCCTGACCTTCGTCCTGAAGGCCGCCAAGGCCCCCGACGGCCTCGACGAGACGAAGCCGTCGGACTACACGGCGGACGCCGGCGACCCTGGCGTCCAGGTGGATCTGCCCCCGGCGACGGCGGGCACCTCCCACTAGACCGGGCGGACGGACGATCGGGCCGTCGGGCGGACCCGGGGCCGGTGCCGTGAGCGGCGCTAGTCCCGTGTCCGTCGGGCCATCGCGTCCCAGAAGCGGTCCAGTTCGCCGACCCGCATGCCGACCCAGTGCGGGGTCTTCCGGCGCAGCCCGCGGGGCAGCCAGCGCCGCACGCTGCCGGGCAGCAGGGCCTGTTGCTGGCGGCAGAACGGCTCGCGGATCTCTCCCCGGGGCACGCCTCCCCGGGGAGGGTACGGGCAGAGCTGGAACTTGCAGTCGGGCAGACAGGTCGTGCCCGGCGCGGGCGGGTTCGACGTGCCGATGCGCAGTCCGGGCCGCAGCGGCTCGCGGTCCGTGCGGATGCACGGCGGCAACGACATTCCGGGCTGCTCCATACGGGCCAGGCGTTCCTCGACCTCGTCCGGGTGGCCGTCCCGCTCGACGAGGTTCAGCATCACCAGGACGTCCGCGACCAGGCGTTGGGCGCGCGGGTCGAGGGTGCTCCAGCCGACCGAGGGGGGAATCCACAGGTTGTGCCTGCGGTACCCCGCGGTGTCGCCCGCGCGGGCCCCGATGTTGTCGGCGACGCCCTTCTCGTCGATCCACAGGAACCGCTCGGGCTGCCCGGTCTCCAGGGCGAGGGCGGCCAGGTCGCCGGCCTCGGCGACGAACGGATGCAGGCACCGCCGGGCGGGTCCGTCCGGGGCGGCACCGGGCGCGCCGTTGACCGTGCCCGCCATCGACAGCCAGCGCTCCACCGTCTGCACGGCGTTGGCCCCGCCGGCCGGCTGGAAGGGCTGCCGCCCGTCGGAGCGGCCGCCGGCCAGGTCCGGCAGCTCCCACAGGCACAGCGCCTGGATCAGGCTGAGCTGCGCGTACCAGCAGCGTGACTGCTGCAGCACGGTCTCCGCCTGACGGACCAGGTCGTCCCGGCCTCCCCGGTAGATGTGCGGGTGCCGGTGGCGCCGGTTGGCCGCGTACTTGAATCCCTGGGCCAGTGCCGCCTCCAGGGCGAGCGGCAGATCGGGCGAGCCTCCGGTGAACTTCGGGTCGAGGTGGCGCAGCCATCTGGTCAGGCGTTCCCTGGCCTCGTCGCGATGGGCCTCGTCGACGGAGCCCAGGAGCATCGGGAGCATCCAGGCCCGCATCACGAACTCCCGGAAGAGATCCACCCGTTGCTCGCGGTAGCGCCGCTTCAGCTCCTTGCGGTCCTCCTGGAGCCGCCCGATGTCCTCCTCGGGCGCGCTCCCCGGAGCCGCGCGCACAGCCCGTGCCCGTCCCATCCGCGCGGCCCAGGCCTCGTACTCCTGTCGCTTTTGGGCCTTCAGCCGGTCGAGCCGGTCGTTGTACTCCTGCACGGGGTCGCTGTTCAGGCCGACCCGCTCGCGGATCACCGCGAACGCCGCGTTGCCCCCGGTGCCGAACTCCTGGGCGACGACCAGGCGGATGGAGTAGGAGGGTTCCCGGACGGCCAGTTGGAAGAGCTCCCAGTACAGCGGGGTGGTGTCGATCCGGTCGGAGACCGCCCGCAACGCGGCTCCCAGCTGTTTGAGGACCCGGCGCTTGGCGTCCCTCAGGGTGCGCCGGTCGCCCTTGATCCCGGGCCAGTGCCGGCGCACCGCCCGCACGATCTCACCCAGATGCTTCGGGTCGGCCTCGGCGCTCTCGATCTCCAGGGCGGCCGCATAGAGGTCCAGGGCCTTGGGGTCGTCGGTGCGCCGGCCCGCGGCGGCGCACAGCCGGCAGGCGAGCGGGCGGCCCCGCACGGGGGCCCGCCGGATCCGCTCCGCGATCTCCTTGCGCACCTCGGCCCGCACGCCCCGCCTGCGGCCCGAAGGGGCTGCCGCCCGCCGGGACACCAGGACGAGTGCGATCAGCAGTTCACGGCTGGGGCCGGGCGGCTGCAGCGCCTGCTCCGTCAGGTCCCCGGCGCCCCGCTCCCCGAGGTGGCTCAGCACACGGCAGCCGAAGTAGGCCTGGACGATGCTGTGCGGGAAACGGACCCTGTGCTCGAGGCCCTCCACCAGTCTGAGCCTGCTCGCGTTGGCGGCGAAGCGGGCGAGGACGGCGTTGCACTGGTCCATGTTGCCCTCGCGCAGCCGTCTGCTCTCCGGTTCGCCGAGCCGCTCGCACAGCGCGTCCCAGATCTGCTGCCGGTGCCAGTCGGACAGCGTGTGGTCGCGCTTGCCGTACTGGTCGAAGCCGCGGCCGGCCCACAGGCGCTCGGCCCGGATCCGGGCGCGTCGGGCCGCGCCGGGGTGCAGGACGTCCGGGTCGAGCAGCTCCGCGAAGCCGACCTCCAGCGTGTCCTGGAGCAGTCCGACGCAGGCCAGCGCGCAGACCACTTCGAGGGTGTCGCGGCGCTCCTCGGGGGTCAGCGCGACGTCCTCCCGCAGCTTCCCCTCGCACAGCGCCTCGGCCCAGGTCTCCAGCAGCCACAGCCGCAGGGTGGCGCGGTCGCGGCTGCGGGTGACGACGTTTCGCGGGTCGTCCTCCGGACGGTCGTGCTCCAGCAGTCCCCGCCGGTGGAGCTCGCGGGCTATCTGCAGGTAGACCGGCGACTCGGTCACCTCCGCCGTCTCGACGATCCAGTCCACCCGGCGTTCGTCGGTGTCCGGCACGTCCGCCTCGACGAAACGCAGCGCCGCCTCCTCGCTGAGCGGTTCGAGCACCACGATCGCGGCGGAGGTGGTCTCCAGCGGGCTGTGCGGCCGGGAGGCGATGACCAGGGGCAGCTTCTCCTCGCGGGCGCGCTCGATGGCCCGGCGGATGACGTTGTCCCGGTTCTGCTGCCGGCCGTCGTCGAGCAGGGCCTCCTCCAGGCCGTCGGCGAGGACGACCGGCTTGTCGTCGGCGAGGAGTTGCTGCCACACGCGGTCGGTCTTGCTCCGCGCCAGAACGCCCTTGGGCGCCTCCTGGGCGAACCGCTGCCTGGCCAGATGCTCGAAGTTCAGGTCGGCGCCGTCCGTCGCGTCGCGCAGCCTGATCGGCACCGGTACGGCGTTCTGGCGGGCCAGGAGTTCGGTGAGCCGCACGAGGACGGCGGTCTTGCCCGCGCCGACGCCGCCGACGAGCAGATACGGCCGCCGGGTGTCGCGCTCCCGCAGCCGCTCGGCGATGACCTGGGCGATGTCCTCCCGGCCGACGATCTCGCGGGTGTCGTACCCGGCGGTGGGCACCAGCCGGCGCGGATCGCGCAGCGCCTTGGTGAGATAGCGCCGCTTGGTCCAGCGGTACCACCAGAACAGGAAGAGCGCGGCGGCGATCGAGGCGGCGAGTACCGGTCCGACGAACCGGGAGACGATCTCGAAGCCCTGGTTCTGCCGGCGCCACTTCTCGAAGCCCGTCGTGTCGTGGGTGACGAGGATGAACACGCCCTCCCCGACCCAGGCGAGCACCGCCAGCACGGAGACCAGCCAGATCGCCCGGGTGACGTTGGCGTACGAGACCCACCGGCGCCACTTCTTGGGCCGGGCGACGCCGCGGCGGGCCTCCAGACGGACCGTCAGGGAGTGCCAGCGGCCGACGATCCCGCGTCCGAAGCGGGTTCCCGCCCGCCGGACGTGCAAGGTGGCCATCGGCGCGTCGCGCGGTCGCTCCTTGCCGGGCGGATGACGGACGACCCTCGTCATGGCGTTCTCCTTGCGCGTTCCGGGACGGATTCCCCGGTACGGAGGACCCGCGGGGCAGAGGATTCACGCGGCGCCGACGGCTCCTTCCATGGAATCACTCCCGACGGCCTCCGCAACCCGGGCGTCCGGCAGACTCGGGGACATGGACATCGCGATACGGCAGGCCGTGCCCGGCGAGTACCGGGCCCTCGGCGACATCACCGCGCAGGCCTATCTCCAGGACGGGCTCCTCGACTTCGGCGAGGGGGACCCCTACCTGCCGGTGTTGAAGGACGTCGCCGCACGGGCGGCCGCCGCCGAGGTGCTGGTGGCCGTGGACGGCGACCGGCTGCTCGGCGGCGTCACCTTCGTGGCCGGTCCCGGCCCGGTCGCCGACATCGCGCGGCCCGGTGAGGCCGAGATCCGTGCGCTCGCGGTCGCGCACGCGGCGCGCGGCCGGGGCGCCGGCGAGGCGCTCGTGCGGGCCTGCCTGGAGCGGGCGCGGGCCACGCAGGGCTGCAAGGCCGTCGTGCTGTCCAGCCAGCGCAGCATGCACACCGCACACCGGATCTACGAACGTCTCGGCTTCGTCCGCACACCCGAGCGGGACTGGAGTCCCGTGCCGCACCTGGACGACCTCACTCTCCTCACCTACGAGTTGACCCTCTGAAACCACCCCGACACAACATCTGGGGGTGGCGTGACAGGTGAGCACAAGATGTATGCTCATGCTCGCTGTCGCCGCAGGGGAATCCGGTGCGAATCCGGAACTGTCCCGCAACGGTGTACTCGCGTGCATCCCTACCCATATGGGCACGCCTGTTCAGTCCGAGGTCCTGCCGACAGCGCGCCCGGCCGTCCGGTCCGGGTGCCCTGACGTCCGGGCCTCGTGGAGTGGGCCGGTGGACGCGACGCCCCCGCGCGCTCGTGTGCTGCCCCCTGCCCTCCGCCAGGCCCCTTGCCGAGCGAGGGAGAGCCCCCACGTGACCATCGCGCCAGCCGAACCGGCCTCAGTCACCGAGCTGCAGACCGACGGTCCCGGTACCGCGTTGCTGCGGACCCTGACCGAGCTGACCGCCGACCTGCCCGACGCCGACCCCGGCCGGGTCGCCGCCGCCGCGCTGCGCGGCCGGTCTGCGCGGGCCGCCTCCGAGATCACCGCGGAGCTGCGCGAGCTGGCCACGGAGGCGGCTGCGGGCCTGATCTCCGAGGATCCCGCCTACTCGAAGCTGGCCGCCCGCCTGCTGACGATCGGCATCACCGCGGAGGCCGCCTCCCAGGGCGTCACGACGTTCACCGAGTCGATCGCCGTCGGGCACCGCGAGGGCCTGATCGCGGACCGCACCGCCGAGTTCGTGCGCGTGCACGCGGCCCGGCTCGACGCGCTGATCGACTCCGCCGCCGACGACCGCTTCGGCTACTTCGGACTGCGCACCCTGCACAGCCGCTACCTGCTGCGGCACCCGATCACCCGCAAGGTCGTCGAGACGCCCCAGCACTTCCTGCTGCGCGTCGCCGCCGGTCTGGCGGACGGGGGCGCCCCCTCTGGGGGAGACACGGCCCGCGCCCTGGACGAGGTCTCGGCGCTCTACCGGCTGATGAGCCGGCTGGACTACCTCCCGTCCTCGCCCACGCTCTTCAACTCCGGCACCCGGCACCCGCAGATGTCGTCCTGCTACCTCCTCGACTCCCCGCTGGACGAGCTGGACTCCATCTACGACCGCTACCACCAGGTGGCCCGGCTGTCGAAGCACGCCGGCGGCATCGGCCTGTCGTACTCCCGTATCCGCAGCCGGGGTTCGCTGATCCGCGGCACCAACGGGCACTCCAACGGCATCGTGCCGTTCCTCAAGACCCTGGACGCCTCGGTCGCCGCCGTGAACCAGGGCGGCAGGCGCAAGGGCGCGGCGGCGGTCTACCTGGAGACCTGGCACTCCGACATCGAGGAGTTCCTGGAGCTGCGGGACAACACCGGCGAGGACGCCCGGCGTACGCACAACCTGAACCTCGCGCACTGGATCCCGGACGAGTTCATGCGCCGGGTCAACGCCGACGAGCCGTGGTCGCTGTTCTCCCCGGCCGACGTGCCCGAGCTGGTGGACCTGTGGGGCGACGAGTTCGACGCGGCCTACCGCAGGGCCGAGTCCGCGGGGCTGGCCAGGAAGACCATCCAGGCCCGCGACCTGTACGGCCGCATGATGCGCACCCTCGCGCAGACCGGCAACGGCTGGATGACCTTCAAGGACGCGGCCAACCGCACCGCCAACCAGACGGCCGAGCCGGGCCACGTCGTGCACTCCTCCAACCTCTGCACGGAGATCCTGGAGGTCACGGACGACGGCGAGACCGCGGTGTGCAACCTGGGCTCGGTGAACCTGGGCGCGTTCGTCGACACGGCGAACGGCGACCTCGACTGGGAGCGGCTGGACGAGACCGTCCGCACGGCGGTCACGTTCCTGGACCGCGTCGTCGACATCAACTTCTACCCGACCGAGCAGGCGGGGCGTTCCAACGCGCGCTGGCGTCCGGTCGGGCTGGGCGCGATGGGCCTCCAGGACGTCTTCTTCAAGCTGCGGCTGCCCTTCGACTCGCCCGAGGCCAAGGCCCTCTCCACCCGCATCGCCGAGCGCGTGATGCTCGCCGCCTACGAGGCCTCCGCGGACCTCGCCGAGCGGAGCGGCCCGCTGCCCGCCTGGGAGAAGACCCGCACGGCCAGGGGCGTGCTGCACCCGGACCACTACGGCGTCGAGTTCGCCTGGCCCGAGCGCTGGGCGGCGCTGCGCGAGCGGATCGCCTCGACGGGGCTGCGCAACTCCCTGCTGCTCGCCATCGCGCCCACCGCCACCATCGCCTCCATCGCCGGTGTGTACGAGTGCATCGAGCCGCAGGTGTCGAACCTGTTCAAGCGCGAGACGCTGTCGGGCGAGTTCCTCCAGGTCAACTCGTACCTGGTGCAGGAGCTCAAGGAGCTCGGCGTCTGGGACGCCCGTACCCGTGAGGCGCTGCGCGAGGCGAACGGCTCGGTGCAGGGCTTCGCGTGGATCCCGGCCGAGGTGCGTGCCCTGTACCGCACGGCGTGGGAGATCCCCCAGCGCGGCCTGATCGACATGGCCGCCGCCCGTACCCCCTACCTCGACCAGGCGCAGTCGCTGAACCTGTTCCTGGAGACGCCGACGATCGGCAAGCTCTCCTCGATGTACGCGTACGCGTGGAAGTCGGGCCTGAAGACGACGTACTACCTGCGCTCGCGCCCGGCCACCCGGATCGCCCGGGCCGCCCGTGCCCAGGCGCAGCCCGAGAACACCATCCCCGTGCAGCAGGCCGCCGACCCCGACGCCGTCGCCTGCTCCCTGGAGAACCCCGAGTCCTGCGAGGCCTGCCAGTAATGACGACCGCACCCGAGAAGACCGAGCAGACCGAGAAGTTCGAGAAGTCCGAGAAGAACCTGCTCGACCCGGGCTTCGAGCTGACCCTGCGCCCGATGCGCTACCCCGACTTCTACGAGCGCTACCGGGACGCCATCAAGAACACCTGGACCGTCGAGGAGGTCGACCTCCACTCGGACGTCACGGACCTAGCGAAGCTCTCCGAGGGCGAGCAGCACATGATCGGCCGGCTGGTCGCGTTCTTCGCGACGGGCGACTCGATCGTGGCGAACAACCTCGTGCTGACGCTGTACAAGCACATCAACTCCCCCGAGGCGCGCCTGTACCTGTCGAGGCAGCTGTTCGAGGAGGCCGTGCACGTCCAGTTCTATCTGACGCTGCTGGACACCTACCTGCCCGACCCCGACGACCGGGCGGCGGCCTTCGCGGCGGTGGAGAACATCCCGTCCATCCGCGAGAAGGCCGAGTTCTGCTTCAAGTGGATCAACGAGGTGGAGAAGCTGGAGCGGCTGGATTCACAGGCCGACCGGCGCCGCTTCCTGCTCAACCTGATCTGCTTCGCCGCGTGCATCGAGGGCCTGTTCTTCTACGGCGCGTTCGCGTACGTCTACTGGTTCCGCAGCCGGGGCCTGCTGCACGGTCTGGCCACCGGGACCAACTGGGTGTTCCGCGACGAGACCATGCACATGAGCTTCGCCTTCGAGGTGGTCGACACGGTCCGCAAGGAGGAGCCTGAGCTCTTCGACGACCGGCTCCAGGAGCAGGTCACGGCCATGCTCCGGGAGGCCGTCGAGGCCGAGCTGCAGTTCGGGCGCGACCTGTGCGGCGACGGCCTGCCCGGCATGAACACCGAGTCGATGCGGCAGTACCTCGAGTGCGTCGCCGACCAGCGCCTGTCGCGGCTCGGCTTCGCCCCGGTGTACGGCTCGGAGAACCCCTTCTCCTTCATGGAGCTGCAGGGCGTTCAGGAGCTGACCAACTTCTTCGAGCGCCGTCCGTCGGCGTACCAGGTCGCGGTGGAGGGCACCGTGGACCTGGACGAGGACTTCTGAGTCCGCGCCCGGGTCACGGTCTGCGCGGCGGCCTTCAGCTGGCGGTCGATCCGGCGCTCGTGGAGATGTCCCACGAGCGCCGGAGCCGCGAGGACGAGGAAGAGGGCCAGGACGGTGAGGTACTCGCTGAGTGCGTTCATGAGGTAAGCGTCGTACACGCCGAACACTGCTGACAGTGGCAGGACTGCCGTACATCTTCAAATTACTGCCACTTCGGGGGCACACTGGCGGCATGCTGAAAAACGTGGCGGCGATTCTGCTGGACGGTGTGCACCCCTTCGAACTGGGCGTCGTCTGCGAGGTCTTCGGGATCGACCGCAGCGACGAGGGGCTGCCGGTCTACGACTTCGCCGTCGCCTCTGCGGAGGGGCCGACGCTGAGCACCCACGCCGGGTTCACCATGAGCACCCCGCACGGGCTGGAGCGGCTGGAGAGCGCCGACCTCATCGCCGTGCCGGCCGGCGAGACCTACGGCAGGCGCGCGTTCCCCCCGGAACTGCTCGACGCGCTGCGCCGGGCCGTGGACCGCGGCACGCGGGTGCTCAGCGTCTGCTCGGGGGCGTTCGTGCTGGGCGCGGCGGGACTGCTGGACGGCCGGCGCTGCGCGGTGCACTGGCGGCACGCCGAGCAGCTGGCCCGGCAGTATCCGCACACCACCGTGGAACCGGACGTGCTCTACGTCGACGAGGACCCGGTGATCACCTCGGCGGGGACGGCCGCGGGCATCGACGCCTGCCTGCACATCGTCCGCAAGGAGCAGGGGCCGGAGGTCGCCAACCGGATCGCCCGCCGGATGGTGGTGCCGCCCCACCGGGACGGCGGCCAGGCCCAGTACATCGAGCGGCCGCTGCCCCGGTCGCGGTGCGACACCGTCGGCGAGGTGCTCGCGTGGATGGAGCAGCACCTCGACCAGGAGATCACGGTCGAACGGCTCGCGGAGCGCGCCCACATGTCCCCGCGCACCTTCGCCCGCCGTTTCCAGCAGGAGACGGGCACCACCCCCTACCGGTGGCTGCTGCGTCAGCGGGTGCTGCTGGCACAGCAGTTGCTGGAGGCCACGGACGAGACGATGGACGCGATCGCCTGGCGCGCCGGGTTCGGCACGGCGGGCGCCCTGCGCCACCAGTTCGTGCAGGCGCTGGGGACGACCCCCAACGCCTACCGGCGCACGTTCCGGGGCCCTCGGGCCGTCGCCTGAGCCGCGGCTCTCACCCGGGTATCGCCCGCAGCAGCAGCCGGCGCGGCCGCAGCGTGATGCCGATGTGCGTCCGGCTGTCGGAGCCGGGGGCCGGCTCGAAGCGGAACGCGTTCGCCACCACCGCCGTGATCAACGTCAGCTCGGCCATCGAGAAGTGGTCGCTGGGGCACTTGCGGTTGCCGACGCCGAACGGCGTCATGGAGTACTTCGGCAGCTCCGCGGAGCGGCCGGGCAGCCAGCGGTCGGGGTCGAACTCCGTGTGCCGCTCGTACGACCGCGGATCGCGCTGAACCGCGTACGGGCTGTAGACGATGTCGGCCCCGGCGGGAATGCGGTAACCGCCGAGCTCCGTGTCGGTCACCGCGCGCCGGGTCAATATCCATACGGCGGGATAGAGCCGCATGGTCTCGACGACGACATTGGCGGTGTGCCGGAGCTTTCGGACGTCGTCGAATGCGACCGGCCGGTCGCCGACAACGTTTTTCACCTCTTCGCGGATCTTGTCCACTTGATCCGGATGCTCGGTGAGGACGTGGAGCAACGACATGACCACCGAGCCGGCGGTTTCGCTGCCCGGGGTGAGTATCGCGACGACCTGGTCGTGGATCTCCTGTTCCCCGATCGGGTCGCCATTGTCATCCTTCGCCTCCAGCAAAGCCGTCAGCAAATCGTCCGGTTTTTGACCGGATGCCCTGCGGTCGGCGATGATCTCGTCCACCAGCCGGTGCAGATCGGCCAGCGCCCGGTTGAATTCCCGGTTGGCCGGAATCGGTACCCGATAAAGCGGCCCGAGAGGCACGACCATGCGCTGGTACATGCCGGCGAACAGTGTGGCGAGCGCGGAGGTGATGCGCTCGGACCGGGCGTCCATGTAGCTGCCGCGCATGAGGCAGCGGGCCGAGATGCGCACGGACACCCGGAAGGCCTCCGCGGTGACGTCGAGGACCTCGCCCCTCGTCCAGCGCTCGACGAGCGCGTACGCCTCCTCCTCCATGATCGGGCCGTAGCCGGGGATGGCGTCGAGCCGGAACGCGGGCTGGATCGTGCGGCGCTGACGGCGGTGCAGCGGCCCGTTGGCCGTGGCCACGCCCTCTTTGCCGAGCAGGCTCTCGAGGGACTCCCACAGCGGGCCGGAGATGATGTAGTCGGGACTGAGCGCCAGGGCCCCGGTGAGGCCCGGCGCGGTGACGGCGTACACCGTCTTGGGGCCGAGCCTGAGGCGGACCACGTCGCCGTGGTCGCGGAGCCGGGCCAGGAAGGCCAGCGGGTCACGGGCCAGCTTCCAGCCGTGCCCGAGGAGCGGCACCCTGCCGCCCGCCAACGGTGGCTCGCGCAGTTCGGGGGCCTCGGCGGTCGCGTGTTTCACCGACTCGACGGTCATTTCTCACCTGCCGCTTCGTTGTTGACGTACGGGGGCGTGGACCGGTCGTCCCAGCTGTCGACCATGTAACGGCCGGACTCGTGATGGAACCAGTAGACGGAACTGAACCAGTTCCGCATATTGCCGAGACAGGCTCGCACGGCGGTGCCGATTTGCATTCCGCGGACCGTCCCGTCGGAGACCCGGTCGGCGAGCTTCAGGACGTCCTTCTCAACGATCAGGAACTCGGACACACACTGTTCGACGCGTCGCCTTAAATCCTCGACAGCTTCTTCGAGAGTCATTCCCTGGTGGGTGACTAGGCTGATTCCGAGATTGTGCACCTCATCGCCCGCTAATTCCTTGGGCAGCGAGCAGAGGTCGTTGTACCAGGCGGCGAAGTCCTGACTCAGCAGTGCCGCGCGCCGATAGGACGGGTGTTTCCGCACCGAGTCCGGGAGTTCGCACCCCGCGCTCGGTTCCAACAGGTCGGTCCAGATCCAGTGCGCGAAGGTGAGCCGGCGCAGGGCGAGATATTCCTCGACACCGGGAATGCGCCCGTCGACACGGTTGTGGAATTCCCGGTCGTACGCCTCGATCACGGTGTGGAAGTGCCGGGCGAACCGGGCGTTCCAGGTGCCGGGAAGGAAGGAGTACAGCCGGCCCACGCCGTCCGCGAGCCCGGCGACCAGCGGATCCGGGTGGGCCAGATGCTCCGCCGGGGCGTCCAGGGCCGCGTGCAAGCGGAACCTGAGCTGCCGCCAGGAGGACACCCGGCCGTGCACGACGTCACGGTCGTGCCGGTCGTCCCAGACGAAGAACCATGCGCTGTAGTCGGCTATGGCCTGCATGACCTCGTCGGGCGCCCCGAGGTAGTAACCCGCCATCAAGTCCGTGTAGCAAAGTCCGTCGGCATATTCTGCGACCTTCTCCGCCGGCATCAACCGCTTTTCCAGCAGCCAGGAGCGGGTGTTCTCCTGCAACCGGGGCCAATATGGGTGGAGTTGCCGGGGAAAGGCCGCCTCGATGACCGGAAGAGAGAGCGAGGGAGGGACCGCGGGCGCGGTCACCGTGGTGCTGTATGTGGTGCTGTATGGGAAAGCTGGCACGAACAACCCCTCTCAGCCGCCAGTGGGCGCACACCCCTCCCGCCGTGCCGGGCGTGCGCCGTTGCGTATCCCCGCTCATCCCATTCAGCACTACAACTGACCGGTCTGGGAACGGATTTGCTTCATTCACTACCCCAAGATGCCGAGAATCCGCCCCCACGTGACTGGTTACGGGTCAGCAGATGTGTAGTAGATGTGCGTAAGCGATCGAACGTCCGTCGGACACACGAACGACGCCTGTCCGGGGAAAGTCCGGACAGGCGTCGAGTGGGCGGATGGAGCTCAGTCGTTGGCGACCACGGGGTAACGAGGCTCGTTCTCGGCCATCTGCCGCAGCGCGTCCTTGCGTTCACGCTTGGAGAGACGGTCGATGTAGAGGTAACCGTAGAGGTGATCCGTCTCGTGCTGCAAACACCGTGCGAAGTACCCGGTGCCGCGCACCTTGATCGGGTTGCCCCGCTCGTCCTGCCCCGTCACTTCGGCGTAGTCCGGACGGGCCAGCGGCGCGTAGGCGGTCGGCACCGACAGACAGCCCTCGTTGCTGTCGTCCAGCCGACGCCGGTCCGCGGGCAGCTCGACGAGCTTCGGGTTGCAGACGACGCCGACGTGCCGAGCGCCCTCGTCGTCCGGGCAGTCGTAGACGAAGACCTTCAGGTCCACCCCGATCTGGTTGGCGGCCAGGCCCACGCCCTCCGCGGTGCGCTGCGAGGCGAACATGTCGTCCACCAGTTTCAGCAGCTCGTCGTCGAACGCGGTGACGTCCTTGCACTCCTTGTGGAGCACCGGGTTGCCGACGACCGTGATCGGCCGCGAGGCGCCGCGCTCGCGGTGGGCCCGCTCGCGCTCCTCCGTCTCCTCGGTGTCGATGACGAAGCCCTCGTCGTCCACGGGGAGCACGCCCCCGTGCTGCTGATCGGTGTCCTGCTGCGCCATGACCGACGTATGCCTTCCTGACTGTGTCCTCCGAGGGCTGCCCTCGGACCCCCACCCGGGGGTTCGTCGCTGATACAGGGTACGGGGACGGCTAGCAGACCTCTTCCAGGTCCCGCCAGTCGCGGGTGTCCGGACTGTCCGCGACCCACCCGTCCAGCAGCCCCCGCACCAGCGAGGCGGGCGCGGCCACCCCGCACTCCCGCTCCGGCGCCCACTGCTGCCCGTCGGTCACGTGCCCGAGCGGGCCCGGGTGCCCCGGCTCGCTGTGGTCGTGCGGGTCGAGGTGCTCGCCGTCCCCCTCGTCGGAGGGCATCCGCGACTCCGAGCACATCCGGCACAGCAGCCGCACCGAGGACGACCAGTCCTCCGCCGCGAAGCCCGCGTCGGCGGCCAGCTGCTCCAGGGCGTCACGGTCGGTCTCGGAAGCCGCCTCCAGCAGGACCACCCACGTCGGCACGGGGGACGGGGCCCACAGCTCGATCTCGTCGAAGACGGGGTAGGAGTGGCCGGCGGAGGTGGTCCGCTCACCGTGCGGGACCCCGTCGTGCAGCACGACCTCGCCCCAGCGTCGCCCCGAGGAGGGCAGCGGGATCGACAGCACCTCCATGCGGGCGGGATCCAGCCGCCGCCCCCACACCACCTCGGCCTCGCCTTCGGGCGACAGCCGTACGGCCGCGCTGCCCAGCTCCATCCCGACGGGCTCGCCCGCGCCCGTGGCCTCGCCCGGCACGTGCAGCCCGTACGCCTGCCACGCACGGCGGGCCAGCGGCCAGTCCTGCAGGGCGGTGGCGGCGATGCCCACGTTCCACCAGTCGGGGGCCCCGGCCTCCCGGTCGAGCAGGGCGACGGCGCGCAGCCCGGCCGTGCGGGCCTGCTCCCAGTCGTGCCGGAACTTGTGCAGCAGGGCGAGGTTGAACCAGGACTCGGAAAGCCAGGGTTCCAGGTCGGCGGCACGTGTCAGCAGCGCGCCCGCGTCCTCGTACCGCCCGTCGCCGATCAGCGTGAACGCGCGGTCGGTGGCCTGCCGCCAGGAGGCGGAGGGCCGGTGCCGTCCCTTGCCGAAGATCCTCACGATTCCCGCCTGCCAGTTCCGTTCTGTGGGCTGGCCAGTGCCCCCGGACACTCTCTCCCTCGCATCCAACCACGTGTGGCCGGAAGGCGGCTCATTACCCATGGGTTACCCACCCACGGGCAGGGTCAGACCCGTCCTCGAAAGCACCCTGGCCAGGGCCTCCACCACCTCCGGCGCGTACTCCCGGCCGGTGCCGAGACGCAGCTCCTCCAGGGCGGTGAGAGGCCCGTCGGGACCGCTGCCCCGCACCCGCTCCTCGTATGCGTTCACCGCCCGGACTATGCGGGCGGCCACCGGCTGCTCCGGGTAGGGGTCGGCCTGCCGCTCGACGACCGTCGCCACCTGGGCGCTCACCCCGGTCTGGCGGACGACGGCCCCGCCGAGCAGCGCGATCCGCCGCTGCTCGGCCGCCGGCAGGCCCGCCGTGGCCCCCGCCGGCACCGGGTCGACGAGGCTGAGCTGCCCGATGTCGTGCATCAGGGCGGCGTACTCGAGGACGGTCAGCTCGGGCTCCGGCAGCCGCAGGTCCCGGCCCACCGCCTGGCTGAGCGCGGCGACCCGGCGGGCGTGCCCGGGCGGGGTGTACCCGGCGATCTCGGTGGCGCGGGCGAGACAGGCGATGGTCTGCCGGTAGGTGGCGCGGACGGCCGCGTAGCGGCGCAGGGACAGCTGGGTGAGCAGCAGCGGCACCGAGAACACGGGGAGCGCCCACAGCCCGACGACGGCCACCGCGAGCGCCATCACCGCACCGGTCGCGCACACCGCCGACCCGATCCCGGGCACCGACCGCAGCTCGTCGCGCAGCAGCGGGGGGAACGGCCACCCGGTGCGGGAGCAGGCGAGGGCGGCCGCCACCACGGCGTCGCACAGGACGGTCAGCACCAGCAGCGCGAGCAGCAGCAGCGCGTACGCGGGGCCGCTCCAGCCGTCGAAGGCCCCGCGGTTGTACAGGGGCTGGAAACAGACGGCGGCGAACCCGACGGCCAGCACGCGCCGGACCAGGTGGTCGAGAACGCGCTCCCGTCCCCGGGCCAGCTGGGGCACGCTGCCCAGCAGGGAGGCGGCCGCGACCACCGCCACGACCTGCGCGACCCCGTGGTGCGTGGGATGCCCGGCGTGCTCTCCGACCAGCGCGTACGCCAGCGATCCGGCGGCGCCGAGCGGCGCGGTCTCGCGCAGTCCCGGCCCGCTCGCGGGGCCCGGGTCGCCCGGGCGGAGCCGGGAGCGCGCGAGGGTCGGCTCGCCCACGGCCACGAGGATCCCGAAGGCGAGCGCGACGGGGCGCTCCCGCAGACCCGTCAGAAGGGTGACGAGGAGGCCGCCGGAGGCCAGGAGGGCGGCGATCGCGTAGAGGGCGACCAGGGCACGGCGGGAGGCCGCCGGCCCGCCCGGCTCGCGGAAGGCGGTCACCGGCGGGCCTCCGAGCGGTCGTCGGGCGCCGGGGCGGGGGCCGGCACGTCGGACCGGGTCTCCTCTGCGGTCACCACCGGGTGCCAGCCGTCCCGGCCGACGACCCGGGTCAGCGCGGTGACCATCCGCGGGTCGAAGTGGGAGCCGGCGCACCGCCGCAGCTCCTCCAGGGCCGCCTCCACCGGCCGGGCCCGGCTGTAGCAGCGGGTGGAGGTCATCGCGTCGAAGGCGTCCGCGACGGCGACCACCCGTGCGGACTCCGGGATCTGACCGCCCGCCAGTCCGTAGGGGTAGCCGCTGCCGTCGATGCGCTCGTGGTGGTGGAGGATCGCCGAGCGCGCCTCGCCGAGGAAGGAGATGCCCCGGGTGATCTCGTGCCCGTACTCGGGATGCAGCTCGATCACCCTGCGTTCCTCGGGCGTCAGCGGCCCGTCCTTGCGCAACAGGCGGGTGGGTACGCCGAGTTTGCCGACGTCGTGCAGGATGCCGGCGAACCGGAGCACCTCGATCCGGTCGTCGTCCATGCCGAGTTCGCGCCCGATCATCATCGAGGCCTGGCCGACGCGTTCGCTGTGGCCGCGCGTGTAGCCGTCCTTGAGGTCGACGGCCTGCACCAGGGCGCGGATGGTCGCCTGGTGGGCGGCGCGTTCCCGGTGGTACTGGGCGAACACCCACCAGGACACGGCCATCGGGAAGAGCACCAGCAGCGCCGCGACGGGGCCGTACGGGCTGCTCCACAGCACGGCCGTCATCAGTCCGGCGAGGCCGTGCACGGCGACGGGGGCGAGGGAGCGCAGGAACATCCCCTGGCAGACCGCCCGCAGCGGAAGCCCCTCGGCGAGCACCAGCATCCCGCCGTCGAGGAGGGCGAGCGCGGCGCAGAACACCAGGACGGCCGCGCCCGCCGGCACGAACGCGGGCGGCAGGTCGGAGCCGGCCACCGCCGCAGGTCCGCCGAGCGCCCCGTGCGCCCGGGCCGCCAGCCACACGGCGAGCGACGACTCGGCGGCCCGCCAGACGCGCCGCAGCAGGAAGGGGCGCGCCTCGACGTGCGAGAACAGCGCGCCGGGCAGCGGGACGAGGGCCGCCGCGGCGGGCGCCAGCAGGAAGGCCCCGGCGAGCAGGACGGGGTGGAGGGTGGCTGCGAACCTGCGCCGGGCGATCTGCTCGCCCGCCGCGTACACCGCGGCCAGCAGGGCGACGGCCCACCAGGGGGTCGGCGCGCCGGGGAGCGAGGAGAGCGTGCACAGCAGTGCGCCGAGGGCGACACAGGCGACGTAACCGCGTGCCCGCGCCGGGATCCCCTCCATCGCCACTCCCCCCAGCCGTGCCTGTCCGGGCTCAGGAGCCTAGGACGGCCGGGGGCGGGCCGCGGGCGTATCACCCGCGGATTAGCACATTCGGGTGACGGCGGCGCTCTTCGGGCCCGGAGCTCGCCGAAGGCGGGCGAGCGCTCGGGGCCGGTGGGTCAGGACTCCTGGGAAGTGGCCGGCGTCGTGGCCACGTCGTGCTCGGGGACGGCCTGCCCGGAGCGGATCAGGTCGATCCGGCCCATGACCTTGGCACGCAGGTCGGTCGGCACGTCGTCGTGTCCGCAGCACCGCTTGACCAGCTTCTTCACGGCCTCTTCCAGCCCGTACTTCTCCAGGCAGGGCGAGCACTCCTCGAAGTGGTGCTGGAACTTGTCCCGGTCGAGAGGAGGCATCTCGCTGTCGAGATACTCGTACAGGTGGTCTAGGACCTCACTGCAGTCCGTCTCGTGCGGATCTCCGCAGCTCATGAGCCCGAGCCTTTCGCTTCGTTCGACTCTCCGGCGCCGGCCGGGACCAGTCCGCGCTCGCGGGCGTAGTCCTCGAGCATGCCGCGCAGTTGACGGCGGCCCCGGTGCAGCCGGGACATCACCGTGCCGATGGGTGTCCCCATGATGTCCGCGATCTCCTTGTACGCAAAGCCCTCTACGTCCGCGAGATACACGGCGATCCGGAACTCCTCCGGAATGGCCTGAAGCGCTGCCTTCACGTCCGAGTCGGGCAGGTGGTCCAGCGCCTGCGACTCCGCGGAGCGCAGACCCGTGGACATGTGCGACTCGGCGCGCGCCAGCTGCCAGTCCTCGATCTCCTCGGCCGCGCTGCGCTGGGGTTCGCGCTGCTTCTTGCGGTACGAGTTGATGAAGGTGTTGGTGAGGATCCGGTAGAGCCAGGCCTTGAGGTTGGTGCCCTCCCGGAACTGGTGGAAGGACGCGTACGCCTTGGCGTAGGTCTCCTGCACCAGGTCCTCGGCGTCCGCCGGGTTGCGCGTCATGCGCAGGGCGGCCGAGTACATCTGGTCGAGGAACTCGAGCGCGTCCCGCTCGAAGCGCGCGCTGCGCTCCGCGGTGGACTCCGCACCCGGCGCCCCGCTCACGCCCTGGCCCTCGGGCAGCTCCGCCTGGCCGTTGTCGGTCCCTGCGTCGGTACCGGTGACCGGACCCACCTCCTCAAGATCGCGGGCAGAATCGAAACCGATCCCACTCGAATCGGAGGATAGACGACTACCCGTGCCCGCCGCCGCTCGAACAGGAGCGATCTTGGCCGCGTGCAGCACCGTCCAGTCGAGGGCGGTACGGCTCGGGCAGATGGTCGAACCCATGCGGAGGACTTCCTCTCCCACTGACGTCGGTGCCGGATGTTCAGCACTTCTGTCCGCCTCAACAGCGAGACCGCCCTCCGCATTCCCCCGCACTCACCCGAGCGACCCGATCCAGCGCACGACCGCGCCGGTGACGGTCTCCAGCGCCTGTTCGCCGGTCACGGGGGCCCGTTTCGGGACGGCGAACCCGTGATCGCCGTACGGCACCTCGACGAGCTCGTACGGCCCCTCGGGGAACTCCTGCGGCCTGCCGAACGGGTCGTTGCCGCCCTGGACGACGAGGGTGGGCGCCCCCGCGCCGAGCAGCTCCGCGGCGCGGGACTTCTCCGGCTTCCCGGGCGGGTGCAGCGGAAAGCCGAGCGCGAGCACCGCGTGGGCGCCGAGCTCGGCTGCGGTGCGGCAGGCCACCCGGGCCCCCGCCGACCGGCCGCCGGAGATCACCGGCGCCCCGGACCCGGTGACGGCGGGCCAGATCCCGCGCCAGCCGACGTCGAGGGTCCTGGGAGCGGTGGCGACCTTCTTGCCGGCCACCCGCCAGGGCTGCTCGACGAGGGCCACGCTCACCCCGTGCCCGGGCAGCACGGCGGCGAGCGCCTGAAGATCGCGGGCTTCGACGCCGCCGCCCGCCCCATGACCGACGGCGAGGACGAAGGCCGGTTTCCGGGCCCGGTGCCAGGTGATGCGGGCGGTCCCCGCGTCGGTCTCGACGGTCTCCACGGTTTCGGTGATCACGTCAGAAGAGTGTGCCCTCCTCGGGCCCCTCCAGCTCCTTCAGCAGCTCCGCGCCGTTGTTGCGGACGTTGCTGACGGCCGTGGAGACCGGATAGGCGCGCATCAGCCCCTCCGCCGGCGGCTCGAGGAGCGTGCGCAGGGCGTCGACGTCGGTCCGCGCCGGGTCGAGCCAGTCGTCCCAGCGGTCCGGGGTGAGCATCAGGGGCATCCGGGGGTGGATGTCGGCGAGGGCGTACGGGCCGTCGGCGGGGGCCACGGCGAGCGGGGAGGTCTCCGCCTCGGTGGTGATCACCGAGCACGTCGCCCACCAGGCCTGCGGGTGGTCGTCGGGCAGGGTCCGGTCCCGCCAGAACTCGTACAGCCCGGCCATCGCGAAGACCGAGCCGTCGGCCGGGAGCACGAAGTAGGGCTGCTTGCGCGGCCGCTTCTTCTTCCCCTCCACCTCGAGATCCCGCTCCTGGACGCCGGTCACCCACTCGTAGTAGCCGTCGGCGGGCAGGATGCAGCGCCGGGCGGCGAAGGCGCGGCGGTACGACGGCTTCTCGTGCACCGTCTCCGCGCGCGCGTTGATCATCCGGGCGCCGCCCTCGGGCGTCTTCGCCCAGGACGGCACCAGTCCCCACTTCAGCCTGCGCAGCTGACGAACCGGGCGCTTGTCGGCGGCGTCCTTCACAGGACGGTCGAGAACGGCGTAGACCTCCTTGGTCGGCGCCACGTTGTAGTCGGGCTCAAGGCTCTCCTCGGGCTCCCACTTCTCGACTTCGAAGATCGCTGCGAGATCCTCGGGCCCACGACTGGCTGCATACCGTCCGCACATACGTGCCACACTGCCAGGCCGACCCGCCACCCGGCCACCACCACCCGGCGCCGGCGCCCCGCGCCGGCCCGTGCATCACGAGAGGGAGCCACCCCCGACCATGGACAGCACCGCCGCCCTCGCGCTGCCCGACCTGTGGGACCGTCTCGTCGGCACCCAGACAGACCCCGACCTGTGGGTGGTGATCGCCACCGCGGTGGCGGCGCTCGCGGTCGTCGTGCCGCACCGCCTGTGGCGGGTCTCCCGCAACGCGATCACCATCGCCCACGAGGGCGGCCACGGCCTGGTGGCGCTGCTGACGGGCCGCCAGCTGACCGGGATACGGCTGCACTCCGACACCAGCGGCCTCACCCTCAGCCGGGGCAAGCCGCACGGCCTCGGCATGATCCTGACCGCGGCGGCGGGCTACCCCGCTCCCCCGCTGCTCGGCCTGGGCGGCGCCGCTCTGCTGGGCGCCGGCCGCATCACCCTGCTGCTCTGGGCGGCGACGGCGCTGCTGCTGGCGATGCTGGTGATGATCCGCAACGCCTACGGCGCCCTGACGGTCGTCCTCACCGGCGGCGCCTTCCTGCTCGTGTCCTGGCTGGCGGGTCCGCAGGTGCAGGCGGCGTTCGCGTACGCGGTGGTGTGGTTCCTGCTGCTGGGCGGGGTCCGTCCGGCGTTCGAGCTGCAGGCGAAGCGGTCCCACGGCGGGGCCGGGGACTCCGACGCGGACCAGCTGTCGAGGCTGACCCACGTGCCGGCCGGGCTGTGGCTGTTCCTCTTCCACGCGGTGAGCCTGTGCGCGCTGCTCGGCGGGGGCAGGTGGCTGCTGGGCCTGTAGTGCCCCCGCACCCGTGGCGCCCCGCACCGGAGGCGGCCCGCTCGCCCGCGGGGCCGCGCGCGGCGGGCACGGCGCGCTCGCGGCCGAACGACGGCCTCCCGAGTTCATTAGAGTGGAGTCCATGGCCCCGAACCCCGCCCACACCGCCCTCTGGCCCGCCCCGCACGCGAGCGAGGCCGTCGACGCGACGGTCCACGTGCCGGGGTCGAAGTCCGTCACCAACCGCGCGCTGGTGCTGGCCGCCCTGGCCTCCGAGCCCGGCTGGCTGCGCCGCCCGCTGCGCTCCCGCGACACCCTGCTGATGGCCGACGCCCTGCGGGCCATGGGCGTCGAGATCGAGGAGACCGTGTCGTCCAGCTCCACCGGCGGCGCGGGCAACCCCGACCGCGCGGGCGAGGCGTGGCGGGTGCTGCCCGACGGTCTGCGCGGTCCGGCCACGGTGGACGTGGGCAACGCGGGCACCGTGATGCGCTTCCTGCCGCCGCTCGCCGCCCTGGCCGACGGACCCGTCCGGTTCGACGGCGACCCGCGGTCCTACGAGCGTCCCCTGCACGGCGTCATCGACGCGCTGCGCGTCCTCGGCGCGCGCATCGACGACGACGGCCGCGGATCGCTGCCGCTGACCGTGCACGGCGGCGGTGCGCTGGACGGCGGCCCGGTGGAGATCGACGCCTCGTCCTCGTCCCAGTTCGTGTCGGCCCTGCTGCTGTCGGGGCCGCGTTTCAACCAGGGCGTGGAGGTGCGGCACATCGGCTCCTCGCTGCCCTCGCTGCCGCACATCCGTATGACGGTCGACATGCTGCGCGCGGTCGGCGCCCAGGTGGACACCCCGGAGTCGGGCGGCGAGCCGAACGTCTGGCGGGTCACGCCCGGCGCCCTGCTGGGCCGGGACCTCACGATCGAGCCGGATCTGTCCAACGCCCAGCCGTTCCTGGCGGCGGCGCTGGTCACCGGCGGCCGGGTGCTGATCCCGGACTGGCCGGCCCGCACCACCCAACCGGGTGACCGGCTGCGCGAGATCTTCACCGAGATGGGCGGTTCCTGCGAACTGGCCGACTACGGCCTCGTCTTCACCGGCTCGGGCTCGATCCACGGCATCGACGTCGACCTCGGCGACGTCGGCGAGCTGACGCCGGGCGTCGCGGCGGTCGCCGCCCTCGCGGACTCCCCGTCCACCCTGCGCGGCGTCTCCCACCTGCGGCTGCACGAGACGGACCGGCTGGCCGCGCTGACCAAGGAGATCAACGAACTGGGCGGGGACGTCACGGAGACCGCCGACGGTCTGCACATCCGCCCGCGCCCGCTGCACGGCGGGGTCTTCCACACCTACGACGACCACCGCATGGCGACGGCCGGCGCGATCATCGGCCTGGCCGTGGAGGGCGTGCAGATCGAGAACGTGGCGACGACGGCGAAGACCATGCCGGACTTCCCGGAACTGTGGACCGGGATGCTCGGGGCGTAGGGACTTCTGCCATGCGCCGCTACGGCAAGCACACCGACGAGGACGACATCCGCAGCCGCCCGAACCGCAAGGGCAACCGGCCTCGCACCCATATCCGGCCCAAGCACGAGGACTCCGTCGAGGGCATGGTCCTCACCGTCGACCGGGGCCGGCTGACCTGCCTGGTCGAGGACCGCATCGTGCTGGCGATGAAGGCCCGCGAGCTGGGCCGCAAGGCGGCCGTGGTGGGCGACCGGGTCGACCTGGTCGGCGACCTGTCGGGCACCAAGGACACGCTGGCCCGCATCGTCCGCATCGGCGAGCGCACGTCGGTGCTCCGCCGCACCGCGGACGACGACGACCCGTACGAGCGCGTCGTCGTCGCCAACGCCGACCAGCTGGCCGTCGTCACCGCACTGGCGGACCCGGAGCCCCGCCCCCGTCTGATCGACCGCTGTCTCGTCGCGGCCTTCGACGGCGGTCTGACCCCCCTGCTGGTCATGACGAAGTCGGACCTGGCCTCACCGGACAAGCTGCTGGAGCTGTACGGCCACCTCGACATCCCGTATGTCGTCACCAGCCGTGACGAGCTGGAGAACGGCGCCGCCGCGGACGTGGTGCGCGAGCACCTGGCGGGGCGGATCACGGCGTTCGTCGGACACTCCGGCGTCGGCAAGACGACGCTCGTCAACGCGCTGGTCCCGCAGGAGCGGCGGCGGGTGACCGGCCATGTGAACGCGGTGACCGGACGCGGCCGCCACACCACGACGTCGGCGCTGGCCCTGCCGCTTGCGGGCACGGACGACTGGGTGATCGACACTCCGGGCGTGCGGTCCTTCGGTCTGCACCACGTCGACCCGTCCCGGGTGATCCTCGCCTTCCCCGATCTGGTGCCCGGCACCGAGGGCTGCCCGCGCGCGTGCAGCCACGACGAGCCGGACTGCGCGCTGGACGCCTGGGTGGCCGACGGCCACGCCGACCCGGCACGGCTGTACTCGCTGCGCAGGCTGCTCTCCACGCGCGAGCGCACGGAGGGCGACTGACCGTCGCGGCCGGTCCGTCGGTCGGCGGGTTCGTGGGCGGGTCCGCCTGCCGATGTGCCGGCCGGGGCGTCGGCCGACCTCGAGCCTGATGCTCCGTCACACTCACCGGCCGACCGCCGCGTTGTTTGCGTCGGCCCGGAGCCGGTAAGTGCATAATCGCACCGAGCCTGACCGGGCCGGTCAAACGGAGGGACAGCACATGGCGTGGCTGCTGGTCGTCGTGGCCGGACTGCTCGAGACCGGTTTCGCCGTCTGCCTCAAGCTGTCCCACGGCTTCACGAGGCTCTGGCCGACCATCGCCTTCTGCGCCTTCGCCCTGGGCAGCTTCGGTCTGCTGACCCTCTCGCTGAAGAAACTCGACGTGGGCCCCGCCTACGCGGTGTGGACGGGCATCGGCGCGGCGGGCACCGCCATCTACGGCATGGTCTTCCTGGGCGACCTGGTGTCGACGCTGAAGCTCGTCTCCATCAGCCTGGTGATCATAGGAGTGATCGGGCTGCAGCTGTCCGGTTCGGCGCACTAGGGGCGTCTTTCGAAAGGCCCGTGCGCCGGGTGGGGCCGCCTAGTTCCTCGACGGTCGGTGCAGGGCGCCCCGCACGAGGTCGCCGACCCCGTCCTCCCCCTGCGGCGGCGCGGCGACGCAGGACAGGGCGAGACGGACGGCGAGTTCGGAGCAGCGGGCGAGATCGGCCGCGTCGGCGCGGACGGCGCCGGGGCCGGAGAGCACGGCGACGGCCCGGTCGCGGACGGCGCCCACGAGGTCGGCGGGTGAGGGCAGCGGTCCGTCCGCCCGCCGCTGCGCCGGCACGGCGGAGGAGGACGGCACCGCCGAGAGCGTCGGCGAGGGCAGCCGTTCGCTCCAGAATCCGGTGAGGACGGCCCGTACGAGGACGTTCTCGCGGGCGGCGGAGGCGGTCCACTCGGCGGTGGCGGCGAGCCGCTCGCGGATGTCGCCGTGCGCGGCGAGCGCGCGCTCGACCCCGGCGAGGTATCCGTCGGCCTCGCGCCTGACCAGGGCCCGGGCCAGGCCCTCCTTGCTGCCGAACTCGTTGTACAGCGTCTGCCGCGACACCCCGGCGGACGCCGCGACGTCCACCATCCGCACCGCGGCCCACGGCCGTAGCGCCAGCGCCTCGAAGGCGGCGTCCAGTAGGGATTCCCGCGCTGCAGGCATGTCGCCTCCCGGGAGCGAGTGGCTCTGCGCCCAGATTTGACGCGCACGGCCGCACTGTCAAGGGTGGCGGAGGCACCGGACGGCGATCCGCGCCTTCCGGGCCGCCCCGGGCCTTCCTCCGCCGCCCCCTGTGGCCCCTGTTCGGCTTGGCCGGATACGGTTCGTCCCATGCCGGACTACCTGGACGACCTCCGACTCGCGCACGTCCTCGCGGACGCCGCCGACGCCGCGACCATGGCCCGTTTCAAGGCCCTCGACCTCAAGGTCGAGACCAAACCGGACATGACCCCGGTGAGCGAGGCCGACAAGGCCGCCGAGGAGCTCATCAGGGGCCACCTCCAGCGCGCCCGTCCCCGGGACGCGGTCCTGGGCGAGGAGTACGGCGTCGAGGGCACCGGCCCCCGTCGCTGGGTGATCGATCCGATCGACGGCACGAAGAACTACGTCCGGGGCGTGCCCGTCTGGGCCACCCTGATCTCGCTGACGGAGGCGGCTGAGGGCGGCTACCAGCCCGTCGTCGGTCTCGTCTCCGCTCCGGCGCTCGGCCGCCGCTGGTGGGCCGCGAAGGGGCACGGCGCGTACAGCGGCCGCAGTCTGTCGTCCGCGACCCGGCTGCACGTCTCGGGCGTCTCGCGGATCGCCGACGCCTCCTTCGCGTACTCCTCGTTGAGCGGCTGGGAGGACCGCGGGCTGCTGAACGGCTTCCTCGACCTGACCCGCGACGTGTGGCGCACGCGCGCGTACGGCGATTTCTGGCCGTACATGATGGTCGCCGAGGGCTCGGTCGACCTGTGCGCCGAACCCGAGCTCTCCCTCTGGGACATGGCGGCCAACGCGATCATCGTGACGGAGGCGGGCGGCTCCTTCACCGGCCTCGACGGCCGCCCGGGCCCGCACAGCGGCAACGCGGCCGCCTCGAACGGTCTCCTGCACGAGGAGCTGCTGGGCTATCTCGAACAGCGCTACTGAGGCGCGCCGGAAACGCCCAGATGAGCGCGCGCGCCCTCAATCGGCCGCGCGCGCCCTCTTGTTGACCCCTGCTTTACCTGCCACGCTGACAGCACCCCCACTTGTGAACTTGTGAATCCATGAACGACCCGTGGATTCTTAGGAGGTGGCATCAGCCCATGCTCGTCCGCGACGCCATGAGCACGGTGGTCCTGACCATCGGCCCCGCACACACCCTCCGCCAGGCCGCCGCCCTGATGGCCGCCCGCCGCGTCGGCGCGGCGGTCGTCCTGGATCCGGACGCCGGCGGCATCGGCATCCTCACCGAACGGGACATCCTCAACTCCGTCGGCCTCGGCCAGGATCCCGACATCGAACGCACCCACGCGCACACCACCGACGACGTCGTCTTCGCCGCCCCGACCTGGACCCTGGAGGAGGCGGCCGGGGCGATGGCCCACGGCGGCTTCCGCCATCTGATCGTCCTCGACCGCGGCGGACCGGCCGGCATCGTCTCGGTCCGCGACATCATCCGCTGCTGGGCGCCGGCCCGGCTGCAGGTGCCCGCCTGAGCGCGGAACTCGCCCGGCATCACAGGACACATCTACCTGGAATCCGTCCAAGTCCATCAGAAATCTAAAGTCACACTGGTTCGGGACCTGGTCAGGTCGACTGTTAGGCTGGATCCATGAGTGACCTTCTGGAGCGGCTGCGCGGACGCGGCTGGCGGATGACCGCACAGCGACGCGTCGTGGCCGAGGTGCTCGAGGGCGACCACGTCCATCTGACGGCCGACGAGGTGCACGCGAGAGCCGTGGTCAGGCTGCCCGAGATCTCCCGGGCGACCGTCTACAACACCCTCGGCGAGCTCGTATCGCTCGGCGAGGTGCTCGAGGTCGCCACCGACAAGCGCGCCAAGCGGTACGACCCCAACGCCCACCGTCCGCATCATCATCTGGTCTGCGCCCGCTGCGGCGCGATCAAAGACGTCCATCCCGTGGGCAACCCGCTGGCCGACCTCCCCGACTCGGAGCGCTTCGGCTTCGCCGTGTCGGACGTCGAGGTGACCTACCGCGGCATCTGCCCGAACTGCGCTGCCGCCGCCTGACCCACGCCCGGCCGTGGCCCCGGACTCCCCCACGGGAGGCCGGGGCCACGCTGTCGCCGCATGCGGTGACGGCGAACGCACCGAGGGCCGGAACCCTTTCGGATTCCGGCCCTCGGCCTTCAGTAGCGGGGACAGGATTTGAACCTGCGACCTCTGGGTTATGAGCCCAGCGAGCTACCGAGCTGCTCCACCCCGCGTCGGTGAACCCCACGTTACGTGAAGGGCGACGAGGAAGGCAAATCAATACGACGGCCACCCATACGCCCAGGTCAGCACGGTCGGGCGGGTCGAGGCCCGCGGGATCGGCGGCGCCGGCCACGCGTCACGCCGACAGCTCTTCCCGCAGCGCGTCGCGCAGCCGGGCCGCCCGCTCGGCCACCTCCGCCGGGCCGAGGGACACCGCCCGGTCGGCCCACCGCTTCCCCTCCGCCAGCTCACCGCGACGCGCGTAGACCAGGGCCAGCCGCAACGCCGCCCGCCCGTGCCCGGCGTCGGCCGCACGCGTCCACCACACGGCCGCCTCGGGCTCGCTGCCCTCCCGCGCGAGCAGCAGCCCCAGGTTGAAGGCCCCGTTGCGCGAACCGGCCTCCGCGGCCGTCCGGTACCAGCGTGCGGCCTCGACGACGTCACCGCGCGCGGCGGCCAGCATCCCGACGCGGACCTGCGCACGACGGTGCCCCTGGGTCGCGGCGCGCTCGTACCACTCCTCGCACTCGGTCTTCTCGTGCACGATCTCCCCGAGCTCGTGCGCGGGCTGGGGCGGCCTGCGCGCGTCGAGCACGGCCGCCAGCCGGTACGCGGCCTCCGCGTTCCCGCCGCCGGCCGCACACCGCAGATGCCTTTCTGCCTCCTGCTCGTCCCCGTCGCGCAGGCGCGCGATGCCGACCTGCAGCGCCGCCTCGGTGTGTCCGGCGGCCGCAGCCCGCTCGTACCAGCGCAGGGCGACCGCCTCCTCGCCGCGCCCGGCGAACAGGATCCCGAGGTTGAACGCGGCGTCGACGCTGCCCGCCTCCGCCGCCTTGGAGAACCAGGGCTCGGCCCCGGCCGTGTCGCCGACCTGGAGCAGCAGGACGGCGAGGGCGTTGGCGGCCTCCCGGTGCCCGGCGTAGGCGGCGCGCCGGTACCACTGCTCGGCCTGCGCGGTGCGGCCCTGCTCGGCGCAGAGCAGGGCGAGGTTGTAGGCGCCGTTGTCGTCCCCGGCGTCCATCGCGGCCCGGTACCAGCGTTCGGCGGTCTGGGTCTGCCCGCGCTCGGCGTGCAGCGCGCCCAGCGCGTTCGCCGCGTTGCCGTCGCCGTCCTGTGCGGCCCGCAGCCACCAGACCGCGGCGTTCTCGGTGTCGCCGGCGTCGCGCAGCAGGAATCCGAGCGCGCAGGCGGCCCGCGCCTCGCCGTCCTTGGCCGACGTGAGGTACCAGCGCCCGGCCTCCTTCAGATCGCCCCGGCCCTCGAGGATCGTCCCGAGGTGCAGCGCGGCGCGGCGGTGTCCGCGCGCGGCGGCCTGCCGGTACCACTGCTCGGCCTCGGTCCGCCCGGCGACACCGTTGTCGCGTGCGCCCTCTTCCGGGGCGCCGTCCTGGAGCGGGCCGCGGTGCTGGTCGAGGGCGCGGGCCAGCCGGTAGGCCGCCTCGCGGTGGCCGCGCTCGGCGGCGACCCGCATCCACTGCTCCGCCCCGGCGTCCCCGCGGTGCTCCAGCAGGTCGGCGAGGGCGTACGCGCCCAGGGTGTGCCCCTGCTCGGCGGCCTGGCGCAGCCAGTACTCGGCGGCCGGCTCGTCCCCGCACTCGCGGCGGTGGCGGCCCAGCGCGTGGGCGGCCGCGGCGGAGCCGGCCACCGCGGCGACCCGCCACCAGCCCGCGGCCTCGTCGGGGTAGCCGCGCTGGTGGAGCAGCACGCCCAGGTTGTTGGCGGCGGCGCGGTCGCCCTCCGCGGTGGCGGCACGCAGATGGGGCTCGGCGCCGTCCAGGTCGCCGCGGCGCAGCAGCATGGCCCCGAGGACGCTCATGGCCTCGGCGTCGCCGGCTTCCGCCGCGAGCCGCAGGCGCATCTCCTCGACGGCCTCCCCCGTGTCGACGGCGTCGGCCGTCTCGTCCCGGCTCTCGTCCGGGGTCGCTTCCTCTTCGGAAGTCTGCACAAACCGCCCTGTCTCGAACAGAGTTGCCTTGTCCCCCATAACGTCCATCGTCGCACCACCCGCAACCCGGGTACACCTGGTATACCGCGGCCCGTAAGGTCACTTCAGCGTTTTGTCGACTTGCCCACAGAGAGACAAGTCAAACACAGATGGCGCAACTCCCCACAGCGGCGCGGCCATCGGTTTTTCCGGCACATGCGTTCGCACACCACGAAGGCCCGGATCCGTTTCCGGATCCGGGCCTTCGTCTTCAGTAGCGGGGACAGGATTTGAACCTGCGACCTCTGGGTTATGAGCCCAGCGAGCTACCGAGCTGCTCCACCCCGCGTCGTGTTCCACAACCGTACCACGACGCGGGGTGAGCATGATCAGCTGCTGCTGGGGCTCGGTGTCGGACTGGGTTTGCCGGCGGATCCGCCGCTCGGACTCGCCGAACCGGTGGGACTCGCGCTCGGGCTGCTGCTCGGCTTGACGCCCTTGTCGGCCGCCGCCTGCGCCTCCTCGGCCCGCTTCAGCGCGTCCTCGAGGTCCTTCTGCGCCTTGGCGTACGCGGCCCAGTCGGGCTTCTTCAGAGCCTCCTGGCCGGCGGCGAAGGCCTTCTGGGCATCGGCCAGCGCCTGCCGGACGGTCGGGTTGCTCGACGTCGGCGGCGGAGTGGTGCCGCCCCCCTCGTCCGTCGGCGGCGGGGTGGTCCCCTCCGCGCCGAAGACCTTGTTGAGGGCCTCGTCCAGGGTGTCCTCGAAGGCGGTGTTGCCGCCGTAGGTCACCAACACCTTCTTCAGGAGCGGGTACTTGAGCCCGCCGCCGCGCACGTAGACAGGTTCCACGTAGAGCAGTCCGCCGTCGAGCGGCACCGTCAGCAGGTTGCCGTACTCGATGTCGGAGTCGCCGCCCTTGAGGAGCCTGATGGACTCGGCGATGTCCTGTTCGGAGTTGAACTGGCTCTGCACCTGTTTCGGCCCGTCGACGGTCGTGCTCGTCGGCAGTTTCAGGATTCTGATCTTGCCGTAGTCGGGAGTGCCCGCTTCGGAGTCGACCGCCATGAACGCGCTGAGGTTGTCCCGGCCGTTGGGCGTGAGCGTCGTCGTCAGCGAGAACGCCTGTGCCTTCTGGTCGGGCATCTTCATGCTCAGGTAGTACGGCGGCACCGCGTCGCCCGACTTGTTGGACGGGTCGTCCGGCACCTGCCACACCTCGCTGCCGCTGAGGAACGTCGTGGCGTCCTTCACGTGGTAGCGGGTGAGCAGCTCGCGCTGCACCTTGAACAGGTCCTGCGGGTACCGCAGATGGGCCATGAGCGACTTGGAGATCGTCGACTTGGCCTTCACCGTGCCCGGGAACGCCTTCATCCACGTCTTCAGGACCGGGTCCTCGGTGTCCCACTGGAAGAGCTTGACCTCGCCGCTGTACGCGTCGACGGTGGCCTTCACCGAGTTGCGGATGTAGTTGACCTGATTCTGCTGGGCCACCACCGCGCGGTTGTCGTTGGTCGCGGTCAGCGAGTCGGCCGTCGTGTCGCCGAGGGTCGTACGGGAGGCGTACGGGTAGCCGTTCGTCGTCGTGTACGCGTCGACGATCCACTGGATGCGGCCGTCGACCACGGCCGGGTAGGCGTCGCCGTCGATGGTCAGCCAGGGGGCGACGGCCTCCACGCGCTCCTTGGGCGTGCGGTTGTACAGAATCCGCGACCCCTCGCCGATCGCGCCGGAGTAGAGGATCTGCGGCTCGCCGAACGCCATCGCGTACGCGGCCCGGTTGACCGGGTTGGAGAGGTTGACCCCGCTCTTGCCCTGGTAACTGGTGGTCTTCTCCCCCGCGTCGTCGGAGTAGTCGATCTCCTTCTGGGGACCGCCGACGATCGAGTACGTGGTGGTCTTCTCGCCGTAGTAGACGCGCTGCTCGTACGTGCCGAGCTCGCCCTCGGACGGCAGGTTGGACTCGGTGAACAGGGGCCGGCCCTCGGAGTCGGACGTGGTGCCCTTCGCCGCGACCACCCCGTAACCGTGGGTGTAGCGGAAGTGGTTGTTGATCCAGTTCTGCTTGTCCACGCCCGCGAGGTTCAGCTCGCGCAGACCGATCACCGTGTCCTGGTCGGCGCCCTTCACGCTGTAGCGGTCCACGTCCAGGTTGGTCGGGAACGCGTAGTACTTGCGCATCTGCTGGAGCTGCTGGAACGTCGGGGAGACGATGTTCGGGTCCAGGACGCGGATGCTGGCGGTCGCGTCGACGTCGTCGCGCAGCGTCGTCTTGTCCTTGGTGGTGCTCGTGCCCGAGTACTCGGTGACCTGCGTGCCGTCGATGCCGTACGCCTCACGCGTCGCCTTGAGGTTCTTCGCGACGTACGGGGCTTCCTTGGCCTGCTCGTTGGGCTGGACCTGGAACTTCTGGACGATCGCCGGGTAGAGCCCGCCGATGAGGATCGCCGAGAGCACCATCAGGCCGAAGCCGATCACGGGCAGCTGCCAGGTGCGCCGCCACAGCGTGGCGAAGAACAGCAGGGCGCAGATGACCGCGATGCAGAACAGGATCGTCTTGGCCGGCAGGTAGGCGTTGGCGTCGACGTACCGCAGGCCCGTCCAGTTGTCCGTGGCCTTGAAGTCGCTGGACTTCACCGCCAGGCCGTACCGGTCGAGCCAGTAGGCGACCGCCTTCAGCGCGACGAAGACGCCCAGCAGCACCGACAGGTGACCGGTGGCCGCGGAGGTGGCACGCGCGCCGGGGCTGGTGACGCGCAGCCCGCCGTACAGGTAGTGGGTGAGCGCGGCGGCGATCAGGGAGAGGATCGTGGCGGCGAAGCCGAAGCCGAGCAGGAACCGGTACCAGGGCAGGTCGAAGGCGAAGAACGACACGTCGAGGTGGAACTGCGGGTCCTTCTGCCCGAAGGGCACGCCGTTGACCCACATCAGCCAGGTGCGCCACTGTCCCGCCGCCGAGGCTCCGGCGATCAGGCCGACCAGGGCGGTGATGCCGAGCAGCAGCCACGTCTTGTACGGCGCGATGCCCATGCGGTAGCGGTCGAGACTCTGCTGCTCCACCGACATCGCGCTCAGCGGCGGCCGCAGCCGGTGGGCCAGCCAGATGTTGAAGCCGACCGCGAGGGCCATCAGCAGGCCGAAGACGAAGAACAGCCCGATCTTGGTCCAGAGCATGGTCGTGAACACGGACGAGTAGTTCACCGAGCGGTACCAGAGCCAGTCCGTCCAGAACCCGGCGAACATCGTGAACGCCATGCCGAGTACGGCTAGGACGCCCAGTGTCGTCAGCAGGGTCCGGACGCGCCGGGACGGGCGGCCCACTCTGATCCGCGGCCCCGTGGGGCCTCCGCCGCGGTCCGGCATCTGGAAAGCCAAGGTGCGCACCTCGAATGTCGCAGTTGATCCGTCAGGCCCGCGTGTTCGTGGACCGTGCGTGGCCCCCCGTGATCGCGGGCCCACACCTATGCAACTTACTCACCGTTTACTCGGTTCCCGATTCCGCCCAGGAACGAGAGAGGATTGTGACCATGTCCAACACTCCCATGGCGGCGAGCCCGCTCACCCGGGCCGTACTCGAGATCGACGAGTACGCCTCCGGCCTCGGCTGGGACCAGCCCGCCCGCCTTTTCGCCCTCGTAGACACCGCTCGGCTGCGAGCCCAGGAACCGTCGCTCGCGACCCAGCTCGGCCTTCAGGACGAGCCCGAGACCACCGGTCTCACCCCGATCGAGCAGGACGAAGTGCCAACGGACAAGCCGCTCGACGAGTTCCTCGCCACGATCGCCTGGCCGGACGCGGTGGTGGGCTGCGCCCTCACCGTCGAGCGCCTGATGCTGCCGCCGTCCGCCGAGTCCCAGGTCCCGAAGGGCCTCAGCGAAGCGAAACTCGCGAAGTGGGTGGCCGAGCACCCCGACCGCCACGAGGTCCGGATGACGGTCGGCGTGCTGCGCGACGGCACCCGGGACTCGGCGCTGCGGCTGCGTGAGAAGGACGCGCCTACGGAGGTGCTCACGGGCGCCGGGCTCGTCCCGGGTCTCGCGGAGGCGCTGTCGGCGACGTTCGCGGAGTAGCGGCGCCCCGCGGCCCCGGCGGGGCGGCCCGGGGCCTGTCCTCCGATCAGGCCCCGGCGGCTACTTCGTGCACTTCGGCAGGGCCGCCGTGTCGCCGCTGCGGATGTCCTCGAGGGCGGCGAGGGCGTCGTCGATGGTGTCGACCTTGACGAGCCTGAGTCCCGAGGGGGTGTCCGCGGCGGCCGCCTTGCAGTTGTCGGCGGGCGTCAGGAAGAACTGGGCGCCCTTGCTGCGCGCGCCGACGGTCTTCATCTCGATGCCGCCGATCGGGCCGACCTTGCCGTCGTCGTCGATGGTCCCGGTGCCGGCCACGAACCTGCCGCCGGTGAGACTGCCCGGGGTGAGCTTGTCGTAGATGCCGAGCGCGAACATCAGGCCGGCGCTGGGGCCGCCGACGTCGGCGAGCTTGATGTCGACGGTGAAGGGGAAGGTGTGGTCGGTCCCGGCCGAGATCCCGACGATCGCGCGCTTCGTGCCGCTGTCGTCGGAGGCCGCGGTGGTGATCGAGACCTTCTGCGTGGCGGTCGCGGTCCTGTGCGCCTTCTCGGCCGCCGCCTGCTCCTTCGCCGGAACGATCGTGAAGACGACCTTCTCGCCGGCCTTGTGCTTGGTCACCAGCTTCGCCACGTCACCCGGCTCCTTCACCGCGGCGCCGTCCACGGCCTTGATCACGTCCCCGGCGTGCAGCCTGCCCTCCGCCGGGGACCCCTTCACCACGGTCGAGACGATCACCCAGGACGTCACCGGGACGTTCAGCTCCTTCAGGGCGGCGACCTTGGCGCTCTCCTGGGACTGGCTGAACTCCTCGGCGTTCTCCTGGGTGGACTGCTCCTCGGTCTTGCCGTCCGGGTAGAGGGTGTCGTGCGGGACGACCCTGTTGTCGTGCGCGAGCCATCCGTAGACGGCCTCGACGAGGTTCATCCGGTAGTCGGCGCTGGTCACCCGCACGGTGGTCATGTTCAGGTGACCGGTGGTCGCGTAGGTCTTGCGTCCGGAGACCTGCAGCACCGGCTCACCGTCGTGGTCTCCGAGCGTGTTCACCGTCGGCCCCGGGGACATCTCCGAGTACGGAACGGGAATGAGTACTCCCGCGCACAGAAGTGCGATGAGCATCAGGGTGGAGGCGAGCATCGTCGCGGTGCGGCGTGGCATGACTCGACAGTACGGGACGCCTCTGTCAGCGCACGGTCAGGGCTGCCACCCGGGTCACGCGCGGGAGTGCGGCTTCTCCATGGCGGCCCGGAAGCGGGCGTATCCGTCCAGCTCAGGGCCGTCACCGCGAGCCTTGCGGGTCCGGTTCGCCCAACTCCCCCACAGTCCCGCGCCGATCGCGGCGACAAGCGGAATCAGCAACCAGGCGAGCGCCGCCATGCCGACCTCCCAACCCCGGTGAGCAACCACAACTGACTGATCAGCAGATTAACCATCCGCAGTGACAACGCTCACGGCAGGGGGCCGGTTACGCAACCGGACGGGTGGTGCCCGATGGATCAGGGCGAGCGGCCGGTCGATCAAGGGGGTGGCCGGTCGGTGAGGAGGGGGTGGTCGGTCGATCGGGACGGGTGGCCGGCGGGTCGGGTGTCCGAGGGTCAGCAGGCCCCCACCCACTCCTCGGTGCCGTCGGAGAACCTCTGGTGCTTCCAGATGGGCACCTCGTGCTTGAGGTCGTCGATCAGCTTCCGGCACGCCTCGAAGGCCTCCCCGCGGTGCGGGCAGGACACGGCGACGACGACCGCCAGATCGCCCACGGCCAGCTCCCCCACCCGGTGGACGGCCGCCAGCGCCCGCACCGGGTACTCGGCGGCGATCTTCTCCGCGATCCGCCGCATCTCCGCCTCGGCGCTCGGGTGGCAGGAGTATCCGAGCGCGTCGACGTCGGCGCCCGCGTCGTGGTTGCGCACGGTGCCCACGAAGAGCGCCGTCCCGCCGGCGGCGTCGTCCCCGACGGCCTTGAACACCTCGTCCAGAGAGAGCGCGGTGTCGCGAACGGCGATCAGCTTGATGGGATCCTGCGCCGCCCGCTCGCCGGGGTGCTCGTCGTTGGCTGCCATACCCACCATCGTGCCGCACCGCGGTAAACCGGCGAAATAGCGTGATCGCCCGGCACGCGCGCGTGGTGCTTTGGAGCGACCTCCAAGGGGGCCCGCGGCGCAGCACGCCGCACGCCCCCGCGCTCAGCGCCGCCGGGCTCTGCGGGCCCGTCTCACCACGGCCGCCGCACCCAGCAGGGCGACCGTCGCCCCGGCCGCGCCCGCGGCCGTCGCGTCCTTGCGCCCGAGCCGCCGTCCGACGACGGTGTGCCGGCCGGCCACCTCCTCCAGCAGCTCCGCCAGGACCTCCTCGTTGGTCCAGCCCGGCCGCCACCCCGCGTCGTGCAGCCGGCTTCCGCTCACCACCCAGGGGTACATCGTGTACGCCAGGTCGCCCGCCGGGGACGGCGTCAGCCCGATCCGGTGCAGCCGCGCGGCAGCGCCCAGGGCCACCGCCGACGGCAGCTCCATGCGCCGGATCCCGCTGAGCTCCTCGACCTCCTCCTGCTCCAGCCACCCGTCGCACCCGACGGCGAGCTCCCCGTCGACCTTCTCCAGGACGGCGTACTCCAGGGCGCTCACCAGGTCCTCGACGTGGCAGAACTGCCAGGCCGGCCGCGACCCGGCGACGACCAGCAGCCGCGGCGACTCGAAGTACCGGGTCAGCGCCGTGTCCGTGCCGCCGACCAGGGTCGCGGGCCGCACCACGGTGACGTTCAGACCGGGATGCGCCCGGGGCGCGCGGCGCGCGAGCCGCTCGATCTCCAGGAGGTCCCCGACGCCGGTCGCCTCCGCCGTCGCCCGCAGCTCGGCGTCCTCCGAGAGCGGCAGCTCGTTGTCCTCCAGCGCTCCGTAGACCATCGCGGAGGTGCACAGCACGACGCGGCGCACCCCGGCCGCCGCGGCGGCCGTCAGGACGGTCTGCGTGCCGCGCACGTTGTAGGCCGTCCGGGCGGCGGCGTCACTCCCCAGGTCGAGGTCGAGCGCGAGGTGGACCACGACGTCCGCGCCGCGCAGCTTGTCGGCGATCGCCGGATCGCGGACGTCGAGGATGTGCCACTGCGCCGCGTCGCACTCGCCTCGCCGCTCGTCGATGGCGACGACCTGCTTGATCTCCTCCGACGCGGCGAGCCGCTCCGTGAGCAGCGCGCCCACCCCGGTCGCCGCGCCGGTCACGGCGACGACGGGCCCGCGGGCGCCGGCCCGGGGCGAAGGGTTTCGCGCTGCGCGAACCTGCGGATCTGGGGAACTCACCAGGTGTCTCCAGCGGTTGTCTTGGCATACGGGCGCGAGTGACGCGTACGTACCAGGTGGCATCCATCCTGCCGCAGCGCGGGAGTCGGCGAAGCACCGAGGCCCTATCGAGCCGGGGTGTCTACGCTGGGTGGTGTTGCAGGGCAGTCGCCGCCGGCCGCAAACCGGTGGCCTTACCAGCCGAGGAACCCCGTGAGTGACACCCCATTCGGATTCGGCCTTCCGCCGGAGGAGCCGGAAGACGGCGACGAGGGCAAGAAGAAGGACTCGCAGAGCGGCGGTGGTCAGGGACAGGCCAACCCGTTCGGCTTCGGCGGGCTGCCCGGCGCCGGCGGCTTCGGCGCCCCCGGCGCGGACAACCCGCTCGCCGCGATGTTCGGTTCGCTGAACCCCAACGACCTGGGGGCCGCGTTCCAGCAGCTCGGTCAGATGCTCTCGTACGAGGGCGGCCCGGTGAACTGGGACATGGCCAAGCAGATCGCCCGGCAGACGGTCGCCCAGGGCACCTCCGACGGCGTCAAGGACTCCAGCGTCGGTCCGTCCGAGCGCACCGCCGTCCAGGAGGCCGTCCGCCTGGCCGACCTGTGGCTCGACGACGCCACGTCGCTGCCGTCCGGTGCCGCCTCAGCCGTGGCGTGGTCCCGCGCGGAGTGGGTCGAGGCGACCCTGCCCGCCTGGAAGGAGCTCGTCGACCCGGTCGCCGAACGCGTCGGCGCGGCCATGGGCGACGTCCTGCCGGAGGAGATGCAGGCCATGGCCGGCCCGCTGATCGGCATGATGCGCTCCATGGGCGGCGCGATGTTCGGCTCGCAGATCGGCCAGGCCGTGGGCGTGCTCGCGGGCGAGGTCGTCGGCTCGACCGACATCGGTCTGCCGCTCGGCCCGGCCGGGCGCGCCGCGCTGCTGCCGGTGAACATCGAGGCCTTCGGCAAGGACCTGGGCGTCGGCAAGGACGAGGTGCGGCTCTACCTCGCACTGCGCGAGGCCGCCCACCAGCGCCTCTTCGCGCATGTGCCGTGGCTGCGCTCGCATCTGTTCGGCGCGGTCGAGGGGTATGCGCGGGGGATCAAGGTCGACACCGCCAAGCTGGAGGACGTGGTCGGCCAGTTCGACCCGCAGAATCCCGAGCAGCTGCAGGAAGCGCTCCAGCAGGGCATGTTCCAGCCGGAGGACACCCCGGCGCAGAAGGCGGCCCTGGCCCGTCTGGAGACGGCTCTGGCGCTCGTCGAGGGCTGGGTGGACGCCGTGGTGCACGCCGCTGCGAAGCCGCGTCTGTCGTCCGCCGACGCGCTGCGCGAGACCCTGCGCCGCCGCCGGGCCACGGGCGGTCCGGCCGAGCAGACGTTCGCGACGCTGATCGGCCTGGAGCTGCGTCCCCGCCGTCTGCGCGACGCCTCCCGCCTGTGGGCCTCGTTGACGGACGCGCGCGGGGTCGACGGCCGGGACGCCCTGTGGGCCCACCCGGACATGCTGCCCACCGCCTCCGACCTGGACGACCCGGACGGCTTCGTGCACCGCGAGCAGATGGACTTCTCGGAGCTGGACAGGATGCTCGGCGAGGCGGCCGGCGGCGGCCTCGGCGACGGGCCGAACCTGAAGAAGGACGACACCACGGACGACGGGAACGACTCCGGGGGCGACGACGCCAAGTGAGCCTGCACGACGACGCGGTCCTCGTCCTGAAGGGGTACGAGGGCCAGGAAGAGCTGTGCCGGACCTACCTGGACCATCTCGCGGCCCATCCGGACGGCGTGTGGAAGGGCTGCGCGGACGGGCACATCACGGCGAGTGCGCTGGTGATCGACCCGGAGCGCGGCCGCGTGCTGCTCACGCTGCACAGGAAGCTGCGGATGTGGCTGCAGACGGGCGGTCACTGCGAGCCGGTCGACGCGACGCTGGCGGGCGCGGCGCTGCGGGAGGGGACGGAGGAGTCGGGCGTGCCGGGGCTGAGCCTGCTGCCCGGCGGTCCGGTGCGCCTGGACCGGCATCACACGCCCTGCGCCTGGCACTACGACGTCCAGTACGCGGCGCTCGCCCCGGCCGGGGCGGTGGAGAGCATCAGCGGCGAGTCCCTGGACCTGCGCTGGTTCGCCTATGACGAGGTGGGGAGCGTGGCCGACGCGTCGGTCGTGCGTCTGCTGGAGGCGGCCCGGGCGCGGCTGTGACCGGGACGGGTGAGGGGCGACCACCCGGGTGGTCGCCCCTCACGTCTGCCGTGCGGACGGTCAGCTCCAGACGTTGCCCTGGTTCTGTCCCCGCGCGCCTTGCTGGCCCATGCCGTACTGCGCGGCGATACCGGACCCGAACTGGGCGTTCTGCGGCGGCAGCAGCTCGCTGGGCTGGACCAGCGCGTAGCCGGCGCCCATGAAGCTGAGCTCCCAGCCCTCACCGGTGTTGCCGCGCCGCCGCCAGACCCCGGAGGAGTGCGTCTGCGCCTGCATCTGCACGCGCAGTCCGGTGGACCAGGCCACGATGGCGTCGGCGTCGCAGTTGACGTACTTGTCGGGGGTGACCTGCATCATCAGCGGCGCGCCCGAGGTCATCAGGGCGACCTTGCCGCGGCCGGTGATGTTGAGCTGGTACTTCCCCGAGCCGGAGATGCCGTAGAGGCTGTCGACGGCGATGACTTCGTGGTGCAGCGAGGAGTCCATGGCCAGCACATAGCTGCTGTCCACGGTCAGCCCGTCCTGCTCCACGTCCATCACGTGGATGTGCTGGGCCAGGTTGGCGAGGTACACGGTGCCCTGGCCGTGGCAGCGCATCAGGCTCAGGCCCTCGCCCGTGTGGGCACGCGCGCGTCCCTGCTGGTTGCTCTGGTACTCGGCGTCGAACTCCATGAGGCCCTGGTAGGCGACCATCGTCCCCTTGCGGGCGAGGATGTCGTCGTGGCCCTCCAGGGTGACCCGGAGCATCTGCTTGTTCTGCAGGCTCCAGCGGTCCTGGGTCTGCGAGTCGTTGTGTGCGAAAAGTGAGCTCTGCATGGTGTTTCCGGCTCCCTCAGCCCCGTACCCGGAGGCGGTCGGTGCTGTCCTCGCTGGGCTGGACGACGACGATGCCCTGACCGGAGAAGGCCATCTGGTAGGCCTCGCCGCTGCCCCGGCCGATGAGCGACTGCGCCTTGAAGCTGCGCTTGCCCTTCACCTTGAGGTTCGGTGACCAGGCGACGAGCGCGTCGGGGTCGACGTACGTCTCGTCCTCGCCGCCGCCGCAGTCGACGACGATCGGCTTGCCCCGGGAGGTCAGCGCGACCCAGCCCTGCCCGGAGATCTTGGTGTTCCACAGCCCCTGGCCGGCGAACTTCGCGAGACCCTTGACGCGCTCGACGCCCCAGGTCAGGTGCGCGTCGAAGGCGAGCAGATTGGTGGCGTTGACGGAGATGCCGTCGCCGTTGAGGTTGATGACGACGACGTTCGCACCGTAGTCGGCGAGGTAGAGCAGACCGTCGCCGGTGCACTTCATCAGGGGCGCGCCCTCGCCGGTCATCCAGTCGCGGGCGATCTGGCGTACGGCCGGCGGGTTGGGCTCGTACTGGACGAAGCCCTCGTAGGCGACCATCGAGCCCACGCGCGCGAAGAGGTCGTTACCGGTCTGCATGGCGACCTTCAGCATGTGGTTGCCGTGGTTCTCCATGCGGGCGGTGACGGGTGCGGGCGCGTAGCCCGCGAGCGGCTGGTTCATGACGGGCTCCCTCAGACCTCGTACGGCTGGACGACGATGAAGTTGCCGGGAGCGCCCCGGAACTGGAGGTTGACGCTCTCTCCGGTGTCGCCCGGGTAGGCGTTGCGGCGCATCCGCACCTGGCTGGAGACGACCACCTGGGAGGCCGCCGACCAGGCGACGACGGCGTTGCAGTCGGCGAACGTGGTGGGCGTCACCGGCAGGACCACGGGGGTGCCGTGCGTCTTCACGACGATCGTGCCGGTGCCCTGGAACTGCATGGTGAACAGCGCGCCGCCGGGGATGCCGTGCCCCTCGATGCGACGGACCTCGTACTGGAGGCTCTCGTCGAAGGCGAGGACGTTCTCGGCGGAGACGCAGATCGCGTCACCCTGGAGCTCGATGGGGTGCACATGGGTGGAGTTCTCGGCGAGGAACACCTGCCCCTGGCCGGTGCAGCGCATCAGCTGCATCTCCTGGCCGGTGGCGTTGCCGACGATCCGGCCGGCGAACCCTGCGCCCTTGTAGCTGAAGTCGACCTTGCCCTGGTAGAGGACCATGCTGCCCTGGCGGGCGAGGACGGGCTGGCCGCCGATGCCGAGGTCGACCCGGATCATCTTCCTGTTCTGCTGCGTCCAGCGCTGCCCGGTGGGCGTCTCCTTGAACTGCTGGAGTGCCGACGCCACGCCGGCGCCGCCCTCGGGCGCGCCCTGCGGCACGCCGTAGGCCTGCTGTCCCGGGACCTGCCCGAAGGGGGGCTGCTGACCGTAGCCGGGCGGCGGGGCCGGCTGTCCGTAGCCGGGCGGGGCCTGGGGGGCCTGCGGCTGCTGCCCGTAGCCGGGGGGCATCGGCGCGGCCGGCGCGGGGCCCTGGCCGTACGGCTGGGGCTGCGGCGGCTGACCGTAGGGAGCCGGGGCGGGGGCGGGCGGCGGGACGTGGCCGCCGGGAGGGACGAGCGGCGCGACGATGGTCGGCGCGGCGTGCACCGCGGGAGCGGGGGCCGGCGGCGGGGTCGCGCCGGGCGGGGGCGCGAAGCCCTGTGCGGCGGGCTGCGGCTGCTGCGGCGCGGGCGCCGGAGCGGGGGGCGCGCCGAAGGCGGGCGGGGCGAAGCTCGGAGCGGCGCCGGTCTGCGGCTGCTGCGGCGCGGCGGGCGCCTCCTCCTCCGCGACCTCGCCGCCGAAGTTCTTCAGCAGCGCTTCCAGGCCGCCGTCGAAGCCCTGGCCGACGGCCGCGAACCGCCACACGTCCTTGAGGTAGAAGTCGCCCAGCATCACGGCCCGCTCACTGGTGAACTCGGAGCCGTTGAACGCGTAGCGGGCCACCTCCTCACCGCCCGCGACGATGCGCAGGTAGCCGGGGTTGATCTGCGACATCTGCCCGGCGCCGTCCAGCGTCGCCGTGAAGGACAGCTTCTGGATCTGCGGCGGGATCCGGTCGAGGGTGATGCGGAAGGACTCGGTGTCGCCCGCCTGGGGGCCCAGGAGCTGGATGGACTCCTCGGGGGACTTGGGCTGGTTGAAGAAGACGAAGTACCGGTCGTCCGAGAGACGCTCGTCGGCGTCGAGACCGAAGCAGCTGATGTCGAAGGTCAGGCCGGGGGCGGTGATCTGCACGCCTACGTACAGATCGGTACCCGCCGTGAGGTCACTGATCCTGGCCTTGTGGCCGCGTTGGAATTCCCTGGGCATGCGTAACGACCGTCCCCCATCCCGATTGCGAGTGCGTCGCGTCAGGCTAACGGCAAAGTCCGACAACGCACGATGTCGGTACAGAGCCGGTACACAAGCGACGTCACGGGACGCCCGCGAGGTTCACCCCACGCGCGCCGCAGGTCACTCCCCGTTCGGGTCCGGCGGGTGGGGCAGGCGTTCCGCCGCGACGACGCCCTCGAGATAGCCCCGGGCGCGCTCGGTGCGCGGGTAGGCCTCCAGCAGCCGCCAGAAGTCGGGGCCGTGGCCCGGCACGAGCAGATGCGCGAGCTCATGGGCGAGGACGTAGTCGATGACGTACTCGGGCATGCCCTTCAGGCGGTGCGACAGCCGGATGCTGCCCTCGGCCGGTGTGCACGAGCCCCAGCGGGTGTTCTGGTTGGTCACCCAGCGCACCGAGGCGGGCCGGGCCCGGCCGTCGAAGCACTGGGCCGACAGGCGCTCGGCGCGTTCGGCGAGCTCGGCGTCGCCGGGCACGCGCCGGCTCTCCTGCGCGGCGAGCTTGTCGAGCATGACGGTCACCCAGCGTTGCTCCTCGGCCTCGGACATCCGGGCGGGGATGAGCACGATGGTGCGATCGCCCTCGCGGTACGCGGAGACCGTCCGACGTCGCCGGGCGCTTCTGCGGACCTCGATCGCGCTCGCCCCCGAGCCGCTCGGCGGCGGGCTCGTCGTGCTGCGCTGTGGTGGTCCGGCGCGGTGCAGGGGGTCGGCGGGCACGCCCCGACGTTACCCGTTGCCCAGGGGGGAAGTCCCGACTCCGGGTCGGGTGGGTTCCGATCCGACCTGCCGCTTTTGCCTCGTACGACGCATTTATACGACGAATGCGGGTGCCTGTGGACAACTTTCGGCGGGCTCGGTCGGGCCCGGGCATGCTGGCAGTCGTCGGCGGAGCGAGGACACCCCACGCCCCGCTCCGTCGACATGACGGGGAGTTTCCAGGCATACGGGGGCCTTCGATGCATCCGACGGTGAAACCCGCGCTCCGGCGCGGCTGGCGCGACCTCAACACGGTGCAGTTCGGCATGACGCCGGCGCACGCACTGACACTCGGCCCGGTGGACACGGCCACGGGCAGCTTCCTCGACCTGCTGGACGGCACCCGCGGGCTCCCCCTGCTGCGGGAGGAGGGCCGCCGGATGGATCTGCCCGACGGCCATGTGGACCGGCTGGTCGAGCGGCTGGCCCGGGCGGGACTGCTCGACGACGCACACGGCGGCGGGCCGCAGGCCTGCGCCCTGCGGGAGAGGAAGGAGGTCATGGACCGGCTGCGACCCGATCTCGCCGCGCTGTCCCTCGTCACCTCGCAGCCGGGTGACGCCGTCGAGCACCTGGCGGCCCGGCGCGGGATGCGGGTGCAGGTGCGCGGCGCGGGCCGGGTGGGCGCGGCGCTGGCGGCGCTGCTGTCGGGCGCGGGAGTCGGTGAGGTGGACGTGCTTGACGGCGGAAAGGTGGAGCCGGGCGACGTCACGCCCGGCGGGCTGCCCGCCGAGGCGGTCGGCGAGCGTCGGGACGAGGCGGCCCGCCGCGTCGTGCGCCGGGCCGCACCCGGCCGGCCGCCCCGGCGGAGCGGGAACTCCCCCGCCGAGGGCGCCCCTGGCTTCTCGCTGGTGATCCTCGCCCCGCGGGACGACGTGTCCGTGCACGCACCCGCTCCCTCCGCGGCGGAGCCGCTGATCGCCTCGGGCACCCCGCATCTCTACGCCGGCGTCGTCGAGGGCACGGGTGTCGTGGGCCCGCTCGTCCTGCCGGGCGAGACGGGATGCGCGGGCTGTCTGCATCAGGAGCGCACCGACCGGGACCCGGCGTGGCCGCGACTGGTCGCCCAGTGGCACTCCGGTCACCGGCGCACGGCGCGCGCCTGTGATGTGACGCTGGCCACTACGGTGGCCGGGCTGGCCGCCGCCCACGCGCTCGCTTTCCTCGACGGCCGCGCCCCGTCGAGCGTGGGCGCCCGGTGGGAGGTCTCGGCACCCGCGCTCCAGTGGCGCTCCCGGCCGGTGGGGCCACACTGGGCCTGCCCGTGCGGGGCCGCGGAGAAAGGTAAGCGGGAACACACCCCCGAGGAGGGGGGTTCGCACGTGACAATGGGAGAGCAACGTCATTCGACGGAGTTACGCGGTACGACGGACACCGCGCGGCTGGCTGGGACTTGGAGGGCGCATGTCTGATCTTCCCCGGAAGGCGGTCACCCGGACCGCCAAGCTCGCCGCGCTCCCGCTCGGCTTCGCCGGGCGCGCCACCTGGGGTCTGGGCAAGCGGATCGTGGGCGAGTCCGCGGAGATCGTCGGCCGTGAGCTGCAGCAGCGCACCGCGGAACAGCTCTTCAAGGTGCTGGGCGAGCTGAAGGGCGGTGCGATGAAGTTCGGGCAGGCCCTGTCCGTCTTCGAGTCGGCCCTGCCCGAGGAAGTGGCCGGCCCTTACCGCGCGGCCCTCACCAAGCTCCAGGACGCTGCGCCGCCGATGCCGACCCGCACCGTGCACGCCGTGCTCACGGAACACCTCGGCGAGGACTGGGCCGGACTGTTCCTGGAGTTCGACGACAAACCCGCCGCGGCGGCCTCGATCGGCCAGGTGCACCGAGGGGTGTGGCACGACGGCCGGGAGGTCGCGGTCAAGGTCCAGTACCCCGGGGCCGGCGAGGCCCTGCTGTCCGACCTGAACCAACTCAGCCGCTTCGCGCGCCTGTTGGGCCCGCTCATTCCGGGCATGGATGTGAAGCCGCTGATCGCCGAGTTGCGCGACCGGGTCTCGGAGGAACTGGACTACGGTCTGGAGGCGCAGGCCCAGCAGGCCCACGCGGAGGAGTTCGCCGGGGATCCCGACGTCGTGGTGCCGGCGGTGGTCCATCAGTGCGACCAGATCCTGGTCACCGAGTGGATCGACGGCGTCCCCCTCTCCGAGGTGATCTCCGAGGGCACCGAGGAGCAGCGTGACCGTGCCGGCCAGCTGCTGTCCCGCTTCCTCTTCTCCGGCCCGGCACGCACCGGCCTGCTGCACGCCGACCCGCACCCCGGCAACTTCCGTCTCCTGCCCGGCGGGCCGGAGGGCGCGGACGACTGGCGGCTGGGCGTACTGGACTTCGGCACGGTGGACCGGCTCGCGGGCGGCCTGCCCGGCCCGATCGGCGAGTCCCTGCGCCTGACCCTGGACGGCGACGCGGAGGCGGTCTACGAACTCCTCTGCGCGGAGGGCTTCGTGAAGGACACCATCGAGCTCGACCCGGACGCGGTCCTCGACTACCTCCTGCCGATCATCGAACCGGCGCGCGCGGAGGAGTTCACCTTCACCCGCGGCTGGATGCGCAGTCAGGCGGCCCGGATAGCGGACCCCCGTTCTCCCGCCCACCAGCTGGGCAAACAGCTCAACCTGCCGCCGGCGTACCTGCTGATCCACCGGGTGACCCTCAGCACGATCGGCGTGCTGTGCCAGCTCGGGGCGACGGTACGGCTACGGGACGAACTGGAGGACTGGCTGCCCGGGTTCCTCCCGGAGGAGGAGCTGGAGGCCCCGGAGGACCTGGCGCAGGAGGCGGAGGACCCCCTGGCCGAGGACGCGGTGGCGGAGGCATGAGCCACGGATACGGGACTCCTGCCCATCTGTGAGATGCCTCACCACCAGTCGGAGTCGAGCCGTCCTTCGATCGCCCGGAGGTTCTCCCGGGCGCAGGCCTCGCAGAAGTGACGGCGGACGCCGTTCTCGACGGAACACGCCCAGGTGAGCGGCGGCGGATCCGCGGCCAGGGCTCCGCAGCGGCCGCACACCACGGGCGGGGGCTCCGCCGGTGAACCGTCCCGGTCGCCGTCTTCGGTCGGACTCGCCATGCCCTGGACGATAACGCCGCAGGCTCCGGATCGGGCGCAGAGCGCACCGCGGGGGCCGGCCCGTTCGGACGGACCGGCCCCCGCGGGGAAAGCTTCGCCTCCCTCTCGGGAGGCCACCGCTTCAGGTGTGTGCGGTCAGTGCATCACGGCCATGGCGAGCGCCCGGCGGGCGCGCATCGAGGCGCGCTCGGCCCGACGCTGCATCCGGCGAGCGGCGACCAGGCGCACGGCCTGACGCTCCCGCTCGACCTCGTGCATGCGGTCGTGCATATGCGCACGAGCCAGGGCTTCTGGGATGAGTTGCATCTCGCGTGTCCTGTTCTGACGCGAGTCGTACGCGCCGGTGGTGATGGTGAGGTCTTCGGTCGCGGAGCCTGCGGGCTCGCTGGTGAACGGCTTCATCGGGGCCTGCTTCTTGGGGTCTTGCGTGAGGGGACGGTCGATTGTTCCTGCGGTGTTCATGCCGTGACCGGGTTCTTGCGCGGGCGACCACGCGGCCGCTTGCGGGCGACGACGACACCCTGGACGAACAGCTCGCCACCCCAGACGCCCCAGGGCTCGCGCCGCTCCTTCGCGCCGGCGAGGCAAGCCTCCATCAGCGGGCAGGTACGGCAGAGGGACTTGGCGTACTCGACGTCGGCCGGCGTCTCGGCGAAGAAGACCTCCGGGTCGTACGAACGGCAGGGGACGGGCACGCCGAGGTTCTCGATGGCGTCGTCGAGCGCGGTGAGCGCCGTGAGCGGGGTCAAGGTGGAGTCCTCCGTGAGGCCGGGCGGGGGGATCGTTTCGGAAGGCGGTACGGACGGGGCGTGCGCTTCGAGTTGCACGGTTCGTCTTCCTCGTCTGTCGGTCCGGTCCTGTGGGACCGGGTGTCGGCTGGGTACCGGGTTCTTTTCTTGTCCCGAGGCCCCTTCGCTCCGTCGTCCCCGTTCGGGGAAAACAGAAGGGCCGCGGATCCCGGGTGGGGTTCCGCGGCCCTGAAGGCGCCGGCCTGATCGACGATCAGGCTGGATCACTCCAGGGTTCTGGCCCACGGAAGGCCCACATCAGGTGGTGCTGCGTCGTCTGCTTGCCAAATCCGGCACCGGCCGCCGCGAAGGCATAGGCGTGCGCCTGTGCCTCTACTGCTTCCAGTGCCTTGGTCGGTCGCTCATTGCGCTCACGGCCGAGAAGACTCACGGGCGAGACAGAGGAGGACGCCGGCCGATCGGCACGGATGCCGGACAGACCGGTGCCCAGGACCGAGGCGCCGAGCATGCACGTGGAGACGACCGAGCGATCGGTCAGTTTGGCGGTGGAGCTGCGGTTGATGATGATCACTGGAATCGCCTCCTCTCGGCGTCTCGGGGGACCGGGGTGAGCCGGTCCGACGGATATGCAAGTACAGCACGGAATCAGGGCCTTCGAGAAGGCCGCCGTTCCGGTGTCTAAGAACCTATGGGGATTCCCGGGGCATGCGCAAACTATTTTTCCGACGAGTTCGGATCAATCTTCGGCCGCCCCTCCCTCAGTCACCTTCGTCACCCTCCACCACGTCCTGGCCTGCGCAGATGGCCAGAACGTCGGTTCCGTAGCGGTGCAGCTTGCGCACACCGACCCCCGGGATCCGGGCCAGCTCGCCCTCCTCGTCGGGGACTGCCTCGGCGATCGCCATCAGCGTCTTGTCGGTGAAGACGCAGAACGCCGGCTGGCCGGCCCGCCTCGCCTGGACCGCCCGCCAGTCCCGCAGCCGCTCGTACAGCCCCTCGTCCATGTCGGAGGGGCAGTCCTCGCAGCGCATCAGCTTCATCTCGCCGGCGTCGGTCAGGGTGCGCCCGCAGACCCGGCAGCGGGCCGGGGTGCGCTGTGTCCGGCGCGGGGCCCGGCCGGCGCCCGCGGCGAGACCGGGGAACCCCCGCTCGACGCCTCCGGCGCCCCCCGCGCCCCCACGGCCCACGGCGGCGCCCGAACCGGGACGAAGACCGTCGAGGAAGCGGCTCGGGCGACGGCTCGGGCGACCGCCCGGCGAGCGGGAGAGCGCCCACGAGACGTGCAGCCGTGCACGGGCGCGGGTGACCCCGACGTAGAGCAGGCGGCGCTCCTCCTCGATCTGCTCGTCGGTTTTGGCGTAGGTGATCGGCATCATGCCCTCCGCCACGCCGACCAGGAAGACGACGTCCCACTCCAGGCCCTTGGCGGAGTGCAGGGACGCCAGGGTGACGCCCTGGACGGTCGGGGCGTGCTGGGCGCTCGCCCTCTCGTCGAGTTCGGCGACCAGGTCGGCGAGGGTCGCCCCGGGCCGGGCCGCGGCGAAGTCCTGTGCCAGGTTGACCAGGGCCGCCAGGGACTCCCAGCGCTCTCTGACGGCCCCGGAGCCCGCCGGGGGCTGTGTGGTCCAGCCTTCGCCGGAGAGGACGGCACGCACCTGCGAGGGCAGGTCGACGGCGTCCTCGAGGAGCGTGTCGTTGCCGCCGAACCGGGCCGCGCCGCGCAGGGCGACACCGGCCTTGCGCACCTCGGGCCGGTCGAAGAAGCGCTCGGCGCCGCGCAGCAGGTACGGGATGCCGAGGTCGGCGAGGGCCTGCTCGTAGGTCTCCGACTGGGCGTTGGTGCGGAACAGGACGGCGATCTCCGCGGCCGGGACCCCGGCGTCGAGGAGCTCGCGGATACGGCGGGCCGCGCCCTCGGCCTCGGCGGGCTCGTCGGCGTACTCGGCGTAGCCCGGCTCGGGTCCGGGAGCGCGCTGGGAGACCAGTTCCAGCCGGTGGTCGGCAGCGCGACCGCGGGCCTGGGCGAGCAGACCGTTGGCGAGGTGGACGACCTGGGGGGTGGAGCGGTAGTCGCGGACCAGCTTGACGACGGTCGCGCCGGGGTGACGGGTGCGGAAGTCGAGCAGGTGGTCGGGGGTGGCACCGGTGAAGGAGTAGATCGTCTGGCTGGCGTCCCCGACCACGCACAGATCGTCCCGGTCGCCGAGCCACAGCTCGAGCAGGCGCTGCTGGAGCGGGCTGACGTCCTGGTACTCGTCGACCACGAAGTGCTGGTACTGGGCGCGGACCTGCTCGGCGATGTCGTGCCGGTCCTGCAGCACCGCGACGGTCAGCAGCAGGACGTCCTCGAAGTCGATGACGGCACGCTCGCGCTTGAGGTCCTCGTAGGCGGCGTAGAGCTGGGCGATCTCGGCGGGGTCGCGGGGGGCCTCACGGCCCGCTTTGACGGCGGCGAGGGCGTAGTCGGCGGGGACGGTCTGGGTGACCTTGGACCACTCGATCTCCGCGGTGACGTCCCGCAGCTCACCGCGATCGAGCCGGACACGGCACGCGGCGGCCGCGTCGGCGACGAGCTGCACCTTGCGGTCGACGAGCCGGGGCAGGGAGCCACCGATCGCTTTCGGCCAGAAGTACTGCAGCTGTCGAAGGGCCGCGGAGTGGAAGGTGCGGGCCTGGACACCCTGGGCGCCGAGCTGGCGGAGCCGGCCGCGCATCTCGCCGGCGGCCCGGTTGGTGAAGGTGACGGCGAGCACGCTGGAGGGCTGCAGGATGCCCGCACGCACCCCGTAGGCGATGCGGTGGGTGATGGCCCGGGTCTTGCCCGTGCCGGCTCCGGCCAGCACGCACACCGGACCGTGCAGGGCCGTGGCGACCTCGCGCTGCTCGGGGTCGAGCCCGTCGAGCACCGCGTCGGCCGAGTCCGGTGCCTGCGGGAACAGGGTGGAGTGCGTTGCTGCTGTCACCCCGCCATGCTGCCAGGTCGGCGGAGGCGGGCGGGACGGTTGTCCACAGGCGTGCACCCGCGGTCGTACTGGTGACGGCGGACGCCACTGCCGGGAATGGCGGCCCCGTCGGCCGCGTTCCCCTTAGGATCCCCCGTCCCCCGACCGCCGAAGGAGCATGAGAGACATGCTGGGCACTGTGACGATGTACAGCACCACGTGGTGCGGCTACTGCCAGCGGCTGAAGAAGCAGCTGGAGCGCGAGGGCATCGCGTACACCGAGATCAACATCGAGCAGGACCCGGAGTCCGCGGCGTTCGTGGAGAAGGCGAATGGCGGAAACCAGACGGTGCCGACCGTCCAGGTGGTTCCCACCAGCGGTGGGGCTGAGGTCGTCATGACGAACCCGAGCCTCGCCCAGGTGAAGCAGGCGCTCAGCGCCTGACCCTCGCGGGACGCAGCCCCCGACCGGCCTGACGCCGATCGGGGGTTTCGCGTGGCCCCGGCAGAGCCGCAGGTTCAGAGCGCCGGCACGGGCCGGGTGGAGAAGTCCTCGGAAAGGTCCTCGCCATCCGGGCCGTACACGAACTCGACCATGGACGGGTTGCGGTTGGCGGTGGCCAGGGGCAGCCACGCCGGCATGTGGCCGTAGCCGCCGCACACCGACTCGCCGGGGAGTTCGGCGTCAGGAGATCGACGGGGCCCGTCCCGGTGTGGGGCGGCCCCCTCGATGTGCGGGGGGTGTCGGGCGGGCGGGCGTCAGACGGTGCTGCGCGTCGGGAGCGGCTTGCCGTACCAGAGCTCGATCAGTCGGGCCGCGATGGAGATGCCGTACGGGGGCAGTACGTCGCCGGACTCGAAGGCGGCGCCGAGCTCGTCACGGGAGAACCAGCGGGCCTCGTGGATCTCGTCGCCGTCGACGTGGATGTCGGTGGACGTGGCACGGGCCATGAAGCCGAGCATGAGGCTGGACGGGAAGGGCCAGGGCTGGCTGGCGACGTACTCGACGTGGCCGACGGTGACGCCGGCCTCCTCGAAGACCTCGCGGCGCACGGACTGCTCGATGGACTCGCCGGGCTCGACGAAACCGGCGAGGGTCGAGAAGCGGCCCTCGGGCCAGTGCACCTGGCGGCCCAGGAGGATACGGTCCTCCTCGTCCGTGACGGCCATGATCACGGCCGGGTCGGTGCGCGGGTAGTGCTCGGCGCCGCAGGCGGGGCAGCGGCGGATGTGCCCGGCGGCGGCGATCACCGTGCGCTCGCCGCAGCGGGAGCAGAAGCGGTGGGTGCGCTGCCAGTTCTCCAGACCCACGGCGTGCACCATCAGGCCCACGTCGCGCGGCGACAGCAGCAGACCCGCCTCGCGCAGACCGGCCGGGCGCGCGGACTGGTCGATACGGCCGGGCAGCGTGTCCTTCTGGAGGGCGAAGTAGCTGACGCCGTCGTCGTCCGTCCCGAGGAAGTAGCGGTGCGCCTCGGTGAGAGGCGCCTCGAACGACGGGATCATGACGAGTTCGGTGCGGCCGTCGGTGGTCTCGTCGATGAGGACCTGGCCTCCGGAGACGACGAAACAGCGGGTCGTGGGGTGGCTCCACGCCGCGGCGAGCCAGGCCTCGTCGAGCCGGTGGTGGGCGGCCCGGTCCACGCCGCTCGGCGCGGTGAGCGAGATGGGTCGATCGGCGTTCTGGTCGGTCCAGGTGGTCACGGGTACTTCCAACTCCCCCGGTGGAACGGTTGTTTCTGCGGGCGGTTCAGCGGGATGTACGGCAGGGGGCGACCGGTCGTGGAGCGGCGCGGCGCGGGCTGCTGCTTCAGTGTGCGCCGCGTGTGCGTCCTCTCAGGACCGGTCGGGGTCGTCAGGGCGCATGACGCCAGTGCGCGGCGAGGTCGCTCCAGAGGTACGCGGCGGTCTCGACGCCCTTGAGGAGGAGGTCCAGCTCGACCTTCTCGTTGGGCGCGTGCCAGCCGTCCGAGGGGACGGAGACGCCCAGGAAGAGCACCGGGGCGCCGAGAACCTCCTGCAGGTCGGCGGCCGGTCCCGAGCCTCCCTCGCGGGTGAAGCGCACGGGCTTGTCGAAGGCCCGGCCCATGGCACGAGCCACGGACCGCAGGGCGGGGTGGTCCAGCGGGGTCAGGCAGGGACGGGTGGCCGGGCTGAACGCGATCTCGTACCGGATGCCGGCGGGCGCCTGTTCGGCGACCCAGGCGCGGACGGCCTTCTCGACCTGGTCGGGGTCCTGCCCGGCGACGAGCCGGAAGGACAGCTTCACGAAGGCCGAGGACGGGACGATCGTCTTGCTGCCGGGCCCCTGGTAGCCGCCGCCGATGCCGTTGACCTCGGCCGTGGGGCGGGCCCAGATCCGCTCCAGGGTGGTGTGCCCGGCCTCCCCGTGGGCGGCGTGCGACCGGGCGGTGCGCAGCCACTGGTCCTCGTCGAAGGGCAGCTCGGCGAAGAGCTCCCGCTCACGGTCGGTGAGCTCGACGACGCCGTCGTAGAAGCCGGGGACGGCCACGCGCGCGTGCTCGTCGTGCAGGGCGGCGACGAGGCGGGCGATCGCGGTCGCCGGGTTGGGCACCGCCCCGCCGAAGGAGCCGGAGTGGATGTCCTGGTCAGGGCCGAGGAACCGGATCTCGCACTCGGCGAGGCCGCGCATTCCGGTGCACACCGTGGGAGTGTCCTCGGACCACATGCCGGTGTCGGAGACGATCACGGCGTCCGCGGCGAGACGCGCGGCACGCTCTTCCACGAGGGCCCGGAAATGCGGGGAGCCGGACTCCTCCTCGCCCTCGATCAGCAGCTTGAGGTTGACGGCCGGCGCGGTGCGGCCGGTGGCGGCGAGGTGGGCGCGGACGCCGAGGGTGTGGAAGAAGACCTGTCCCTTGTCGTCGGCCGCCCCGCGCGCGTGGAGACGGTTTCCGCGGACGACGGGTTCGAACGGGTCGCTGTCCCAGCCGTCCTCGCGGGCGGCGGGCTGCACGTCGTGGTGGCCGTAGACCAGCACGGTGGGCGCCTGCGGATCGCCGGAGGGCCACTGCGCGTAGACGGCCGGCGCGCCCGGCGTCGGCCAGACCTCGACGATCGGGAAGCCGGTCTCCGTGAGCCTGGCGGCGAGCCAGTCCGCGCTGCGCCGTACGTCCGGGGCGTGCTCGGGCTGCGCCGACACCGACGAGATGCGCAGCCATTCGGCGAGGTCGTCGAGGAAGGCGGCGCGATGCTGCTCGACGTACGTGCGGACGGCGCTGACGGCACTGTCAACGGGATGGCTCATGGTCACGAGCCTATCGGCCCGCACCGGCGTCCTCGCCGGGCCCCGGTGCGCGGCCGACGCGCCCGGCCGGTCGGTCGCGGCCGCCCCCGGCGCCCTCCTTCCCGGTCAACAGGCGCTCCAGGGCGGGACGATCGGGCAGCCCCTCCGGTCGTACGACGTCGCCGGTGCGCACATACAGGAACGCCGCTGTGACGGATTCCACGGGCACCCCCTGCTGCTCGGCCCAGGCGAGCCGGTACAGGGCGAGCTGCAGGGGGTCCGCGGTATGCGCGCGATGGGTCTTCCAGTCGACGATGTCGTACGTGGCCGATTCGCCGTCGCCCTCCTTGTAGACGGCGTCGATGCGGCCCCGGACGACACGGCCCGCGAGGGCGAGCTGGAAGGGGGCCTCGATCCGGTAGGGCGTGCGGCGGGCGTACTCGGTGCGCTCGAAGGCCTCCTTGAGGGCCTCGAGGTCGTGTTCGTCGTCGATCTCGGCGTCGTGGCCGGGCAGTTCGTCCGGTTCCAGCAGGGGGAGCGTCAACTCCTCGAAGCGGGCCTCCACCCAGGCGTGGAACCGGGTGCCCCGGCGTGCGGCCGGTTGCGGGGGGCGTGGCATGGGGCGCGCGAGTTCCTGTGCGAGACCGTCCGGGTCGGCGGCCAGGCGCAGGACCTGCGAGGCGGTCAGGCTCGTCGGCAGGGGGACGTCCGTGACGGTCCGGCGGGCGCGCAGCAGTTCCCCGGCGAGCGCGTCGAGGTCGCGGTCCCAGGAGGCGACGGTGCGTGCCTCCTCCGGGGTGAGGGAGTTCCGGCGGGCGCGGGCGCCGGGCGCCTCCGGCGCCGTGCCCTGATGAGGGACGGAGGCGTGCGCGGCGGGACGGACGGGAGAACCGGCCGAGGTCCGCCCGTGCCGGTCCGCGGGGTCGCCCCCGGCCGGCGGCGCTTCGTGGGAGGCGTCACCGGAAAACCCGCCCTCGGAGGGGGCTTGTTCGAAGGGCCCTTGCTCGAAGGAGCGTTGCTCGAAGGGGTCGGCGTCGAAAGGGTCCGCGCCGCGGGGGTCCGCGTCGGAGAGGGTCGTGTCGAAGGGGTCCGAGCCGAACGGATCGTCCTCGTCGTGGGGCGGCTCGTCGTCGTGGGGCGGCTCGTCGTCCGGCGGGGGCGGCCAGTCGGGGTCGTCGTGGGCGTCCGGGTCGTGGGCGGCAGCGGGCCGGCCGTCGTCGTGCGGGGCGAGGTCCTCGAGGTCCTCCAGGTGGGCCAGGACGGTCTCGGCGGCGGCACGGCGGCGGGCGAGGGCCGCGTCGTCCAGCGGGAGCGGCCAGACCTGGTCGACGCTCGCCCGGTGCAGCGCGGGGTTCTCCTCGTCCTCCTGCGGGGGGTCTGCCCAGACCTCGATCTCGCCGTGTCCGGCCACGCAGTGGTCGTGCAGGGCCAGCAGGAAGTCGGACGGGCCGCGGGGCTTCTTCTGGGCGGGGCCCCACCAGTGGCCGGAGCCGAGGAGCAGGGACCGCGGGCGGGTGAAGGTGACGTAGCCGAGACGGAGTTCCTCGGTGTGCTGGTGGTCCTTCATGGCTTCGTGGAAGGCCTTCATGCCGCGTGCGTCCCAGGAGGCCAGGTCGGGGAGCGTGTCGGCGTCGCCGCGCAGTGCGTGCGGCAGCACCTTGGCCTGCGCGGTCCACTTCTCGCGGCCCTGTCCGCTGGGGAACGTTCCGCTGACCAGGCCGGGGACGGCCACCACGTCCCACTCGAGGCCCTTGGACTTGTGCGCGGTGAGCACCTTGACGGTGTTCTCGCCGCCCGGGAGGGCGTTGTCGAGGCCCTTCTCGTACTGGGCGGCGGTGCGCAGGAAGCCGAGGAAGGCCAGCAGGCTCGCCTCGCTCTCGCCGGCCGCGAAGGACGCGGCGATGTCGAGGAAGTTGGACAGCGTCTCCCGGCGGCGGGCGGCCAGGGCGTGCGGGGACGCGGAGAGTTCGACCTCGAGGCCGGTCACGGCGAGGACGCGGTGCAGGACGTCCATGAGGGGGTCGGCGAGGGAGCGGCGCAGGTCGCGCAGTTCGGCGGCGAGACGGGCGAACCGCACGCGCGCGTCCGGCGAGAACGGCAGCCCGTCGTCGTCCCCGCCGTCCCCGCCGTACAGCGGCGTCTCCAGGAACGTGTCGAGGGCGTCCGCGAGCGATATCACCTCGGACGGGTCCACCCCCTCGACGGCCTCGGCGAGACGCCGGTCCGGGTCGTCGTCGCCCCCGCGCGCGTGGCTGACGAGCCGCCTGGCCCGTCGGCCGAGGAGGGCGAGGTCGCGCGGCCCGATGCGCCAGCGCGGGCCGGTGAGCAGACGCACCAGGGAGGCGTTGGCGCCGGGGTCCTGGAGGACCTCGCACACGGCGACCAGGTCGGCCACCTCGGGCAGGTGCAGCAGTCCGGACAGTCCGACGACCTCGACGGGGACGTCCCGGGCGACCAGCGCGCCCTGGATCTGCGCGAAGTCGGTGGCCGTCCGGCACAGGACGGCGATCTCACCGGGCGCCTTGCCGGTGCGCACCAGGTGGGCGATGGAGTCGGCGATCCAGTCCATCTCCTCGGCGTGGGTGGCCAGCAGGGCGCAGCGGACCACGCCGTCGCGCTCCGCGCCGGGAGCCGGACGCAGGGCCTCCACGCCCGCGTGCATGGCGCGCAGCGGCTCGGCGAGGCCGTTGGCGAGGTCCAGGAGGCGGCCGCCGCTGCGGCGGTTCTCGCTGAGCGACTGGCGCCGCGCCCTGCTGCCGTCGGCGTGCGCGAAGTGCTCGGGGAAGTCGTCGAGGTTGGCGACGGAGGCGCCGCGCCAGCCGTAGATGGCCTGGCAGGGGTCGCCGACGGCGGTCACGGGGTGTCCGGTGTCCCCGCCGAAGAGTCCGGCGAGGAGCACACGCTGGGCGACGGACGTGTCCTGGTACTCGTCGAGGAGGACGACGCGGAACTCGTCGCGCAACAGCGGGCCGACCTCGGGCACCTGGGCGAGCCGGGCCGCCAGGGCGATCTGGTCGCCGAAGTCGAGCAGGTCGCGTTCGCGCTTGGCGGCCCGGTAGCGCAGCACCAGGTCGGCCAGTTCGCGTCGGGCGGCGGCCGCTTCGGGCGCCTTGCGCAGGTCGGCGTTGGTGAGTCCGACGCCTTCGAGGGTGTGCAGCAGTTCCGCGTCCCAGGCACGCAGGTCCTCGGGGCGCACGAGGTGTTCGGCGAGTTCGCCGTCGAGCGCGAGGAGGTCGCTGATCAGGTCGGCGAAGGAGCGGGTGAGCGACGGGTAGGGGCCGGGGGCCTCGCGCAGCACGCGCGCGGCGAGCTGGTAGCTGGTGGCGTCGGCGAGCAGACGGGAGGTGGGTTCCAGGCCGATGCGCAGGCCGTGGTCGGCGAGCAGACGGCCCGCGAACGCGTGGTAGGTGGAGATGACCGGCTCGCCCGGCGGGTTGTCGGGGTCGATGACGTCGGGGTCGGTGACGCCTGCCCGGACGAGTGCCTTGCGGACGCGTTCTGCGAGTTCTCCGGCCGCCTTGTTGGTGAAGGTCAGGCCGAGGACCTGTTCGGGGGCGACCTGGCCGGTGCCGACCAGCCACACCACGCGTGCGGCCATCACGGTGGTCTTGCCCGACCCGGCTCCGGCCACGATCACCTGCGGGGCGGGCGGCGCGATGACGCAGGCCGTCTGCTCCGGGGTGAAGGGGATCCCGAGGAGCTCCTTGAGCTGCTCGGGATCGCTGATACGGGCGGGCATGGGGAGAGGCTAGCGGCGGGCACCGACAGTCGATGACAAATCACCCGCCACGGGGAGATGCGTGCAGGTCAGGGCAGGTGGTGCGGTCCATCACACCGCCCGCCCCGGACCACCGTGCACACGGCCCGGTCCACCCCGCGACACCGTCGCCGGGCCCCGGCCGCGCCCGGCGACCCGCTGGCACGGCCCCGGTCCCCCCGCACACGGTCCGGTCCGCCCCTCACTCGACGACGTGGCGTCCTTCGGGGCGGGCGCTGCACGAGGCGCGGAACGCGCAGTGGGTGCACTGCTGGCCGGTGGTGGGCGTGAACCGCTCGTCGAGGACCTTGCCGGCGGCCGTGGCGAGGAGTTCGCCGACCCATTCGCCTTCCAGCGGCTCCTGCGCCTGCACCTTGGGCAGCGCGTCGCCGCCGTCCCGCCGTGCGGCCCCCTGGCGCAGGTGGACGAGTTCGGCGCCGCCCGGTTCGGGGCGTACCCCGTCGAAGGCGTCGTCGAGGGCTCCCTCGCGGACCGCGAGCTGGTAGACGGCGAGCTGGGGGTGGCGCTCGACCTCGCGCGCGGTGGGCGTCTGCTTGCCCGTCTTGAAGTCGACGACGTAGGCGCGGCCGTCGGCGTCCGCCTCGACGCGGTCCATCTGGCCGCGGATGCGCACCTCGTAGTCGCCGGCCTCCAGCGTGACGTCGAAGTCGTGCTCGCTGGCGACCGGTGTGCGGCCCGTGCGGTCCATCACGTGCCACTGCAGGAAGCGTTCGAGCGCCACGCGTGCGTGCGCCTTCTCCTGGGTGGACTTCCACGGCGCGTCGAAGGCGAGGGCGTTCCACACGGAGTCGAGGCGTTCCATGAGGACGTCGAGGTCGGCCGGGGTGTGCCCGGAGGCGACCTCGTCGGCGAGGACGTGCACCACGTTGCCGAAGCCCTGGGCGGCCGTGGCGGGCGCGTCGGCCTTCACCTCGCGCCCCAGGAACCACTGCAGGGCGCAGGTGTTGGCGAGTTGTTCGAGGGCGCTGCCGGAGAGCACGACGGGCTGCTCGCGGTCGCGCAGCGGCACCTTGCTCTCGGTCGGCTCGAACATGCCCCACCAGCGGTACGGGTGGGCGGCGGGTGCCAGGGGCCGGCCCTCCTCGTCGGCGAGCGCGGCGAGCCGGGCGAGCCGGCGGGCGGCCGCCTCCCTGAGGGGTGCGGAGACGCGCGGGTCGACCGTGGTGGCGCGCAGTTCGGCGACGAGCGCGGCGACCGACAGGGGCCGACGGGGGCGCCCTGTGACGTCCTTCGGTTCGGCGCCGAGCTCGGTGAGGAACCGGGAGGGCTGGTCGCCGTCGTCGGCGGGCGCCTTGACGGCGGTGACGACGAGACGGTCCCGCGCGCGCGTGGCGGCGACGTAGAAGAGGCGGCGTTCCTCGGCGAGCAGCGCACCCGGGGTGAGCGGCTCGGCGAGTCCGTCGCGGCCGATGCGGTCGGCCTCCAGAAGGGAGCCGCGGCGACGCAGGTCCGGCCACAGGCCTTCCTGGACGCCGGCCACGACGACCAGACCCCACTCCAGGCCCTTGGCGCGGTGGGCCGTCATCAGGCGTACGGCGTCGGGGCGCACGGCGCGCCGGGCGAGGGTGTCGGCCGCGATGTCCTCGGCCTCGATCTCGGCCAGGAAGTTCAGTGCGCCGCGTCCGCCGGTGCGTTCCTCCGCGCGCGCGGCGGTGGCGAACAGCGCGCACACCGCGTCCAGGTCGCGGTCGGCGTTGCGGCCGGCGGCGCCGCCGCGCCGGGCGGCCCGCTCCAGGCGCGCGGGCCAGGGCGTCCCGTCCCAGAGGTCCCACAGCGCTTCCTCGGCCGTGCCGCCCTGCGCGAGGCGCGCGCGGGCCGTCGCCAGCAGCGCGCCGAGGCGCTGGGCGCCGCGCGCGTACGTCGGGTCGTGGGCGACGAGGCGCTCCGGCTCGGTCAGGGCGCGCGTGAGGAGTTCGTCGGAGGGCGGCGGCAGCGGGTTGCCCGCGGCCCGTTCCTCCTCGCGCAGGGCCCGGCCTAGGCGGCGCAGGTCGGCGGCGTCCATGCCGGCGAGGGGTGAGGCCAGCAGGGTCAGGGCGGTTTCGGTGTCGAGCCAGCCGGGCGCCTGCCCGGTCGTGCCCACCGCCGCCGCGTCGCTCTGCGCGCCGGGCGCGTCCTCGGCCGGCGCGCCGGCGGAGGCCTCCGCCGTGGCCACCGAACGCAGGGCCGCCAGCAGGGGCGCCACCGCGGGTTCGTGGCGCAGGGGGAGGTCGTCGCCGTCGATGTCGAGGGGGACGCCCGCGGAGGTGAGGGCACGGCGGACCGTCGGGATCGTGCGCGATCCGGCGCGCACCAGGACGGCCATCTCGCCCCAGGGCACGCCGTCCTCCAGGTGGGCGCGGCGCAGGATGTCGGCGACGTTGTCCAGTTCGGCGCCGGGCGTCGGATACGTGTAGACCTCGACCCGGCCGCCTTCGCGCGCGGCGGTCAGGTCGCGGTGGGCGCGGACCTTCTCCGACGGGAGCCGGGTCAGCGGCATCCGCTGCGTCAGCAGCCGGGTGGCCGCCAGCAGGGCCGCGCCGGAGCGCCGGGAGGTGCGCAGCACCTCGACGGGGGCGGGCGTGCCGTCGGGGCGGGAGAAGGCGTGCGGGAACTCCAGGATGCCGTTCACGTCGGCGCCCCGGAAGGTGTAGATCGACTGGTCGGGGTCGCCGAAGGCGACCAGGGTGCGGCCGCCGCCGGCCAGGGCGTGCAGCAGCCGGACCTGAGCCGGGTCGGTGTCCTGGTACTCGTCGACGAAGACGGCGTCGTAACTCGCGGCCAGCCGCTCGGCGACCTCGGTGCGGTGGGCGAGGAGCACCGCGCGGTGGACGAGTTCGGCGTAGTCGATCACTCCGTGCAGGTCGAGCACGTCGAGGTACTCGGCGAGGAAGGCGGCCGCGGCGCGCCAGTCGGGGCGCCCGATGCGGTGGGCGAACGCGTCCAGGGACGCGGGGTCCAGGCCCAGTTCGCGGCTGCGGGCCAGCACCGCGCGGACCTCGTCGGCGAAGCCTCGGGTGGTGAGGCAGGCACGCAGCTCGTCCGGCCAGCGCACGTGGGCGAGGCCGAGCCGTTGCAGGTCGAGCTGGCCGGCGAGCAGCTCGCGCACGGCCACGTCCTGTTCGGGGCCGGACAGCAGCCGCAGCGGCTCCACGAACAGGTCGGCGTCCTGGTGGGCGCGGACCAGGGCGTAGCAGTACGAGTGGAAGGTGGTCGCCTGGGGCGCGCGGGCGGCGCCCATGCGCCGCGCCATCCGGTCGCGCAGCTCGACGGCGGCCTTGCGGCTGAACGTGAGGACGAGGATGCGCGCGGGGTCGCCGCCGCGGGCGATCCGGGCCGCCACGGACTCGACGAGGGTGGTGGTCTTCCCGGTGCCCGGGCCCGCGAGGACGAGCAGGGGCCCGGAGCCGTGATCAACCACCGAGCGCTGAGCTGCGTCCAGACGAGGGGGATCCACCCGGGCGGGCGGGGTACGCACCAGTCGGTAAGCGCCACGGTTCCCCTGTCGCCCCGGGTGGGGCGACAGGCGCCTGGTGGAGGAAGAGGTGCTCACGTGGTTCGCCGGTCCTGGTGGGTGTGCTGGTCGACGGATCGTCGTCCGGGGAGGTCGGTGATCGCGGGATGAGAGGGACGCGTGCCGCCGACGCTACGCCGACGACCGGCCCGGAAGGACGGCTTCCGCTTCTTCCCTCGGGCCCCGCACGTCCCGGGGGTCCCTCGCCCCACGAACGTACGCCATGCCGCGGACGTGCCCTGTACGCACCGTTTCGCCCGTACGGGCCACAGACGGCCCCCGGGCCCGTCCGATGGCGGACGCTGTCAGGTGTGACCCGCCGTGCGTTCGCCGCCGTCCCACCTCGCCCGCCGCATGTCGAGACGCGGGACGTGGCCCTCCGCGGCCCTGCCCGCCGCCTTCAGCGGAGTGCCCTCGGTGCGGTAGCGCTCGAGCGCCCGCAGCTCGTGCCCCGGGAGCAGCACCCCGTCCGCGCGCACGACACGCCACCACGGGACGGCGCCGCCGTAGAGGGCCATCACCCGGCCGACCTGTCTCGGGCCGCCCTCCTCCAGCCACTCGGCGACGTCCCCGTACGTCATGACCCGCCCGGGCGGGATCAGGTCCGCGACCTCGAGGACCCGCTCGGCGTACTCCGGCAGCGCTTGCGTGTACTCCGGGCGGGCGTCGTCCGGAAGGCTCTGCTCGCTCATCCGCCCCATCCTGCCCCACCGCACCGACAATGCGACGGGCCGGCGACGCAGTGTGACCCTCGCTCCCGGGCGGGGCTTCGGGCAGACTGTGCGCCCCCGCATTTGCACCCTGATGCCCCCGTGTGTCAGCGGAGCATGCCACCATCGTGCGGGCGGTGACCGGTGATACGAGACCAAGAAGAGACGATGAAGCAGCAGGGCGTGCACGCAGAGGACGCGCAGGGCGCCTCTGACGCCGCGTCGCGCCCGGACGTCCCCGACGAGCCACGGGAGGAGGTGCACATCGACGAGGTCGAGGGTGACGAACCCCTGCTCCCCGCGCGCGTGCACCGCCCCTCCGACCTGATGCGGCTGATGATCGGCGTGCTCGCCGTCATCGTGCTCCTGGGCATCGCCGCCTTCGCCCACGGAACCACCTCGGGCCTCGAACAGGACATCAACAAGGGCACCGGCCAGGCACCCGACCTGCTCATCAAGATCGCCGGACTGGCGTCGAGCATCGCGATCCTGCTGGTCCCGGTCGCGTTCGCGATCGAGCGGCTGATCAAGCGGGACGGGCTGCGCATCGCCGACGGCGTGCTCGCGGCGGTCCTCGCGCACGGTGTGACGCTCGCCACCGACCTGTGGGTCGCGAAGGCCGCTCCGGGCTCCATCCAGGAGGCGCTGACCCAGCCCTCCCCCGGTGACATCCACGCCCTGACCGACCCGGTGCACGGCTATCTCGCCCCCGTCATCGCGTACATGACGGCCGTCGGCATGTCGCGCCGCCCGCGCTGGCGCTCGGTGCTGTGGATCGTGCTGCTCCTCGACGCCTTCTCGATGCTCGTCACCGGATACACGACGCCGTTCTCGATCATCCTCACCGTGCTGATCGGCTGGACGGTCGCGTACGGCACCCTGTACGCCGTCGGCTCGCCCAACGTACGGCCCACGGGACGGACGCTCATGGCGGGCCTGCGGCACGTGGGCTTCCGGCCGGTGAGCGCCGCGCGCGAGGAGACGCCGGACGCGGCGGAGGGCGACCGGGGAAGACGCTACTTCGTCACCCTGGAGGACGGGCCGCCGCTGGACGTGACGGTCGTCGACCGGGAGCAGCAGGCCCAGGGCTTCTTCTACCGCGCGTGGCGCAATCTGGCCCTGCGCGGCTTCGCCACCCGCAGCAGCCTGCAGTCGCTGCGCCAGGCGCTGGAGCAGGAGGCGCTGCTCGCCTACGCGGCCATCGCGGCCGGCGCCAACGCGCCGAAGCTGATCGCGACCTCCGAGCTCGGGCCCGACGCGGTGATCCTGGTCTACGAGCACACCGGCGGCCGCACCCTCGACTCGCTGGCGGACGAGGAGATCACCGACGACCTGCTGCGCAACACCTGGCACCAGGTGCGGGCCCTGCAGTCACGGCGCATCGCGCACCGGCGGCTCGCCGGCGACGCGATCCTGGTGGATCGTTCCGGCACGGTGATCCTCACCGATCTGCGCGGCGGCGAGATCGCGGCCGGCGACCTGCTGCTGCGGATGGACGTCGCCCAGCTGGTGACGACACTGGGCCTGCGGGTGGGCGCCGAACGCGCGGTGGCCTCCGCGGTGGGCGTGCTCGGGCCGGACGCGGTCGCGGACTGCCTTCCGATGCTCCAGCCCATCGCGCTGTCCCGCTCCACGCGCGCGACGCTGCGCCGGCTTGCCCGCGAGCGCGCGCAGCGCGAGCGGGAAGCGGTCCTCGAAGCGTCCCAGCAGGCCAAGCAGGCCCGCGCGGAGGCGGCCGAGGCCGACACCGAGCCCGCCGTCGCGGAGAAGCCCGGCAAGAAGGCCGTGCGCGCGGAGGCCCGGGCCGAGAAACGGGCCATCGACGAGGCGCTGGAGGGAGCACGCGAGGAGGACCTGCTGACGCAGATCCGGCACGAGGTGCTGCTGATCCGCCCCCAGGCGCCGGTCGAGCCCGCCAGGCTGGAGCGAGTACGGCCGCGCACCCTGATGAGCTTCATCGCCGGCGCCATCGGCGCGTACTTCCTGCTGACGCAGCTCACCCACATCGAGTTCGGCCCGCTGATCGCCAACGCCGAGTGGGGCTGGGTCGCCGCGGCCGTGCTGTTCTCGGCGATGAGCTACGTCGCCGCCGCGATGAGCCTGCTGGGCTTCGTGCCGGAGCGGGTGCCGTTCCCGCGGACCGTGGCCGCGCAGGTCGCCGGGTCCTTCGTGAAGATCGTCGCGCCGGCCGCGGTCGGCGGCGTCGCCCTCAACACGCGCTTCCTGCAGCGCGCGGGGGTACGGCCGGGGCTCGCGGTGGCCAGCGTCGGCGCCTCGCAGCTCTTCGGGCTCGGCTGCCACATCCTGATGCTGCTGTCCTTCGGCTATCTGACCGGCACCGAGAAGACGCCGTCGCTGTCGCCGTCCCGCACGGTCATCGCCGGCCTGCTCACGGTGGCGGTGCTCGTGCTCGTGGTGACCTCGGTGCCCTTCCTGCGCAAGTTCGTCAGCACGCGCGTGCGGTCGCTGTTCGCGGGCGTCGTGCCGCGCATGCTGGACGTGCTGCAGCGGCCGCAGAAACTGGTCACCGGCATCGGCGGCATGCTGCTGCTCACCGCCTGCTTCGTGATGTGCCTGGACGCGTCGATCCGCGCGTTCGGCGACGAGTCGACGTCGCTGAGCATCGCGAGCGTCGCCGTCGTCTTCCTCGCCGGCAACGCGCTCGGTTCCGCGGCGCCGACCCCGGGCGGAGTCGGCGCGGTCGAGGCGACCCTGACGGTCGGCCTGATCGCGGTGGGTCTGCCCAAGGAGGTCGCCGCGCCCGCGGTGCTCCTCTTCCGGCTGCTGACCCTGTGGCTGCCGGTGCTGCCGGGCTGGCTGGCCTTCAACCATCTGACCCGCAAGGGCGCTCTCTAGACGGGCTCCGACGGCCGTACCCCGGACGGCCCGCGCCCCGCGCGCGGGCCGGTACGCGACCTCAGGATGGGATCATGCCGATCCCCTCCCGCTCGCGTGCGGCCGCCGTGACCGCCACCGCTGTGCTGCTGTCCACGCTGGTGGCGGGCTGTGCACAGGACGCACGGTCAGGGGATCTGACGGAACAGAAGCTGAGCTGGAAGGACTGTCCCGCCCCGTCCCGGTCGGAGGGCGGCGGCAGCGCCCCGTCTCCGCTGCCGGACGGCGACCCGTGGAGCTGCGCCACCATGAAGGCCCCCCTCGACTGGGACGACCCCGAGGGCGACACGATCGACCTGGCGCTGATCCGGGCCCGGGCCAGCGGCGACAAGAGCCGGCGCATCGGCTCGCTGATCTTCAACTTCGGCGGTCCCGGCGGCTCGGGCGTCTCGACCCTGCCGGCGTTCGGCGACGAGTACGCGACCCTGCGCACCCGGTACGACCTGGTCAGCTTCGACCCGCGCGGGGTGGGCCGCAGCGCCGGAGTGCGGTGCGAGAACGACCAGCAGCTCGACGCGTACTTCCAGCAGGACGCCACCCCCGACGACGCAGCGGAGCGCACCGCGCTGCTGGACAACACCAGGAAGTTCAACGCGGCCTGCGAGAAGCACTCGAAGAAGATGCTGCCGCGGGTGCGGACCACCGACGCGGCCCGCGACATGGACCTGATGCGCCAGGTGCTCGGCGACGACCGGCTGCACTACTTCGGCATCTCCTACGGCACGGAACTCGGGGGCGTGTACGCCCATCTGTTCCCCGAGAAGGTGGGACGGGCCGTCTTCGACGCGGTCGTGGACCCGACCCAGACGTCCGAGCAGGGCTCGCTCGGGCAGGCCAGGGGCTTCCAGCGCGCGCTCGACAACTTCGCGAAGGACTGCACGTCGAAGCCCCAGGACTGCCCTGTCGGGGACACCGCGCAGGACGTCGAGGCCCGCATCGCCGCGCTGCTGAAGCGCCTCGACGCCAAGCCCATCCCGGGGATCTTCCCCCGTTCCCTGACCCAGAGCGCCGCTACCAACGGCATCGCTCAGGCGCTGTACTCGGAGGACTTCTGGGAGTACCTCACCGAGGGCCTGGAGCAGGCCTACGACGGCGACGGCCAGATTCTGATGCTGCTGTCCGACCTGATGAACGGCCGCAGCGAGAACGGCGAGTACAGCAACAGCGTGGCCGCCAACGTCTCCATCAACTGCGCCGACGACAAGCCGCGTTACTCGACCGCCTACGTGGAGGAGAAGCTGCCGGAGTTCCGGGCGGCCTCCGCGCTGTTCGGCGACTTCCTGGCCTGGTCGATGGTCGGCTGCACCGACTGGGCCGTGCCCGGCGCCGCCGACCACCCGGACGTGAGCGCGCCCGGGTCCGCGCCGATCCTCGTGGTGGGAAACACCGGCGACCCGGCGACCCCGTACGAAGGGGCGCGGAAGATGGCGGACGCACTGGGCCGGGGGGTCGGCATCGAGCTGACGTACAAGGGGCAGGGGCACGGCGCGTACGGCAGCAAGAGCCCGTGCGTGCAGCGGGCGGTGGACGGCTATCTCCTGAACGGCAGGACGCCGGCCGCCGGGACCGTCTGTTCCTGACCGCAGCCGCAGCCGCAGCCGCAGCCGCCCCGGCATCGCACCCGATCGCACCCGGTCGCGCGATATTCGCAGGTCACAGGGTTATCCACAGGCTCGGACGGGTGGGGTTGCCGACGCCTAACATGGCCTGAGAGCCGTCCGCCGCCGAGCGTGGACGGCCTGCAGGGGGGAGGCGCGCATGACGCGATTCGCACGGTGGACGGTGTGGGGGGCCGCCGTCGCACTGCTGGCCACGGGCTGCAGTGGCGGCGCGTCGGGCGAGAGGACGGGCGGCGGGGGCGGCACGGCCGACGCCCGGCCCACAGCCGGTCCCGCCTCGGCCGCGGTCACCCCCTCGGCGGTCCTGCCCGCCGCGCTGACCGGGCAGAAACCCGACTGGGGCCGCTGCGGACCCACCGCGGACTCCTCGCCGCCGGGCGGCGACTGGCAGTGCGCCACGCTGAAGACGCCGCTGGACTGGTCGCAACCCGGCGGCCGTACGATCGATCTCGCCCTCGTCCGCGCCAAGTCCCGCGCCGAAGGCAGCGACCGCATCGGTTCGCTCCTGTTCAACTTCGGCGGCCCCGGCGCCTCGGGGGTCTCCACGCTTCCCTCCTACGGCTCGACCCTCTCCTCGCTCCGCGACCGCTACGACCTCGTGAGCTGGGACCCGCGCGGGGTGGGCGCGAGCGAGGGCGTCCGCTGCCGCAGCGACCACGACATCCAGGCCGCCGAATCCCTCGACTCCACCCCGGACACCCCCGTCGAGGAGCGGGCGTTCTTCCAGGACGCCACCGCCTTCGGCGAGGGATGCGGCAAGGCCGCGGGCACGCTGCTGGCCCACGTGTCGACCACCGACACGGCCCGCGACATGGACCTGATGCGCCAGGTGCTCGGCGACCGGAAGACGTACTACTTCGGCATGTCGTACGGCACCGAACTCGGCGGTGTGTACGCCCACTTGTTCCCGCACAACGTCGGCAGGCTCGCCCTCGACGCGGTCGTCGACCCGAGCGCCGACGCGGTCGGCCACGCCCTGAACCAGGCTCGCGGATTCCAGCGGGCGCTGGAGGACTACCTCGCGTCGACCGGCCAGAACCCCGAGACGGGCAGCACGAGGATCGCGGCTCTGCTGGACCGGCTGGACGCCCACCCGCTGCCCGGGGCCGACGGGCGCAAGCTGACGCAGGCGCTCGCGGTCATCGGCATCGTCCTGCCGTTGTACAGCGAGGCGGGCTGGCCGAGGCTCACCAGCGCCCTGAAGGCCGCGCAGGCAGGGGACGGCTCCGAGCTGCTCGAGCTCGCCGACCGCTACAACGAGCGGGACTCCTCGGGGCGTTACGGCACGACGGTCCACTCCCAACGGGTCATATCGTGCCTGGACGACAGGCGGCGGCCGACCGCGCAGGAGACGAAGCTGCTGGTGCCACGGTTCGAGAAGGTGTCTCCCGTGTTCGGGGACTTCCTCGCCTGGGACACGGGCGGCTGGTGCCACGACTGGCCGGTGGCCGGGCAGTACGACACCCCGGAGGTGAGCGCGGCGGGCGCGGCGCCGATCCTGCTGGTCGGCACCACCGGGGACCCGGCGACGCCCTACGAGGGCGCGCGGAGGATGGCGGACGAGCTCGGCAAGGGCGTCGGCGTGCTGCTCACCTGGAAGGGCGAGGGGCACATCGCGTACGGGAGCGGGAGCTCGTGCGTCGACTCGACGGTGGACGACTACCTGCTGAAGGGGGTGGCCCCGCGGGACGGCACGGTCTGCTCATGAACGCGGCGGGGGCTTCGCACACCCCTGGTGCGCAAAACCCCCGCCGATCCCGCCGGGAGGCCCGACGGGTCTGCCGGGCCGGGCGAACATCCGGGTCAGTAGACGGGCTTGCTCGGCTCGATCTGGTGGACCCAGCCGATCACGCCGCCGCCGACGTGCACGGCGTCGGAGAAGCCCGCCGACTTCAGCACGGCGAGGACTTCCGCACTGCGGACACCCGTCTTGCAGTGCAAGACGATCTTCTTGTCCTGCGGCAGGCCCTCCAGGGCGGTGCCCATCAGGAACTCGTTCTTGGGGATCAGCTTGGCGCCCGGGATGGAGACGATCTCGTACTCGTTCGGCTCGCGTACGTCGATGATCTCGATGCTCTCGCCGTCGTCGATCCACTCCTTGAGCTGCTTGGGAGTGATCGTCGAGCCGGCCGCCGCCTGCTGGGCCTCCTCGGAGACGACGCCGCAGAAGGCCTCGTAGTCGATGAGCTCGGTGACCGTCGGGTTCTCGCCGCAGACCGCGCAGTCGGGGTCCTTGCGGACCTTGACCTGGCGGTACTGCATCTCCAGGGCGTCGTAGATCATCAGGCGGCCGACCAGCGGCTCACCGATGCCCGCGAGCAGCTTGATCGCCTCGTTGACCTGGATCGACCCGATGGACGCGCACAGCACGCCCAGCACGCCGCCCTCGGCGCAGGAGGGGACCATGCCCGGCGGCGGGGGCTCCGGGTACAGGCAGCGGTAGCAGGGACCGTGCTCGGACCAGAAGACGGACGCCTGGCCGTCGAAGCGGTAGATGGAGCCCCACACGTACGGCTTGTTCAGCAGCACGCACGCGTCGTTGACCAGGTAACGGGTCGCGAAGTTGTCGGTGCCGTCGACGATCAGGTCGTACTGGCTGAAGATGTCCATCACGTTCTCGGCCTCGAGCCGCTCTTCGTGAAGGACCACGTTGACGTACGGGTTGATGCCGAGGACGGAGTCGCGGGCGGACGCGGCCTTGGAGCGGCCGATGTCGGCCTGGCTGTGGATGATCTGCCGCTGCAGGTTCGACTCGTCGACCTCGTCGAACTCCACGATGCCGAGCGTGCCCACGCCCGCCGCGGCCAGGTACATCAACGCCGGCGAGCCCAGGCCGCCGGCGCCCACGCACAGCACCTTGGCGTTCTTCAGCCGCTTCTGCCCGTCCATCCCCACGTCGGGGATGATCAGGTGGCGGGAGTACCTGCGGACCTCGTCTACGGTGAGCTCGGGGGCCGGCTCGACCAGGGGTGGCAGCGACACGGGGACTCCGTTGGTCGGTCAGTCATGACGGTTGTTCTCCCCGTAACAGTGCCATGGCCATTTTCATTCCGAGACACCTGTTCCGATCCGCGAGACGATTTCGTCCCAGTAGCCGGGCATGGTCTCCCAGGGGTCGCGTGCGCCGCCGCGTTCGACGCCGTCCGTGAACCAGATCGTCGCGGCGCCCTGCCAGCGGGCGATGCGCAGCGCCTCGTCGAGATGCCCGCGCGGCACGCCGTGCACGAAGTGGCAGAAGCGCTCCGGCGGGTGCTCCGCCGTCCACTCGGCCACCTGCGACCAGCGGTAGTCGCTCCAGGGGCCGGAGAAGGTGACCAGCTGGTCGGCCAGTTCGGTGTAGCCGGGGCAGGGGTGGATGCCGTGGTCGAGGACGACGTGGGGCGCCTCGTGGAGTGTGCGCAGCGCGCCGGTCGTGCGGCGCATTCCGGGCAGCGTCGTGCGGTCGGCCGGGCAGCGGTCCAGGAGGAAGCCGTCGACCTGGTACCAGTCGAGGTAGCGTTGCGCCTCGGAGATCATTTCGGCGAGGGCGCGGGCCCCGTACAGCGCGTCGATGCGCCCGAGGACGCGGACGCCGGCGTTGCGCAGCCGGCCCGCGGATTCCAGACAGCTCGGGTCGGGACGCGAGCCGGGTCCGTCGCAGACGTCCAGGGCGGCCCAGTGCACAGGCCTCCCGGGCCGGGCGAGTTCGCCCCATTCGGCGGGCGCGAGCAGTGGGTGCGCGAGGCCCGGGACACCGAGGCCGGTGCGGACGTCGGTCGTGCCGGGGTGCGCGTTGCCCGCCGGGGTTCCGGTCAGATACGACATGCCGCCTCCATCCAGATGTCGGCGAGGGACTCCTCGAGGTTGATCCGGGGACGCCAGCCGAGCCGGTCGCGGGCGGTGCGCACGTCGGCCTGCTGCCAGCTGCCGCAGCCGTCCGGGTACGGGTACGCGACCGGGCCGCCGTGGTCGGCCTCGGGGCGGGGGTGGCCGATGGCGGACCGCAGGTGGCCGCCGGGCGGCCCGTCGAGCTCGTGGAGGGCGCCTCCGTATCCGGCCACACGCGCGAGGATCGCCGCGGCGTCGCGCAGCCGGACGGCGCGCCCCGAGCCGATGTTGATGACGCCCTGTGCGGCGGAGAGCGAGGCGGCGTGCACGGCCCGGGCCACGTCACGGACGTCGATGAAGTCCCGCTGCACGCCGAGACCGCCGAGTTTGAGCTCGCCGTCGCCGGACTGCATGGCGCGGCGCATGGCCTCGGCGAGGCGGCCCAGCGGGGAGCCGGCGGGCGTGCCCGGGCCCGCGGGCGAGAACACCCGGAGCACGACGGCGTCGAGTCCGGAGCCGAGAACGAGTTCGGTCGCGGCGAGTTTGCTGACGCCGTACGGGCCGCCCGGCCGGGGCACGGCGTCCTCGGCCGTGGAGGAGCCGGGCTGGCTCGGGCCGTACTCGGCGCCGCAGCCGACCTGGACCAGCCGGGCGCCGCAGCCGCTGCGGCGCAGGGCCTCGCAGACGGTGGCGACGGCGACGGTGTTGTGCCGGGTGAGCTCGCGGGCGCCGCCCCGGGTGGTGCCCGCGCAGTTGACGACGACCTGGGGGTGGACCGCGTCGAGGAAGCGGGTGAGCGCGCCGGGACTGCCGGACGCGAGGTCGAAGCGGACGTCCGCGTCGTCGCCGCGACCGAGCGCGGTGAGCTGGACGGCGGGGTCGGCGAGCAGACGGTCGGCGACGAAGCGGCCGAGGTAGCCGTTGGCTCCGATCAGCAGAACCCTCATCGTGCGCCTCCCGGGGTGTGCGCCGTGGCCTGGGCTGCCGGGACCGGGGTGCGGGCGACCGCGGGTGCCCCGGTGGCTGCGGTCGTTCCGGATCGGGAGGTGGTCATCTGGTCTCTCCTTCAAGGGTGTTGCGGTGGGCTGCGGCCAAGTGCGGGAGCGCGGGCGTCGTGCGGTCGGGGCACGGTGGGGGATGCGCCGCGTGGGGTGGTCGCGGTGGCTGCGGGGACTGGCGGGGGCGGGCTCGCGTCAGCACGGCTGGTCCGTTCCCGCGTGGGCCGAGGCCCGGGTCAGCGTGCGGGCGGCGTGGACCAGGAGGACCAGGGCCGCGCTGCCGCAGACGAGTACCGGGACGCCGGCCGGCCCCCAGGCGGCGGCCAGGTCGTTCACGGGGACGGCCAGGAGGTCGCAGCCGGGCAGGCGGCCGGAGAAGACCGCGGCCGGGGCCAGCGCCTCGGCCGCGCCGGCCGCCCCGAGGACGACGGCGGGGGCGTGGGGGAAACCGTGCACGACGAGGAGGCGGGCCAGGAAGAGGAGGCCGCCGAGCGTGAGGGTGTGGCCGTATCCGGCGGGCTCGCCCAGGAAGGCCGCGCTGAGAGCGGTCAGCGCGGCGAGCGCGCACAGGAAGAGAGCGAGGACGCCGAGCAGCAACGGCTGCACGGAGGCGGCGAACTCGTCGAGGCCGCGGCTGGTGTCCAGCCGGCGGCGGGCCCGCGCGGCGAACAGGTGGGCGCACCAGGCGGCGGGCGCGCAGCCAAGGGTGAGGGCGAGCAGCGGTGCGGCGGCCGCGGGCCAGGGGCCGTCCGTCGTCCCGTCGGGCAGGCCGTCGGGGCCGCCGCCGACGGCGGCGCGCAGGAGGCTGTCGCCGAGCGCCGCGTAGGCGAGAAGCCAGCAGGTCCAGGCCTCCGTCCGGTACGGACCGGGGTGCGCCCCGCGCCGCCGGCTCAACGGCCCCCGGCGCAGCGCCGCGTGCACGGCGAGGACGACGGCGAGGAGGCCCGCCGCGGCGACGAGGAGAGCGGTGCGCCCATGGGTGAGGCGCACGCCGGTCACGGTGGCGGCGCACAGGACGCCGGGCAGCAGGGTGAGCAGCGCCCAGTCCAGGCGGGGCCGCGGGGCGGCGGTGGGCGCGGCGGGCGGCGGTGCGTCCCCGTCGCGTGGGACGCGGACGTACATCTCCTCGGCGAGGGAGAAGACGTCCCGGTGCCGGAAGCGTGCGGCGGTGCGGTCGGTGACCCCGTGGGCCTCGAGGCCGGCCGCGATCTCCAGCGGATCGACGGCCCGTTCGCACAGTTCGCGGTGCCGGTGCATCAGGGTCTTCACCGGGTCCGCTCCGCCGCGGCGGGGCGCGGCCGGTCCCGGACCGCCGGCCGCGGCGACCTCGTCGGCGGGTGTGCGCAGGCGGGCGCCGACGGCATCGCCGGCGGCGTGAGCGGCACGCGCGTCGACCCGGCCGGGGGCGTCCGCGGGGACCCCGTCGGCGGCGGCACCGGCGGCACCGGCGGCGGAGCCACTGTCGTCAGGGGTTGCCGGTCTGCCCGGTTCGTCCGGTCCGCTCATCGTGCTCCCTCCGTCGCGGCGACCGGCGAGGCGCCCCGGGCCTGTCGGTCCGCCGCAGCCCAGGCGGGACCCGGGCGGGCGGTGAACGACGCGCCCGGGCCGGCCCACAGGCCGGGCAGACACGCCTCGGGCGGGACGGCGAACGGCCGGGGGTCGCCGTCGTCGTCGACGAGGTACCGGCGCATCGGGGCCTGCGCGACGAGCTCGAGGTAGATGCCGTGGAACGCCGTGACGTTCTGCTCGACCGTGAACAGTTCGAGGGCGCGGGCGCGGGCGGCCGCACCCAGGCGCGCACGGCGCTCGGGGTCGTGCAGCAGGGCGACGCAGGCGTCCGCGAGCGCCCGCGGATTGCGCGGCGGTACGACCAGTCCGGTGCCTCCGATGACCTCGACCACCGCGCCGACGTCGGTCGACACGGTCGCCCGGCCGCAGAGCATCGCCTCGACCAGGCCGACCGGGAAGCCCTCGACGACACTGGACAGGACGACGACCGCCCCGGCCGCGTACGCCTCGGCGAGGGTGGCCGACTCCGGGCCGCCGATCTCCTCGAAGGAGACCGGGTTGTCGCCGACGGCGTGCGGTCCGTCCGCCTCGTCGGGGAAGAGCTGGGCAGCCAGCATCCGGCAGTGGCCGAGGTAGGCCCGGCCCTCCTCGCCGGTCGCCGCACCGATGATCCGCAGCCGGGTGCGGGGCTCCTGCTTGCGGATCTCCGCGAAGGCGTGCAGCAGGGACACCAGGTCCTTCGCCGGTTCCACCCGGCCGACCCAGACCAGCGTGTGGGGGTCGGCGGCGTCCGGGGAGTCGCCCACGTCGGCGAAGCGGGACGTCTCCATGCCCGGGTAGACGGTGCGCAGCTTGGCGCGGTCGGCGCCGCACCGCTCCTGCCAGCGGCGGGCGTGCGCGTTGCCGGGTGTCACGCACGCCGCCTGCCGGTAGACCTCGGCCGCGAGCCTGCCGTGGAAGGCCGCGAGCAGGGCGCGCACGGCGGGAGCGGGGGTGTGAGCGGCGGCGGCCGCGGCAGCGGACGGCGGGCTGCCGGGACCCTCGCAGGAGGCTCCGTGCCCCGAGCTCAGGTAGTGCGTGCGCAGTCGCACCCCGTACTCGGTGACCAGGAGCGGCACGTCGAAGAAGTGGCGGGCGAGGAGTCCGGGCAGGGCGGCCGCGCCGCCGGACGCGGCGTGGCAGACGTCGACCGCGCCGAGGCCCCGGCCCGCCTCCTCGCCCTGGTCGTCGTACCAGTCGAGCGAGAGGGGGCGCAGGGCGCTTTCGAGGTGTGCGGCGACGGCGAGCAGATCGGGTACGCGCGCCTCGCGCGCCGTGCGCAGCGCGCCGGGCGCGCGGCAGGCACGCTCCAGGGCGCGCACGGCGCCCTCCGAGCGGAGCGCTCCCACCAGGCCGCCCTCGTCACGGGCGAGTTCGGCGAGGCCGTACAGCGCAGTGGCGAAACGGTCCGCCTGAGCGGTCGGAGCGGCCTGCGGGAGGGCAGCGGCGTCCGACGAATCCCCCTCGCACAGGGCTGCCGCCAGCTCCCCGTAGGACTCGGCGAAGCGCCGGCGCGCCCGTCTGCCGTGGGCCGCCCCGTCGTCCCGCGCCGTCCACAGCGGTGCGGTGCGCACGCGGCTGACCTGCGGCGGCAGGGCGACCCAGCCGGCGTTCTCCTGGCCTTCGGTCCGGCTGAGCGCGTACACCTCGAACTCATGCTGTTCGAGGCCGCGCACGAGCCGGTCGCACCAGAGTCCGGCGTCACCGCTCACATACGGATAGCCACCCTCCGTCAGCAGTCCGATGCGCACGCGCACTCCCGATCTCCCGTTTGGTGAGCCGTCGTTGACCCGGCGGCTCGCAGCGGGAAGAACGTATGCGGACAAGGCGGTGGCGCGACGGACGGTTGTCCGTCGCGCCACCAAAAGGGGTGAACGGTCGTAACTTTCCCGTGCGGGTCGCGTTCGGTCGCGCTAAGAGATCATCCGACTGCGCAACGTCACTCCGCGCGGTCGGGGACGGCGCCCCTTCGGCCCGCCCGCCGCCGTGCGCGCCCTGCGGGCGGCGACCGCCACGCCCGACCGGTCGCCCTCGATCGCCGTGCGGACCCGCCACGGAGCGCCGAGACAGTCGCGTCCGGGAGGAGGCGTGCCCGGGGAGGCGTGCCGAGCGGCGTCAACTCCCGGGGAAAGCCCAGGCGTTGGGCTTGCAGTGGATCCCGTCGTGGTCGAGGAACTTCGTCTGCTGCTGCATGACGGGCGCGAGCTCGCCGTCCTTGTCGCAGGTGACATGGCCGAAGCCGAGCCGGTGGCCGACCTCGTGGTTGATCAGCATCTGCCGGTAGGCGTACATCGCGTCACCGAAGGTCGACGATCCCTGTGCCCACCGGTAGGCGTTGATCATCACGCGCTCGGTGGCGGCCGAGTCGCAGGAGACGTTGTCCTCGGTGGTGTCCAGGCCCGACTTGGCGCACCACTCGGCGGTGGTGCCGGGGCTGGCGAGCGTGATGACGAAGTCGGGCTTGCCCGAGTGGATCCGCTCGAAGGTGCGGGCGCCGCCGTGGGCCCAGCTGCGGTCGTCGTTGAGCGTCTTCTGCACGGCCTGGGCGAACAGTTCGCCGTCGAGCCCGAGCCCTTGCTCGACGTCGACCCGGTAGGTGTACTTCCGCCCCTTGCCGGGCGCCTTGGCGACGCCCGCGATCGCGTCGAACCTCCCCGGCCCCTTGAGCCCGGCGGCCAGGGGGTACTTGGCGGACATCTTCTGCGTGTACGTCAGCGGGACGACGCCGGGCGACACCGAGGGGCTCGGCCGGTCGTCCCCGCGCGTGGCGTCGTCGGCGGAGCCCCGTTCGGCCCGCTCGGTCGCGGACTGGGACCGCACGGCCTGGTCGTCCCGCCCGTCGGTGACCTGTCCGGCCACCACGACGGCCAGCACCGTGGTGACGGCGGCGGCCGCGATGCCGGTGAACGCCCGCCCCTTGCCGCCCCTGGCGGCGGACACGGACCCGTCGGCGGGCGGCACGCCGTCGCCCCGGCCGGCGGCGACCGGGGCGCTCTCGCGGGAGACGGCGTCCGTGTCGGACGCGGGGGTGTACGGCCCGCGCTCCCGGGGGCGCGGCGGCGCGTACGTCGGTCTCGCGCGCGTGAAGACGTCGTCTTCGTCGTCGGGGACGAAGGCGTCGAGATAGTCCTGGCGTGGCCCCTGGCGCGCCCCGTGACCGGAAGGACGGGGGCCCTGGCCCGGGGCGCTCGGGGGAACGGGTCGCTGGCGCGGTATCACGGGCTGCCCGGTACCCGGCTGACGCGCTCTCAAGTCCCCCCAGCCGCCTCCGGTCTCACGCTGCTCGGGGTGACCGCCGCGGACCTGCGGGAACCCGTGGGCGGGCGTCCCGTCGACGAAGCGGGGCACACCGTATCCCGGGGTGCCGTCCGGGCTCAGAGGCGGGGCCTGGACGCGGCCGCCGTGGGCGTCCGCCCGCGACGGTCCCGCGGGACTCCCCTGAGGGGTCCCCTGTGACGCGCCCCGGGGGGCGCCGTCCCCCGCACGCTTGGGCGCGGGTCCACGCCGGCTGTGACGTCCCACGTCGGCCTCAGCCCCCCGGGGTCTCGGTAGGGGCCGCGGTGTCGGCCAGGAGTTCCCGGAAGGCTCTCGCCACCGTGTCGGGGTACTCCATCATCGCCACGTGCCCGGCGTCCGGCAGCGTCAGCAGACGGGAGCCGCGGAAGGCACGGGCGGAGCGCTGGGCCATGCGGTAGCCGACGAGCTGGTCGCGGCCGCCGTAGACGAGGAGCGTGGGGGCGAGGACCCGCTCGGCCTGGCGCCACAGCCCGTGCTGCCCGCCCAGCGTGTAGGCGCTCAGCAGCCCGCGTGTCGAGCGCGTCAACGCGTCCCAGAAGTACGGCAGTCTCAGCCGCCGCTCCAGCTCCTGCACCGCGTCGCGGAACGCCTCCGGGCTGACCCGGCCGGGATCGCCGTAACAGAGGCTCATGACGCCGCGGACGCGCTGTTCGGCGGTCCACTCACGGGTGAGCCGGCTGAAGAGCGCGGCCACACCGGGCAGGCCGACCAGGCCCGTGGGGACGGCGGTGCGCTGCACCCGGAGCTCCGGGAGGGCGGGCGAGACCAGCGTCAGGGTGCGCACGAGGTCCGGGCGGACCGCGGCGACCCGCGTGGCCACCGCGCCGCCGAGGGAGTTGCCGAGGAGGTGGACGGGGCCGAGCTCGGATGCGTCGAGGTAGCGGATCACGGCACGCGCGTGCGCCGTGATGGAGTAGTCGCCGTCGTCCGGCGGCGGGGAGTCGCCGAAGCCGGGGAGGTCGACGGCCTCGCTGGCCACCACCCCGTCGAGCGCGGCCATCAGCGCGGACCAGTTCTGCGAGGAGCCGCCGAGGCCGTGCACGTAGAGCGCGGGCTGCAGTCCCTCGCGCGCCGGGGGCCGCGAGCGGACCGTCAGCGTGACGCCGGGCAGCCTCACGGACCGCAGTCGCTCGCCCTCCGCGACCCGTACGGCGGCCGCCTTGGGCAGCGCGCTGGTGGGCGGCACGGAGGGGAGTTCGGTCGAAGACATGCGGGCAATGTTACGAGACGATCACGCGCGACCTTGTGTGTTCGCCGTCACACGCGTGGGCGGTGTGCCCGATGAGGCGGTCCGCGCGGCGTCCGCGAGCCGGTCGGCGTCCGGGCGCCGGCCCGGGGCCGGGCAGATCCGCTCCCAGGGGTCATACCTGCGGGAATCAGGGGCACTCCGCACACCGATCGCATAGCGTCCGAAACGGGTGTCTCCTAGGCTCGTATCGAGGGCACCCGCTGGTGGCCCCCGCAGTTAGCAGGGGCGTTCGTAGGAAGGGAGCCCGCCATGACCGTTGACCCCAGCGACCCGGAAGCCTTCGGCGAGGACGACGACTTCGGGGAGATCGACGTGGAGGCGCCCGAGGAGGACACGGCCGAGCAGTACGCGGACGTCACGCAGGAGCGCGACGATCCACTGGAGGAGGCCGATCCCGCCCGGGCCAACGAGGCCGATCTCGCCGAACAGGCGCGCGTCGTCTCGATCGACGAGGACGACTACCGCTGAAGGGCGCTGAGCAGGAACGGAGGTCGAGTCTGCCCGGAACCTACCGTTTCGAAACCATCTCGGCCACTTCTGTCCTCGTCCAGTCCGTGAAATTCTGCGCTCGCACCGCGCACACCGGGGTTACCGAAAAGTACGATGACGGCGCGGCGCTCACCGCAAGAGGACGACCTAGGGAGGCGGCGTGACAGCCATCGAGCAGACAGAGGCGGCGCGCCCGCGGGGCACACGCCTGCCGCGCCGTGCCCGGCGGAACCAGCTGCTGGGCGCCGCCCAGGAAGTCTTCGTCGCACAGGGCTACCACGCGGCCGCGATGGACGACATCGCCGAGCGGGCCGGCGTCAGCAAGCCGGTGCTCTACCAGCACTTCCCCGGCAAGCTCGATCTGTATCTCGCCCTGCTCGACCAGCACTGCGAGTCGCTGATCCAGGCCGTGCGCGGCGCGCTCGCGTCGACGACCGACAACAAGCAGCGCGTCCGGGCCACCATGGACGCCTATTTCGCGTACGTCGAGGACGACGGCGGCGCCTTCCGCCTCGTCTTCGAATCGGACCTGACGAACGAGCCGGCGGTGCGCGAGCGCGTCGACAAGGTCACGGGCGAGTGCGCCGAGGCGATCTGCGAGGTCATCGCAGAGGACACCGGCCTCTCCCGCGCCGAGTCGATGCTGCTCGCCTCCGGCCTCGGCGGCCTGGCGCAGGTCGTGGCCCGTTCCTGGCTGCACAGCGACCGCAGCGTGCCGCGCGACCAGGCGGTGCAGCTGCTGGCCTCGCTGGCGTGGCGGGGCATCGCCGGGTTCCCGCTGCACGGGATCGACCAGCACTGAGCGGGCGGGGCGGGCAGATGTTCCCGCCCGCTGTTCGCTCCTGGCGTGGAAGGGCGCACCGTGCACGTCCCCTCACCGGGCTAATGTGTGCAGCGTACGGCGCGGACGCCCGCGCATCTCATGACCGTCGGAGGGACAAAGCCGTGGAGGTCAAGATCGGCGTGCTGCACGCGCCTCGCGAGATCGTTCTGGAGAGCGGTCAGACTCCCGAGGAGGTCGAGCGCGTAGTGGCCGAGGCCCTGGCCGGGAAGTCGCAGCTGCTCAGCCTCGTGGACCAGCACGGCCGCAAGGTCCTGGTTCCGGCCGACCGTCTGGCCTACGTCGAGCTGGGCGAGGCCGCCCCGCGCAAGGTGGGCTTCGGCGCACTGTAAGGCGCAGCGATCCGCGGGAGGGGCCCGGCGACCGACACGGTCGCCGGGCCCCTCCCCTTTGCGGGCTCCCCCTGGCGGGCGCGCTCTTCGGGGCTGCCCCGCCTCCCGGCGCCGGCTCGTCGCGACGACTCGCCGCGGCTCGTCCCGCCACTGTCCCTGTGGCCCCGTCAGCCCCGTCCGTACCGCCGCGCGGACGGCGCACGACACGGCCCCGGGGGAGGATTGCATTCCGCAGGTCACGGGTATGACGCGCTACGACGTTGGTGCACAGCCCCGCCGCCTGGGAGGGACCCAAATGATCTTGGAAGCGCTCGGCTCCGCTGTGCTCGGTCTCGTGCTCGCGTGGGCGGCGGTCACCCGCCTCTCCCACCGCCTGCCGGTCCGCACGCTCGTCTTCGCGACGGGGGTCGCCGGAGCCCTGTTCGGTGACTTCGTCACCCGCAGCGCGCTGGGTTCCGGCAGCATCCTGGCGAGCCTCCTCGGCGCGGCGATCATCTCCGCCGCCTCGCTCTCCCTGCTGCTGCGCCCCGCCGGAGGGCTGCGCCGACGATCGGCGCCGGCGTGACCCCGGGGGTGGCCGGGGCGCCGAGCTGAGGCGCCCGGCCCGCCCTGCGTATGCCCGCCTTGCGTATGCCCGCCCTGCGTATGCCCGCCCTGTGTATGCCCGCCCTGCGTATGCCCGCCCGACGCCGGCGGCCCGTCCGAGGCCCGCGCCGCCTCAGGCCGCGAGCCCCAGAGCGGCCATCCGCTTGGTGTGCGCCTCGGTGATCCGGGAGAACATCCGGCCCACCTCGGCGAGGTCGAAGCCGTCCGCGACCCCGCCCACCAGCATCGTCGACAGCGCGTCGCGGTCCGCGACCACCCGCTGGGACTGCGACAGGGCCTCGCCCATCAGCCGCCGGGCCCACAGCGCGAGCCGGCCGCCGACCCTCGGCTCCGCGTCGATCGCCGAACGGACCCGGTCCACGGCGAAACCGGCGTGGCCGGTGTCGTCGAGCACCGCCAGCACCAGCGCGCGGCTGTCGGTGTCCAGACGCACCGCGACCTCACGGTAGAAGTCGCTCGCGATCGAGTCGCCGACGTACGCCTTGACCAGGCCCTCCAGCCAGTCCGAGGGGGCCGTCTGCCGGTGGAAGCCGTCGAGCGCGGCCACGAACGGCTCCATCGCCAGCGTCGGCTCCTCGCCGATCTCCGTGAGCCGGTCCCGCAGCCGCTCGAAGTGGTGGAACTCCGCCGACGCCATCTTCGCCAGCTCCGCCTTGTCCGCCAGGGTGGGCGCCAGCTTGGCGTCCTCCGCGAGCCGCTCGAACGCCGCCAGCTCGCCGTACGCCAACGCGCCCAACAGGTCCACGACCGCGGCACGGTACTGCGGGTCGGCGGAGGCCGTCGCCCAGTCCTGGGCCGCGATTCCGGTTGCGGTGATCTCGGGCTTGTCAGAGGTCGTCATGCAGCGCACAATAGCCCGCCCACCGCGGCGTGGAAGTCCCTGGTCAGTCAGTGTGACGACGAAGACGCAACGGACCGGTCCAGTCACTGTGACAACCACAACGTGACCGAATCAGCCATCGCATGTGCGCGATTCCGGGGTATGGTGGTAATGCGCCTGCCGAGTATTCGACGGGCCGCACGTATGAGGATGCCCGGTCGGTGGCCCGATCGGCTCCGACCCGACAGCCCTCATGGCTCGTACGGCACATCGCGTACGCCGGCCAGAGGGACACCCTCAGCGGTACGAGCGCTAGAGCGTCGGCAGAGGTCCCGTGCCATACGGCTTGCCGTGAGCGGTTCGCCCGTAAGGCATCCGACGTCCCCGGCACGGTCCGTCACGACCCCCGCGCTCGCCTCGCACCGCGTACACAGAAGAGGCAGCACCCTGACTACGTTCCGAGAGCTCGGAATCCTTTCCGAGACCGCCGAGGCCCTCGAGGCCGTCGGCATCACCACCCCCTTCCCCATCCAGGAGATGACGCTCCCGGTCGCCCTGACGGGCACGGACGTCATCGGACAGGCCAAGACGGGCACCGGCAAGACGCTCGGTTTCGGCCTCCCGCTCCTCGAGCGGGTGACGGTCCCCGCCGACGTCGAGGCCGGCCGCGCCCGTCCCGAGGACCTCACCGACGCCCCGCAGGCGCTCATCGTCGTCCCCACGCGTGAGCTGTGCACGCAGGTCACCAACGACCTGCTGACGGCGGGCAAGGTGCGCAACGTACGCGTCCTCGCCATCTACGGCGGCCGCGCCTACGAGCCCCAGGTCGAGGCCCTGAAGAAGGGCGTCGACGTCGTCGTCGGCACCCCGGGCCGTCTGCTGGACCTCGCCGGCCAGAAGAAGCTCGACCTCCGGCACATCCGCTCGCTCGTCCTCGACGAGGCCGACGAGATGCTCGACCTGGGCTTCCTGCCCGACGTCGAGAAGATCATCAACATGCTTCCGGCGAAGCGCCAGACCATGCTGTTCTCGGCGACCATGCCGGGCGCGGTCATCGGTCTCGCACGCCGCTACATGTCGCAGCCCACACACATCAACGCCACCTCGCCGGACGACGCGGGCCGCACCGTCGCGAACACCAAGCAGCACGTGTACCGCGCGCACAACATGGACAAGCCCGAGATGGTCGCCCGCATCCTGCAGGCCGACGGCCGCGGCCTGGTCATGGTGTTCTGCCGGACCAAGCGCACGGCGGCCGACCTGGCCGACCAGCTCCAGCAGCGCGGCTTCGCCTCCGGCGCGGTCCACGGCGACCTCGGCCAGGGCGCGCGCGAGCAGGCGCTGCGCGCCTTCCGCAACGGCAAGGTCGACGTGCTCGTCTGCACCGACGTCGCCGCCCGCGGCATCGACGTCGAAGGCGTCACCCACGTCATCAACTACCAGTCCCCCGAGGACGAGAAGACGTACCTGCACCGCATCGGCCGTACCGGCCGCGCGGGCGCCAAGGGCATCGCGATCACCCTCGTCGACTGGGACGACATCCCGCGCTGGCAGCTCATCAACAAGGCGCTGGAGCTCGACTTCAGCGACCCGCCGGAGACGTACTCCACCTCCCCGCACTTCTACGAGGACCTCGGCATCCCCGCGGGCACCAAGGGCATTCTGCCGCGCTCGGAGCGCACCCGCGCCGGGCTCGACGCCGAGGAGATCGAGGACCTCGGCGAGCCGGGCGGCCGCGGTGCGCGCGGTCGCGGTGACCGGGGCGGACGAGGCGGACGGGGCGAGTCCCGTTCCGGCGAGCGTTCCGCGGACCGTTCGGACGAGCGTTCCGACGACCGCGGGCGGGCGGCCCGCACGCCGCGTCGCCGTCGTCGTACCCGCAACGGCTCGCCCGTCGACGCGGCTGCGGCGCCCGCCGGGACCGCGCTGGACCAGGGTCCCGTCGCCGAGCCGACGCCCCTCGCCGAGGAGGCCGCCGGCCCGCGCACCCCGCGCCGTCGCCGCCGTACGCGCAACGGTTCCGCGGAGACGGCCCTCGCCCCGGTGACGGCCGTCGAGCCCGCCGCCGACGCGGCACAGACGGCCGTGACGACGGCGGAGGGCCCCGCCCTCGACACGCCGGAGACCACGACCGACGCGCCGACCGAGGCGTCGAAGCCGCGCCGCCGCCGCACCCGCAGGACGGCGGAGTCCGTCGTCGAGACGGCGGAGCCGGCCGGCACGGCCGAAGCGGCCGAGCCGGTGGCGGAAGCCGCGCCGCGCCGCCGCACCCGTAAGGCGACGGCCCCGGCCGAGGCGGCCATCGACACCGTCACGGGCGTCACCACGGCCCCGGAGGCCGTCGCGGCGGCGGAGCCCGCGGTCAAGCCGCGCCGCACCCGCAAGACGGCCGCTGCGGCCGAGACCGCGGTCGACACCGCCGAGGCGGTCGAGGCCGAGCCGCGCACCCCCACCGCTCGCAAGGCCACGGCCGACATCCCGGCCCAGGCCGCGCCGGAGGCGGAAGCGGTCAAGCCGCGCCGCACCCGCAAGACCGCCGCCGCCCTGGTCCCGGCCGAGGCGACGGCCGCGGTCGACACCGCCGAGGCGGTCGAGGCCAAGCCGCGCCGCACCCGCAAGACGGCCGCCGCCAAGGCCACGGCGACGGCCCCGGCCGCCGCGGAGGCCGTCGTGGACGCAGCCGAGGCCACCGAGGCCAAGCCCCGCCGCACGCGCAAGACGGCCGCCGCCAAGACCGCCGCCGCGACGGCCGTCGACGCCCCGGCCGCTGCCGAGGCCGAGGTCAAGCCGCGGCGCACCCGCAAGGCCGCGGCGCCCGCCGAAGCCGCGGTCGACACCGCCGAGGGCGTCGAGGCCAAGCCGCGACGCGCCCGCAAGACGGCCGCCGCCAAGGCCGTCGCGGTCACCGAGATCGCCGAGGCGGAGCCGGTCGCGGAAGCCGCCGTCGCCCGTCCGCGGCGCACCCGCAAGGCCGCCGCCACCGCCCCGGCGGAGGTGGCCGTGGAGACGGCCGAAGGCGCGGAGCCGGCGACCCGGCGCCGTACGACCCGCAAGGCCACGGCAGACATCCCGGCCCAGGCCACGCAGGAGGCGGAAACCGTCAAGCCGCGCCGCACCCGCAAGACGGCCGCCGCCAAGGCAGTCGCGGAGCCGACGGACGGCTGAGCCGGCGAGCTCACGCGCGAGGGCCCGGTCCACACCCTGTGGACCGGGCCCTCGGCGTTTCCCGGCCCCCGGTACTCTCCCCCCGTGACCGACCCCAGCGAGCCCGTCCTCTCCGCCGAGTCCCCCGTCGGACCCGCCGAGCCCCGCGCCGTCGCGCCCGTCGGCGTCGGCACCTCCGCCGTGCCTGCCTCGTTCCCCCCGCCTCCCGGCGCCCGCGCCTACCGGCTGCGGACCGCGCGCGGCGCGTTCGCCGTGGTCGACGCGCCCGTGGCCGCCGGCGTGGAGCAGCGGGGTGTCGCGCTGCTGCTGCCGGGATTCACCGGGAGCAAGGAGGACTTCCACCGGCTGCACGGGCCCCTGGCCGCCCGCGGCTACCGGAGCGTCGCGGTGGACGGCCGGGGGCAGAACGAGTCCGACGGCCCCGCCGACGACGAAGCGCCGTACGCTCAGGACGAGTTGGCCCGTGACGTGCTCGCACAGGCAGCCGCTCTCGGCACGCCGGTGCATCTCGTCGGCCACTCCATGGGCGGGCAGGTCGCCCGTGCCGCCGTCCTCCTGGACCACTCCCCCTTCGTCTCGCTCACGCTCGTCTCCTCCGGCCCGGCGGAGATCTCGGAGTCCCAGAAGCAGCGGGTGAAGCTGCTGCACGACGCGCTCGCGGTGATGACGACGGCCGAGGTCTGGCAGGCCATCCTGGCGATGGGAGCCCCGGAGGAGATCGGCGGCCCGGCCCGCGGTTTCGGCGGCCCGGCCCAGATGCAGCAGCGCTGGATCAACCACAAGCCGGCCCAACTCCTCGTCACCGGACGCCGGTTGTGCGTCGAACCGAACCGGGTCGCGGAGCTCGCCGCCGTCCCGCTGCCCTTGCACGTCCTGTCGGGTGCGACGGACGACACCTGGCCGGTGCCGCTCCTCGACACGATGGCCGAGGAACTGCGGGCGCACCGGACGGTCGTACCGGACGCGGACCACTCCCCCAACCAGGATCAGCCGCTGCTGACGGCCCGCGGTCTCGCCGACTTCTGGGACGGCCTCTAATCTTGTTCTTTAACCCTGGTCAGCGGATCCTTCGACGAGCTTCATGAGCGGAGCCAGGATCCGGGGCAGGTCGTTCTCCGAGGTGATCACCTGCTGGTCTTGCCAGGTGTACTCGGTCTGGGAATCGATGAAGAGCAGGGAAGCGCTTCCCGATTCCCATACGAACAGCTTCCCCAGGCGTTCGTCCGACTCCAGAGTGAGGCTCACGGCCGCTGCCTTCGGGTGCCCTCTGGCTGCTGTGCCAGGGGCTGGCTGATTCACTGTTGGGCTGATCCCGCGAGAGCGGAGTTCGTGTTCTTGTGCGGCATGCCAGTCCACGAGCCATTGAACGATCTCCGGCATCAGGCCCCTCGTTGTCGCAGTCGAACGAGTCGTCGAACTTGATCGTACGGAGGACGTTCGCCGGACGCTGGGGCGGCCTTCGTCTGATCATGTGCTCCGACCAAGGTGCACCGATCAAGACGAAGGCCGTGAAGGTGAGTCTGCTGCCTGAAGCCGGTCCCGGGGAAGCGCTCGCGCAAGCGTCACGCTTCCGGGAGGACTTATTCGACTGCCTGACCAAGCGCGGGGACGAGCTGTTCGAGCTCGTGGACGCGTTGCTGTGCGCGGATGGCCCGGTGACGTCGCCAGTAGACCTGACGCTGGTGGCCGAGCACCGGCGTGGGCACGGCGCGATGTATGAGGCGTTGAACAGCGGGAATGTGGACGTGCCCCGGCTGCGGCAGGTGCTGGCCGGTCTGCCGATGCCGCGGGCCGCCGACGGGCGCCTGGTCCTGGCCGTCGACGTCAGCAACTGGCTCCGCCCCGACGCGCCGACCAGCGCGGACCGCCTGTTCTGCCATGTCTACGGCCGCAGTGGACGGTCCTCGGACCAGTTCATCCCCGGCTGGCCGTACTCCTTCGTCGCCGCCCTCGAATCAGGCCGGACGTCCTGGTGCCAGCTCCTGGACGCCGTCCGTCTCGGACCCGAGGACGACGTCGCCGAGGCCACCGCTGCCCAACTCCGCCGGGTGGTCACCGACCTCATCGAGATGGGCCGCTGGCACGTCGGCGACCGCAACATCCTCATCGTCTTCGACGCCGGCTACGACGCCCCGCGCATGGCCCACCTCCTCGACGGGCTCCCCGTCGAGGTCCTTGGACGCATGCGCTCGGACCGGGTGATGCGACGACCGAGGCCCTCGCTCAAGGAGTACGCCCTGGCCTATCCCCAGGGCGGGCGCCCGCCGAAGCACGGCAAGGAGTTCCGCTTCGCCAAGCCGGAGACCTGGGGCGAGCCGGACGCGGCAACCGTGCAGGTCACCGACCGGTATGGCACTGTCAGCGCAATGGCCTGGGACCGCATCCATCCCCGCCTGACCACCCGCTCCGCGTGGATCGACCACACCGGCGAACTCCCTGTCATCGAGGGCACGCTGATTCGCCTCCAGGTCGACCGCCTGCCCGGCGGAGGCGACCCGCTCCCCCTCTGGCTCTGGTCGTCCGCCACCGCCCTGAACAGCGAGGACGTCGACGTGCGCTGGCAGGCGTTCCTGCGCAGATTCGACATCGAACACCTCTTCAGGATGATGAAACAGACCCTCGGGTGGACCCGTCCGAAGCTGCGAACCCCCGAGGCCGGCGAGCGCTGGACCTGGCTGATCATCGCCGCGCACACCCAGATCCGTCTTCTGCGCGACGCCGCCGCCGACTTGCGGCGGCCGTGGGAGAAGCCCGCCGCGCCCGGCCGGCTCACCCCGGCCCGAGTCCGCCGAGGGTTTCGGAACCTCCGCCCACACCTCCACTGTCCGGCCCGTGCACCGAAACCCTCAACTCCCGGCCCTGGACGGCCACTTGGCTCGAAGAACCGGCGGCCCGCCACCCGCTACGACGTGGGCAAGACCGTGAAACGACCCGAGAGCATCACCGAACGAAACCGACTCAGACCTTAAAGAACAAGCTAATACTGGGTCTGGACGTGCTCCCAGAAGCCGTCCCGCAGCGAGCGCCGGAGGTCCGCCTGGCCGCGCAGCGAGTACTGCAGGATGCCCTCGGCCTCCACGAGGAGGTCCTGGTCGACGGAGCCGGGGAGGTAGGGGTGGCCCGGCAGCAGCTCGGCCAGGCTCTCCCTGCCCCGCGCCGCCAGCCACTTCGCCGCGATCTGCGCGCCGGCGAAGCGGACGGCCTCACGGGTGGGCCGGCTCGTGCCGGCCGCCTCGTAGGCCGCGGCGATGCGCCGCGCGACGTAGGGCTTGAAGAAGTCGAGGTCGAGGGTGCGCTGGCTGTCGACCTCCCAGAGCAGGGGTTCGGCCTGGTTGCGGCCTTCCGGCGCCTCGATGCCCCACAGGTGGACGCGGGCGCCGTACCCCTGCGCGGCCTCCACCGCCGAGACGAGGTCCTCGTCGCCGCCCAGCAGGGCCGCGTCGCTGATGGCCCGGTGCCGGGCCAGTGACTCGAGGTCGGAGCGGATCAGCGAATCGACGCCCTTCTGCTGGTTGTTGGCGTTGAGGTTGCCCAACCGCACCTTCACGTCGGGCAGTTCGGCGATGGACTGCTGCTCGGCGGTGTGGATGCGCCGCCGGGCGCCGTCGTACCAGTAGACCCTCAGCAGCCGGCTGTCGGCGAAGATCGAGCGGGCGCGGTCGATGAGCGCCTCGATCAGGCCCTCGGCGTCGAGGTCGAAGGCCCGGCGGTCCTCGGTCCCGGCCACCAGACGCCCCGCCGCCGCGTACAGGTACCCCGCGTCGACGAAGATCGCGTGGGTCGAGGGCGTCTTGGCTACCTCGGCGAGCATGCGGGTCAGCAGCTCGTTCGTGCGGTCGATGCGGTCGGCGAGGGCCGGGAGGTCGTCGTTCATCGCCTCCATTGTCCCGGTGGTCACGCTGCGAACACAACCGGTCCCGTTCAGTCGACCCAAGCTCCCTTACTCGCTAGTAATTAGTCGTTCGAAAAATTTCTTTAGCGTAGGGAATGTTTGTAACACGCATGCCGTTGACTCCCTACGTAACCAAGTAGTTCTCCTCAGGAGGATGACCAGACGAAGGGAGAAGCCATGCGCTTCGAAATCATGCGACTCGACGACGTCGACGGAACCCCCGTGGACAGCACCGTCGTGGACGCCGCCTCCGTCAACCGGATCGTTCAGCAGGCCGCCGCCATCGGGCAGCGGCTGTGGATCCGTCCGGCCGACCCCACGGCCTCGTAACAGCGCGGGTCCCCCTACAGACTTGCGAGCCCCCTACGGAACCTTCGTAGGGGGCTCTGCTCGTCCATGCGGGCGGTCAGCTCGCCCGGACGACCTGGGTGACGCCGTTGATGATCTGCTGCACGGCGATCGCGGAGAGCATCATGCCCGCCAGCCGGGTCACCAGCACCACGCCGCCGTCCTTGATGACCCGGATGATCAGCAGCGAGTACCGCATCACCAGCCACAGCACGACGTGGATGGCGAGGATGGCCGCCCAGACCGACGCCTGCGCCGCCACCCCGTCCGCCTTCTGCACCGCGAGGATGACCGACACGATGGCGCCGGGGCCGGCCAGCAACGGCATGCCCAGCGGGACGAGCGCGACGTTGACGTCCTTGGTCTGCTTCGGCTCGTCGGTCTTGCCGGTGAGCAGGTCGAGCGCGATCAGCAGGAGCAGCAGCCCGCCCGCGATCATCAGCGCGGGCACGGAGACGTGCAGGTAATCGAGGATCTGGTGCCCGAGGAGCCCGAAGACGGCGATCACGCCGCCCGCGACGCACACGGCCTGGAAGGCCATCCGCTTCTGCACCTTGCCGGGCCGTCCGGCGGTGAGCGCGAGGAAGATCGGGGTGATCCCGGGGGGATCCATGATGACGAAGAGGGTGAGGAAGAGGGAGCCGAAGACGGCGACGTCGAACATCAGTGCAGAGCCTTGCGAGGGGAGGGAGGGAAGGAAAGAAGGCAGGCGGCCGGAAGGGCGGACGGAAGGCGGGAGCGGTAGGGCGCGTCGGCCGGGTCAGGCTCCGCCGGTGCCCGGCACCGGGAACGCGCCCGTCGCCCGCCGGGTGATCTCCCCGTACACCTCGGGGTCGGTGGTGTACTCGCCGAGCACGCACGTCTTGCGGCTGCCGTGGTAGTCCGAGGAGCCGGTGACCAGCAGCCCCAGGTCCCCGGCCAGCCCGCGCAGCCGGGCGCGGGTCTGCGCGTCGTGGTCCATGTGGTCGACCTCGATGCCGTCGAGACCGGCGGCCGCCAGCTCGGCGATCACGGCCTCCGGCACCGTGTGCCCCCGCTTGCTCGCGCCCGGGTGCGCGAAGACGGTGACCCCGCCGGCCCCCTTGACCAGCCGGATCGCCTCGAAGGGGTCGGTCTCGTGCTTTCCGACGTGGGCCCGGCCGCCGTCGGCCAGCCAGTCCCCGGTGAAGGCGTCGTTCACGGTCGGCACGACGCCGAGCTCGACCAGGGCAGTGGCGACGTGCGGGCGCCCGACAGACCCCTCTCCCGCGATCCGCGCCACCTGTTCCCAGGTGACGGGCACGCCCAGGCCGTTCAGCCGGGCGATCATCGCGCGCGCCCGGGGCACCCGGTCGTCCCGCACCAGCTCGCGTTCGGCGAGCAGCGCGGGCTCCTCGGGGTCGAACAGGTAGGCCAGCATGTGCATGCTGATCCCGTCGACACGGCAGGAGAGCTCGGCGCCGGTGACGAGGGTGAGCCCCTCGGGCAGTGCGGCGACCGCCTCGGCGTGTCCGCGGGTGGTGTCGTGGTCGGTCAGCGCGACGACGTCCAGTCCGGCTGCGGCGGCGCCTCGCACCAGCTCGGCCGGGGTGTCCGTGCCGTCCGAGGCCGTGGAGTGGCAGTGCAGATCGATGCGCACGACACGGACTCCAGACGGGGACGTACGGAAGGGGACGCCCCAGCATAGCCGGAAATCAGACCGGCCCTGTCACACCCGAAACCCCCTGGCGCCCCCTACACGTGCCGGGCGTTACGGCTCGAGGAGGCGCGGCGACAGCGCCCCGCAGGGCACCAGCTCCACCTCCGCCCCCGCGTCCCGCAGATCCGTCAGCACCAGCTCGTCGTACATGAGCAGTCCGGACTGCTCGGGCCACACCACCGCCCACAGCCACAGCCCCCGTGCCTCGCCCGCGAAGACCGCGCGGTCGTCGGGGGTGGCCGAGACGTGCCACAGCGGAGTGGGCCGGCCGGCGGCGAGCAGCTTGGCCTGTGCGGGCTTCTCGACGCTCATGTACGGGCCCGGGTCCGGCCCGTCGACGCCGGCATAGCGCGCGCCCAGGCCGACGCCGAGCTCCTCGGCGACCAGGATCAGCTCGCCCATGCCGCCGAGCGGTCCGGGCCCGGAGCAGGCAACCGCTGTGGCGCGGCCACCGCTGCGGTCGTCGCCCGCGTAGGTCACACCCGTGAAGAGCCAGCCGACCGGCAGCGGCCAGGGCATCCACACCGGCACCTGGGTGCGGTGCACGACGACACTGAGCGCCTCGACGCTGGGCGGGATCACAGGCTGCAGCGGATGGACCGTCCCGTGCACATCGCACTGCCAGGAATCGGCGAAGAGTCCGGGAGCCCTGACCCGGCCACCACACTTCGGGCAACTGGGTTCGCCCCTCATAGAGCCCCACGGTCCTACCCGAGCACGTCCACGTCAAGGACGATCACCCGTCCGGACCGAACCGATTGCACTCCAGCGATGTGCATGTAACTTGCATTTATTAGCCGCTCTAACTTACTGTGTGCATATACCAACCATCTCGGAAGGGTGAGACGCACCATGGACCCATTCGACGCGGGAGCCGGAAGCATCCTGCGGCAGCCGAAGGCGGTGTGGGCGACCGCCGGCGCGTCGGTCGTCGCCTTCATGGGCATCGGCCTGGTCGACCCGATCCTGCCGTCCATCGCCCAGGGCCTGGACGCCACGGCCGGACAGGTCTCCCTGCTCTTCACCTCGTACTTCCTGATCACCGCGATCGCGATGCTGGTCACCGGCTTCGTCTCCAGCCGCATCGGCGGCCGCCGGACGCTGCTGTCCGGGCTCGCCCTGGTCGTCGTCTTCGCCGGCCTCGCGGGCACCTCGGACTCGGTCGGGCAGCTCGTCGGCTACCGCGCCGGCTGGGGACTGGGCAACGCCCTCTTCGTCTCCACCGCGCTCGCCGTGATCGTCGGCGCGGCGGCCGGCGGCAGCGCGGCCGCCATCCTGCTGTACGAATCCGCACTCGGCCTCGGCATGGCCTGCGGACCGCTGCTCGGCGCGCTGCTCGGCGACGCCAGCTGGCGCTACCCGTTCTTCGGCACCGCGTTCCTGATGGCGATCGGCTTCCTGTGCATCACGGCGTTCCTGAAGGAACAGCCGAAGCCGGCCCGCAGGACCTCGCTGCTGGACCCGCTCAGGGCGCTCGGCCACGGCGGTCTCGCCTCCGTCGCCGCCTCGGCATTCTTCTACAACTACACGTTCTTCACCGTGCTGGCCTTCACCCCCTTCGTGCTGGACATGACCCCCTACAAGTCGGGAGCGGTGTTCTTCGCCTGGGGTGTGCTGCTCGCGGTCTTCTCGGTGCTCGTCGCCCCGCGACTGCAGAAGCGGTTCGGCTCGCCGAAGGTGCTCGGCGGCTCGCTGCTGCTGCTCGCCGCCGACGTGCTCGTCCTCGGCTACGGCGACCACGCCACGGCGATCGTCTGCACGATCCTGTCGGGTGCGTTCATCGGCGTGAACAACACCGTCTACACGGAGTTGGCACTCGGCGTGTCGGACGCCCCGCGCCCGGTGGCGAGCGCCGGGTACAACTTCGTGCGGTGGTTCGCGGCCGCGGCGGCGCCCTACTTCGCGCCGAAGATCGAGGAGTGGACCGACATCCACATGCCGTTCACGGTGGCGGCGGTGACGGCGGTGCTCGGCGCGCTCGTGGTCGTCGTCCGGCGCAGGGCGCTCACCGCAGAGGCGCGTGCACTCGAGCCGCGGCACGCGACGGAGGACGGAGTCGCGGTCTTCGCCGGCTGACCTCTCGGCGCCGGCATCGCCAACCGGCGGACGTCGGGCTCATGTTGGTGACGTTCCTCACGGAGCGTCAGTCGAGCGGCACGGACCTGCGGGACGGATCCCGCAGGTCCGTGCCGTTCGTCAGCCAGCGCTCCTGAAGGGCCTGGGCGCCGTGCACGCGCTTCCAGGCGGCCTCGTTCGGGGTCATGGGGAGCAGCGGCAGGAAGCGGACCGGGTCGAGGGGCTCGCCGAGGTCCAGGTCCTCGACCAGACCGCCCGGCTCGGCGACCAGGACCGAGGTGAAGGGAGCGCCGGGCCACAGCGGCCCGCCCACGTCGAGCGACGCGCCAGGAGCCACCACCACACCCTCGACCTGCGGGGACGCGGCGAGCACGGCGAGCGGACGGAGCACCTTGTCCGTGTCGGCGTCACCCGGGCGGACGGACAGGAGCAGTTCGGCTCGCGGGCCCTTCACCGGATCCGCGAGCACCGCCGTGGGGTCGCTCATCGGCTGCGCGGACATGCCTAGCGTGGCGTAGCGGACGATGTCGCCCTCACGGAAACGCAGCACCTCGACACGGTCGGCGCCGAGGAAGGTGACCGCCGCGCGGGCGTCCGGCTCACCCAGCGCCGTGCGCAAACGGGCGTCCACCAGAGGAAGAACATCAGCCATGCGGCGAGCATAGAACTCGTCAGTGCGCGGCAAAGCAGCACCTTGACACTTCGGTCGACTGCTACTCTGGCCCGGTGGTTCGGGGCAGCACGCCGAAGCGTCGCGATCTTGCCCCGACGCAGACGAGACTCCCTTACGAGGGACCGGCTGGAGGAGGTGGGGCTGTCATGGATCGAAGTCACCCGTGCAGTACCACTCGCTCTTCCAACCGCTGACGCAACTGCTCTGGCCTCTTCGCCTCCGGCTGGTCGCCGACTCTCGCGCTCATCTTCCCGTGGAAGAGCACTTCGTTTCGTTTTGCCTGATCTGTCTGATCTGAATCAGTAGCGAAGCTCGCCACCGCGACGGAGCGGTGCTCCCCGCTTTGTGGACGTGCCAAACCTTCCCAGCCTCGACGGCCGGGGAGACGTCAAGTCAGGACGTCCCCATTCCGGGCAGTTCCACCCGTCGTGGCGGTCTTTCTTTGCTCGTCGCGAAGGAGCCTGCCATGTCGATGATCCGCGACCTCCGTGCCGTCGTCCGCCCCGCCCGCCCCTCCCTGCGCAAGGGGGGCGGGCGTACCGACGGCGGCGCCTACGACACCACCCGCGACCCCGGCACGCCGTCGGCCGTCGTCGACTGCGCCGTCTACCGCGACGGCGCCCGCGTCATGTTCGCCCAGGCCCCGAGCCCGCAGGAGGCCATGCGTCAGGTGCGGCGCGACGGGGGCTTCGTCTGGATCGGCCTGCACGAGCCGACCGAGGCCGAATTCGCGGGCATCGCCGCCGAGTTCGGGCTGCACCCGCTGGCCGTGGAGGACGCGGTGCAGGCCCACCAGCGGCCCAAGCTGGAGCGTTACGACGACTCCCTCTTCACCGTCTTCAAGACCATCCACTACATCGAGCACGACCGGCTGACGGCCAACAGCGAGGTCGTCGAGACCGGTGAGGTCATGTGCTTCACCGGCAAGGACTTCTTCATCACCGTCCGGCACGGCGGCCAGGGCTCCCTGCGCGCACTGCGCCACCGCCTCCAGGACGACCCCGAACTGCTCGCCAAGGGCCCCTCGGCGGTGCTGCACGCCATCGCCGACCACGTGGTCGACGGCTACATCGCGGTCGCGGACGCCGTGCAGGACGACATCGACGAGGTCGAGACGGAGGTGTTCTCGCCCGGCCGCAAAGGCGCCCCGCGCGGCACGGACGCCGGGCGGATCTACCAACTCAAGCGTGAGGTCCTGGAGTTCAAGCGCGCGGTGTCGCCGCTACTGCGTCCCATGCAGCTGCTGAGCGAGCGGCCGATGCGGCTGGTCGACCCCGACATCCAGAAGTACTTCCGCGACGTCGCCGACCACCTGGCCCGGGTCCAGGAGCAGGTGATCGGCTTCGACGAACTGCTCAACTCGATCCTCCAGGCCAATCTCGCGCAGGCGTCCGTCGCACAGAACGAGGACATGCGCAAGATCACCTCCTGGGCCGCGATCATCGCCGTGCCGACGATGGTCTGCGGGGTGTACGGCATGAACTTCGACTACATGCCGGAACTGCACTGGAAGTACGGCTACCCCGTGGTCATGTCGGCCATGGTGGCGCTGTGTGTGGGCATCCACCGCACCCTCAAGCGCAACGGCTGGCTCTGAGGGACGCCGGGCTAGGCTTTCGCCATGACTAGCGAGCTGATCGGCCGGGACCACGGGGACCGGGGCCTCGTCGAGGACGCCCTCGCCGAGCGGGCACTCGTCGAGGAGGCCACCAAGAAGTCCGGCCTCGTCTGGGTCCGGGGAGCCGGCGAGACCGCGGCGCGTGCGCTGTGGCACGTGTGGCACGAGGGCGCCGCCTGTCTGGTCGGCGACGGGCCGGGCGAACAGCCGCTGCCGGGGCTCGTCGAGGGCGGTTCGGCCGAGGTCACCGTGCGCAGCAAGGACAAGGGCGGCCGGCTGGTCTCCTGGACGGCGCGGATCGTCGGGCTCGCGCCCGGCTCCGAGGCGTGGGAGGCGACCGTCGCCGAGCTCAAGGGAAAGCGACTGAACGCGCCCGACGGCGAGGCCATGACGGAGCGTTGGGCCCGGGAGTGCCGGGTGCTGCGGCTGGAGCCCGCCGGCGGCACGACGCCGCTGCCCGACGGGGACCTCGCCGCGGCGCCCGTCCCCACCCCGGCCACGACACGCGAGGCGGCGCCGGCCGCGCTCCCGAAGCTGCTGCTGAGGAAGCGCAGACGGAAGTAGGCCTGCGACGGGACTACGACGTCGGGAGCTGCTTTCCGTAGTCCACCGTCTCGCCCTTCGCCGGCTCCCGGAGGGCGAAGTCCTTGCCCCAGGCCGAGAAGGTCAGCGTGCCCGCCCCGCCGGCGCGTGCCAGGCGCAGCGGGTACGGCTTGCCCTCCAGCGACACGTCCAGCGTGCCGCCGGAGCCGCCGTCGCCGGTGATGCGGACCGTGCGGACGCCGGACTGCTCGTGGTGGCCGTCGGTGTCCAGCGAGCCGTGCAGCGTCAGCAGACCGTCGAGCAGGAGGTTCTTGTCCGTGAAGCCGCTGAACTTCTTGTACGACGGATCGCCCGTCGGCACCTTCACGTACTTGCCGTCGAGCTTCTCCCCGGCGGCGGCGCCCTTGCCGTCGTCGGACGCGGCGTCCTCGTGCTTCCAGAACGCCGCGTCGGCCTTCAGGAACAGCTGCTCGCCGACCCGCAGCAGGTGGAAGGTGGCCCCCTCGGCGGTGACCGAGCCGGTTGCGCCGTCGGCCTTCAGGCGCATGTCGAGCTTGTACGTGCGCCCGCTGGTGACCACGTTCCCCGACAGGCGCACCGCGTCGACCGAGCCCGCGGCCGTCTTCGTCCTCGCCTGGATCTCCTGGGCGGGGAGTCTGCCCACCCCGTTCGTGCCCGCGTCCGGATCCTCACTGCATCCCGTCAGTCCCAGACCCACGACCAGCGCGCACAGCGCGCTCACCAGCGGGACCCGGCGCGCACGGTTCTGGGGCATCGCAGTCACAGGGGGAGTCGCCTTTCCGCGGGGGTGTGCCGAGCGGCGTACGGCAGCGTACCGGGGTCGCGGAGCACCGGCGGAGCCAGTCCGTCCGGACCGCCCACCAGGGCGTATCCGATCGGGACGGGCTAGCCTGAAGCCCGCACGAGCGGGCATTCGGGAGAAGTGCCTCACCCGTGACCACGCGAGGGGCCGCTCCGTGGAGACAACCGTGGAGAGGCCCGTGAAGCAGTCTGCAGAGAAGGAGGTGCGGTGATGGCAGCGGGCGCCCCGCGGATCTTCGTCTCGCACCTCTCCGGCATCCCCGTCTTCGATCCGAACGGCGACCAGGTGGGCCGGGTGCGTGACCTCGTCGTCGTGCTGCGCGTGGGCCGGCGGCCGCCCCGGGTGCTCGGACTGGTCGTCGAACTGTCCACACGGCGGCGCATCTTCCTGCCCATGACCCGGGTCACCGGCATCGAGTCCGGACAGGTCATCACCACCGGCGTGCTCAACGTCCGGCGCTTCGAGCAGCGGCCGACCGAGCGGCTGGCCTTCGGGGAGTTGCTCGACCGGCGTGTGACGCTCGTCGAGACCGGCGAGGAGGTCAGCGTCCTCGACGTGTCGGTGCAGCAGCTGCCGGCCCGCCGGGACTGGGAGATCGACCGGGTCTTCGTCCGCAAGGGCAAGAAGGCGAGCGCCTTCCGGCGGGCGAAGGGCGAGACGCTGACCGTGGAATGGTCGGCGGTCACCGGGTTCTCGCTGGAGGAGCACGGGCAGGGCGCGGAGAGCCTGCTGGCCACCTTCGAGCAGCTTCGCCCCGCCGACCTCGCCAACGTCCTGCACCACCTGTCGCCGAAGCGGCGCGCGGAGGTGGCCGCGGCCCTCGACGACGACCGCCTCGCAGACGTCCTCGAGGAGCTCCCGGAGGACGACCAGATCGAGATCCTCGGCAAGCTGAAGGAGGAGCGCGCCGCGGACGTCCTGGAGGCCATGGATCCCGACGACGCGGCCGACCTGCTGTCCGAGCTCCCGGAGCGGGACCAGGAGCGGCTGCTGAGTCTGATGGAGCCGGCGGACGCGGCCGACATGCGGCGTCTGATGGCCTACGAGGAGCACACCGCGGGCGGGCTGATGACCACCGAGCCCATCGTCCTGCGGCCGGACGCCACCGTCGCGGACGCCCTCGCGCGCGTGCGCAACCGCGACCTCTCCCCCGCGCTGGCCGCGCAGGTCTACGTCTGCCGCCCGCCCGACGAGACGCCGACCGGCAAGTACCTCGGCACGGTCCACTTCCAGCGGCTGCTGCGCGACCCTCCGTACACCCTGGTCAGCTCGATCCTCGATGACGATCTGCAGGCGCTGGCGCCGGACGCGGCGCTGCCGGTCGTCGCCGGGTTCTTCGCGACGTACGACATGGTCGCGGCCCCCGTCGTCGACGACGCGGGCTCGCTGCTGGGCGCGGTGACGGTGGACGACGTCCTGGACCACCTGCTGCCCGAGGACTGGCGGGAGACGGAGTTCCACCTCGACGAGAGCGCGACGGCCGAGGAGGTGGGTCCGCATGACTCCTGAGCGCGAGAGCGGCGGACGCGCCGAGCGCACCCCGGCCGGCGCCACGGCGTCCAGCCGCCACCGGCCGCGGCTGGACCAGCCGCGGCCGCCCCGGCACCGGATCCTGCCCGAGTGGGACCCGGAGGCCTTCGGGCGGCTGTCGGAGCGCATCGCGCGCTTCCTGGGCACCGGGCGGTTCATCGTCTGGATGACGATCGTCATCATCGTGTGGGTCCTGTGGAACATCTTCGCGCCGCGCGACCTGCGCTTCGACAACTACCCGTTCATCTTCCTGACCCTGATGCTGTCGCTCCAGGCCTCCTACGCGGCCCCGCTGATCCTGCTCGCGCAGAACCGGCAGGACGACCGTGACCGGGTCAACCTGGAGCAGGACCGCAAGCAGAACGAGCGGTCCATCGCCGACACCGAGTACCTGACCCGCGAGATCGCCGCCCTGCGCATCGGTCTCGGCGAGGTCGCCACCCGGGACTGGATCCGCTCCGAGCTCCAGGACATGGTCAAGGAGCTGGAGGAACGGCGGGACGGGCGTCACGAACACGCCGTATTCCCGGCAGAACGGCCGCGGGGACGTGACGTAGACGACCGGTGACGGGCTTACCGGGGCCACCTCGCCTCGCCGTACCATCGTGCTTATGGCTAGCGAAGACGCGGTGCGCGAGGCACTGGCGACGGTGAACGACCCCGAGATCAACCGGCCCATCACCGAGCTCGGGATGGTGAAGTCGGTGGAGATCGGTGCGGACGGGGCGGTCGCGGTCACCGTGTACCTGACGGTCTCCGGCTGTCCGATGCGCGAGACGATCACGCAACGTGTCACGGACGCGGTCTCGGCGGTGGAGGGCGTCACCCGCGTCGACGTCACCCTCGACGTGATGAGCGACGAGCAGCGCAAGGAGCTGGCGAACGCCCTGCGCGGCGGCCAGACCGAGCGCGAGGTCCCCTTCGCCAAGCCGGGCTCGCTGACCCGCGTGTACGCGGTGGCGTCCGGCAAGGGCGGCGTCGGCAAGTCGTCGGTGACGGTGAACCTCGCGGCGGCGATGGCGGCCGACGGCCTGAAGGTGGGCGTCGTCGACGCCGACATCTACGGCCACAGCGTGCCGCGCATGCTGGGCGCGGACGGCCGTCCCACCCAGGTCGAGAACATGATCATGCCGCCGTCCGCGAACGGCGTGAAGGTCATCTCCATCGGCATGTTCACCCCGGGCAACGCCCCGGTCGTCTGGCGCGGACCGATGCTGCACCGCGCGCTTCAGCAGTTCCTCGCGGACGTCTACTGGGGCGACCTGGACGTGCTGCTGCTCGACCTTCCGCCGGGTACCGGCGACATCGCGATCTCGGTCGCCCAGCTGGTCCCCAACGCCGAGATCCTGGTCGTCACGACCCCGCAGCAGGCGGCGGCCGAGGTCGCCGAGCGGGCCGGGTCCATCGCGGTGCAGACCCACCAGAAGATCGTCGGCGTGGTCGAGAACATGTCCGGCCTGCCCTGCCCGCACTGCGGGGAGATGGTCGACGTCTTCGGCACGGGCGGCGGACAGTCGGTGGCCGAGGGGCTGACCCGCACGACCGGCGCCACCGTCCCGGTGCTCGGCTCCATCCCGATCGACGTCCGGCTGCGCGAGGGCGGCGACGAGGGCAAGCCGGTCGTCCTGACCGACCCCGGGTCTCCGGCGGGTTCCGCGCTGCGGGCCATCGCGGGCAAGCTCGGCGGCAGGCAGCGCGGTCTGTCGGGACTGTCGCTGGGGATCACCCCGAGGAACAAGTTCTAGGGCGGGTCCGCACCGCGGCGTCCGCCCGCCCGTGAGCCGTGCGCTCAGGGGCATCGCGTCCATGAGGGTGCCCTCCGCTCGGGGGGCACCCTTTCGCCGTGTCCGGGCGTACGCGCCGGTGTCTAGGCGTACTCGGCGATGTCCTTGACGGCGGAGAAGCCGAGGCCGTACGCGCTCATGCCGCGTCCGTACGCCCCCAGATGCACCCCGCTCTCGGTGGAACCGGCCAGCACCCAGCCGAACTCTGACTCGCGGTAGTGGAACGGGGTCGGCACGCCGTCGACCGGCAGGGAGAGCGTCGACCAGTCCGGCCCCGAGAGGTCGTCCGCGAGGACCCACGCCGTCTCGGTCTGCTGGTCCAGCCAGTCGTCGCGCAGGCTGTGGTCCATCTGGCCGGGCCAGGTGAACGACAGCAGGCCCACGCCCGCCAGCCAGGCCGCCGAGGACACGGAGGTGGCCTCGAGCACACCGGTGCCGTCCGGGCTGCGCCGGACCGGATTCGCGGCGACGGTCACGACGACCGCGAACTTCCCGCGGTCCTCGCCGGCCGTCTCGTGCCGCACGGAGGGCTCGTCGCCGTGCCCGACGGAACCGTGCTCGACGGCCCCGTCGGCCGCCGTGCCCACCTGCATCAGCCAGCGCGGCCCCGTGAAGGCCTCGTCGAGGCCGTACCAGGGAAAGGGCGCCTCCAGATAGCCGTCGACCGTACGCCGGACGGAGGGGACCTGTGGTCCGCCCTCCGCGGCCGGCGTCTGCGCGACTGCCCGACTCGTCGTCTCCATCTGCCCGGACGCCTCCTCGTTCTCCACGGAACGACCGGCCCGCCCCCCTTCGGGCGTACTCGTCCGCTCCGCACAACAACCAGGCAGCATAGCCACCCCGCCCCCGGCTGCCGGGAATCCACCCGGCGCGTGCGGCGTGCGCCCCCTCACACCGGGGGGCTCGCGTGGCTCAGGTGGCGTCCGCGTCGAAGGGCGGGCGGTCGTCGCCGCCCGGCTCCTCGGGCTTCTTGGTCATGTCGACGCGACCGCCCCCGGACGTGGAGGAGGACGGCGAGGACGACCCCGATCCGGCGGCGTCCGTGTCACGGCTGTGGACCGCGTCCGTGACCTCGGCCATCTCCTTCTTCAGGTCGAAGCCGTTGCGGATCTCCTTCAGCCCCAGCTCGTCGTTGTCCAGCTGCTTGCGGATGAACGTCTTGGGGTTGAGGTCCTCGAACTCGAAGTCCTTGAACTCCGGCCCCAGCTCGCTGCGGATGTCCGCCTTGGCGCTCTCGGAGAACTCGCGGATCTTCCGGACGGTGCGCATCACGTCCTGGATGACCTTCGGGAGCTTGTCCGGACCGAAGACGAGCACGGCCAGGACGATGATCGTCACCAGCTCGAGCGGTCCTATGTCATTGAACACCTGAAGCTCCTTGCGATGTCCGCGGTCCTCGGTCCTCGGGCCCTCAGTGGTCAGTTCGGGTCTTCCGTGGTCCGGGCGGGTCCACGGTACCTGTCACACCAGTCGAACCGGTACTGTCCCGGAGCCTCGGCGTGCATGTACGCGGCCGGTTTTCCGCGATGTTTGCCATGTCGGACCACTTTCGCGACCCCGCCTGTGACGTTTCCGTCAAACGCCGGCCGCGTCGCCGTACGCGGGCCGGAAGCGGCGCGTCAGCCGCCTCCGGACGAGCCGAGGACCAGCGTGACGGTGCGCTCGGCGCCGTCGCGCAGGACCGTCAGCCGCAGACGGTCGCCGGGGCGGTGGGCGCGGGTCCTGGCGATCAGCTCCTGGCCGGAGTGGACGCGTTGCCCGTCGACCTCGGTGACGACGTCACCGGCCCGCAGGCCGGCCTTGGCGCCGGGGCCGCCGGCGGTGACCGCGGAGCCTCCGTCACCGGCCTTCGCGCTGATCCGGGCGCCGTCGCCCGCGTACTGCAGGTCGAGGCTGATGCCGATGATCGGGTGGGTCGCCCTGCCGTTGTTGATCAGCTCCTCGGCGACCCGCTTTCCCTGGTTGATCGGGATGGCGAAGCCGAGGCCGATCGAACCGGACTGCGCGTTGCCGGCGCCGACGCCGTCGGCGGCGGAGCGGATCGCGGAGTTGATGCCGATGACGTGGCCCTGCGCGTCGAGGAGCGGCCCGCCCGAGTTGCCGGGGTTGATCGGCGCGTCGGTCTGCAGGGCGTCGACGTACGACACGTCGCCGGCGTCCCTGCCGTCGCCGCCGGACGTGATGGGCCGTTCCTTGGCGCTGATGATGCCGGAGGTGACGGTGCCCTCGAGGTCGAAGGGGGCGCCGATGGCGACGACCGGATCGCCGACCCGCACGTTGTCGGAGTTGCCGAGGTACAGGGGCTTCAGCCCCTTCACCCCGGTCACCCGCACCACGGCGAGGTCGTATCCGGTGTCCCGGCCGACGACCTCGGCCTTGGCGGTCTGGCCGCCGTTGAAGACGACGGTTATCCCGCCGTCGCTCCCGGCCGGCTCGACGACGTGGTTGTTGGTGAGGATGTAGCCGAGCGAGTCGAGCACGAAGCCGGTGCCGGTGCCGCCTTCCTCGCTGCCGCTGACGTGCAGGGTGACGACGCTGGGCAGGGCGCGGGCGGCGATCCCGGCCACGCTGTCCGCGGACCGCCCGGCGGGCTCGGCGGACGCCTGCGGCAGCCGGACCGGGTCCAGTCCGCCGTTGCGCTCGAGATACACGCCCACGGCTCCGCCGAGCACGCCGGACACCAACGCGACGGCGAGGGCGCCGCCCACCAGCTGGCTGCGCACCCACCGCCGCCGCTCCCCCGCGGCCAGGGCCCCGGCCTCGCTGTGCTGCCACGGCCCGCCGGGCACACGCGTCCCGCGCGACGACGCGGCGGCCCACGGGTCGTAGCGCCGCCAGGGGTCGGGGGCGGCGTCCTCCGCGGTCGCGTCGGACCGGTCGGACGGGGCCGACCCGGCTCCGTCCGCGGAGGCGGGGGGATACCCGAGGTCGCCGGGGGCCGCGGGCCCCGCGCTGTGACCGGAGTCCGACGCGGACCCGGCGCCGGGAGCGGCCGCCGCTGCCGCATCCGCGGCCGACGGACACGGCCCCGTACCGGCCTGCGCCGGAACGGCCGACGGCGGAGCGGCTTGCCCCGGACCGGCCGACGGCGGAGCGGCCTGATGCGCGGCCGCCGGGGCCGACGGGGCCGACGGGGCCGACGGGGCCGACGGGGCCGACGGCGGGACGGTCGCGACGGCCGGGTGCTGGACGGGGGGCGCCGGTGCCCAGGGGCCCGGTTCGCCGTACGGCGGGGTGCTGTACGGGTCGGGGTCGTGCAACGGCTTGGGACGCTCGACGGCAACCGGCTCCGGCGCCACGGGAGCGATGACGCCGCGCACGGCAGCGGTCTCCGGCGAGCCCGCCCCGCCAGGCGCCTCGTCGAAGGCGCCGGCGTCCTCGTGGACGATGCCGCCCGCGCCGGGCGCACCGGAGGCCCCGTCGGCCAGGGCGTCCGCGCGCGGCCCGGCGTCGGCCACGGCCGCCTCGCCGGGAACCACGTCGGCCGGACCGGCACCCGTCCCCGACGAGCCCACCCCAGCGACGACCTCGTGGGCGGCGCCGGGCGCGTCGGCGGAGGTGTCCCCGTCCGGCGCGGCGGGTGACGCGTCGGCGGGATCGGTCGCATGGGGCGGGGCGGCTTCGTCGGGGGCGGGGGCCACCGGGGCGACGGGGCGGGCCAGTTCGAAATCGCCGTCCGGGGTGGGCGACGAAGTCACGGGCGCGCCGTCGGAGTCGTCCGCGGTGCGCCGGTCTCCCGTGGCTTCCTGTGGTCGAGGCCGGCTCCACCACTTCGCCTTCGTGGGCTTCCCCTCGTCCATGCTCTCCCCACCCGCGCACTCCGCCTTCGCGTCCGGCTGCCTGACCGGACGCGGTCGTCCCTGGATTCAACCAGGTTCACGGCACAGTGGCGCGGGCCCTGCTCAGCGAGCGTCGCGCAGGAAGGGCGAGGGGGAGGGAGCGGAGGAGGTGTCGGGGCTGGGTGCGGCGAACAGACCGATACCGGTGACCGCAGGTGCGGGGCTCCAGGCGGTCAGCGAGATCGGCGGGGTCGTGCCGAGCGGACGTATCAGCGGGGACATCGCCGCGGCCCCGGCCACCATGGGGGTGGTGAGCCGGTGCAGGACCTGGTCGGAGCGGCCGCCGGCCGGAGCCGGAATGCCGGGCAGCAGCGGAGCGGAGGCGCCGGTCGGGGCCGCCGGGGCGTCGCCGAGCTGACCGCCCTGGGAGAGCAGGGGGCCCGCGCTGCGGCGACGCTGGTTCTCCGAAGCCGCCGAGGAGCCCGTGCCCGGAGTGCGGGCCGGGGTCACATTGCTTCCGGAGCCCGCTCCGGCACGGCCGTCCGCGTTCGTGTCGACCGGGGCGACGGTGGTCATGCCGCCGAGGGCGATCGCGGCGAGCGACACCGCGCCGGCGGCGACGAAGGCGAACCGCATGCCGCGGGAGCGCTCGGAGTCATGGCGTTCGCCACGGCCCAGCGGGTGGATGCGGAAGCCCCGGTCCGACGCCGGGGAGAGCACGGAGCCGTGGTCGCGGGCCGGTACGTAGCCGAACTCGAACGGCTCGTCCCGGCGCGTCCCTCTCACTCCGAAGACCCCGTCGGCGAAGCCGCCGCCGGGCGGCGTGCCGCCGGAGTCCGGATCGCCTCCCCCGGGGAGCCCCTGCAGACGGGCCAGAAAGCTCTCGGAGGGGGTGGGCGGCGCGACTTCCGCGAAGACGTTCTTCAGCCGGCGCTGCGCGTCGACCTCCGACTTGCACTTGGAACAGGTCGCCACGTGCGCCAGCACGCGCTCACGGGTGTCATGACCGAGCTCGCCGTCCACCAGGGCCGAGAGCCGGTCTCCGAGATGCTGCTCCGCGAGGAGCCTCTCGGCTGCGTCGTGTCGGGATCCACTCACGCGGTAGCGCCCCCTCCTCCCAGAGCGGGCACGCGCGCCACGAGCGGACGGCGTCCGGCGCGCGCCTCCGGCGAGCGGTGCGCGAGGGCCTTGCGCAGCTGGGAACGGCCGCGGTGGATGCGCGAGCGGACGGTGCCCAGCTTGACGCCCAGGGTCGCGGCGATCTCCTCGTAGGACAGGCCCTCGATGTCGCAGAGCACGACGGCGGCGCGGAACTCGGGCGCGAGGGTGTCGAGGGCCTGCTGGACGTCCGCGTCGAAGTGGGCGTCGTTGAAGAGCTGTTGAGGGGTGGGCTCCTTGCTGGGCAGCCGCTCGGCCGCGTCGTCGCCCAGCGCGTCGAAACGGATGCGCTGCTTGCGGCGGACCATGTCGAGGAAGAGGTTGGTCGTGATGCGGTGCAGCCAGCCCTCGAAGGTGCCCGGCGTGTACGTCGACAGGGAGCGGAAGACGCGGACGAAGACTTCCTGGGTGAGATCCTCGGCGTCGTGCTGGTTGCCGGTCAGCCGGTAGGCGAGCCGGTAGACCCGGCCGCTGTGCATGCTGACGATCTCCTCCCACGTGGGCGGAGTCCACGCCTGCCCGTCCGCGTCGGTGGTGAAGGTCGCGGTCTGGGCTTGTCCGGCGGCGGCGCCGGCGTGGCTGTGGTCAGCAGCGGTGTCGTTCACGGATTTCGGCCTGCCCGCCGACCCGAGAAAGCGCCGCAGCACTCCTCCCCGATCCACAGGCGCGGCCGCACCTCCCCTGTCGGCTCTGGTGGTGTCCAGTGGAGCCCCTACCATAGCCACCTCGCCCGTTAGCTCCGGATAAGCGGTTTTACGAGAGATTGATGTGCGCTGACCGGGCTCGTACGGCTGCATCAGCGCCTGGTCGGCGCCCGGTCCCTCATCGTGATCCAACTGTGTCCCCCCGTCGTCGTTCCCACCCCTTCAAACGTCCGGTCCCATCTGCGGGTTCCCGGCGGCAACGGATACAGTCACGCCGAGGCAACCACGGGGACAGGAGAGGGTCATTACCGGCAACCGGCAGGCAAGCTGGGCGTTCGCCGACGCCTATGCCGCCGAGGACGAAGCGCTGCGCTGGGCCCGCGACCGGGCCCGTGAGGCAGGGCTGCGCTCGGTGTCGCCCAGCACGGGCGCCGCGCTGCGGATGCTCGCCGCCGCCGTGGACGCGAAGGCGGTCGCCGAGATCGGCACCGGCACCGGCGTCTCCGGGATCCACCTGCTGTACGGGATGCGCCCGGACGGCGTCCTGACGACCGTCGACCCCGAGCCGGAGCACCAGCAGTTCGCCCGGACGGCCTTCCGGGCCTGCGGCTTCGCCAGCAACCGGGCCCGCTTCATCCCGGGCCGCGCGCTCGACGTGCTGCCCCGCCTCGCGGACGCGGGCTACGACCTCGTCTTCTGCGACGGCGACCGTCTGGAGCTGCAGGAGTACCTCGCTGAATCGTTGCGCCTGCTCCGCCCGGGCGGCCTGGTGGCCTTCGAGGGCGTGTTCGCCAACGGGCGCACGGTCGATTCGGGACCGCAGCCGACCGAGGTCATACGCATCCGGGAGCTGCTGCGGGCGGTGCGGGAGAGCCAGGAGCTCGTGCCCTCGCTGCTGCCGGTCGGCGACGGACTGCTGTGCGCGGTCAAGCGCTGACGACGCCGGCCGCGGCGACGGTCCGCGGACCGCGCCCGAACGGCTGACGGGGACCTCGAAAGGCGTGGAGAGACGACTGCTCCGGCGCCCAGAAGGGACGCCGGAGCGGTCGAAGAGAATTGGGTCGCTTGCGCGTCAGCCGACGACCTTCTTCAGGGCGTCGCCGAGCGCGTCGGCCTCGTCAGGGGTCAGCTCGACGACGAGCCGCCCGCCGCCTTCGAGCGGAACGCGCATGACGATGCCCCGCCCCTCCTTGGTCACCTCGAGCGGGCCATCACCCGTTCGCGGCTTCATGGCCGCCATGCTCGTTCCCCTTCCTGAAACCAGCTCATCGCCAAAGCCGACGGCCCGTGGAGGGCAGCCGCGATCCAGCGTGGGACACGCGACACCGGCATCGAACACATTGCTTCCCAGCCATTATCCCGCATCTCAGGACCCGATGACCAACATCAGTCGGCATCGCTTGGGCAACGCGCGCGAGCAAAACCACTCAATTCGGCGATGTGACTGCGATACTGCGCCACCGCACGGACTTCCGCGCACCGGAAATCGTCCCGATTTCTTTGACGCAGGTCACACGTCGCGTCCGGTCGGCGGACGGTGATCTCCGCCATGCTGTCCTCGTACACCGGACGTACTGACGAGTAATGCGTCGAAGCCGCGACGCGGAGGGGAAACGCCATGGCCGACACCGTGCTCTACGAGGTGAGCGACGGGCTCGCGACGATCACGCTCAACCGCCCCGAGGCGATGAACGCGCTGAACGTGGCGGCGAAGGTCGCCCTCCGGGACGCGGTCCGGTCCGCGGCGGCCGACGACGCCGTGCGGGCCGTCCTGCTGACCGCCGCCGGCGAGCGGGCGTTCTGCGTGGGGCAGGACCTGAAGGAGCACATCGGGCTGCTGGCCGCGGGCTCGGGGGAGGTCATGAGCACGGTCAGGGAGCACTACAACCCGATCGTGCGGGCCCTGACGGAGGCCCCGAAGCCCGTGGTCGCCGCCGTGAACGGGGTCGCCGCCGGCGCGGGCCTCGGGTTCGCGCTGGCCGCGGACTACCGCATCGTGGCCGACACGGCGTCCTTCAACACCTCGTTCGCCGGGGTGGCGCTGACCGCCGACTCCGGCGTGTCGTGGACCCTGCCCCGGGTCATCGGGCCGGGCCGGGCCGCCGACCTGCTGCTCTTCCCGCGCAGCATCACGGCCAAGGAGGCGTACGAGCTGGGCATCGCCAACCGGGTCGTTCCGGCGGCCTCGCTGCAGACCGCGGCCGAGCAGCTGGCGCGGATGCTGGCCGAGGGACCGACGGTGGCGTACGCGGCGCTCAAGGAGGCGATGGCGTACGGGTTCGCGCACTCGCTGTCCGAGACGCTGGACAAGGAGGACGAACTGCAGACCCGGGCGGGGGCGTCCGAGGACCACGCGATCGCGGTGCGGGCGTTCGTCGAGAAGGGAACGCCGAAGTACCTGGGCCGGTGAACCCCGGGGGCGACGCCGCGGGCTGCCTCAGCCGACCCTGCTGACGCAGTCCTCCAGGTGGTCGTCCACCAGGCCGCACGCCTGCATCAGCGCGTACGCCGTCGTGGGCCCGACGAACCGCAGGCCGCGCTTCTTGAGGGCCTTGGACAGGGCCGTCGACTCGTCGGTGACCGCGGGCACGTCCGCGAGGGTCTTCGGGACCGGGCGGCCGGCCCGGTCCGGGGCGTGGGACCAGATCAGCTCGTCCAGGTCGCCGGGCGCCCAGCCGGCGAGCACGCGCGCGTTGGCGACCGTGGCGTCGATCTTCGCGCGGTTGCGGATGATGCCGGGGTCGGCGAGGAGACGGGCGCGGTCCTCGTCGGTGAAGACGGCGACCGAGGCGATCTTGAAATCGGCGAAGGCGGTGCGGAAGCCCGGGCGGCGGCGCAGGATCGTGATCCAGGACAGGCCGGACTGGAAGGCCTCCAGGCTGAGGCGTTCGAACAGCGCGTCGTCGCCGTGGACGGGGCGGCCCCACTCCTCGTCGTGGTAGGTCACGTAGTCGGGCGTGGACAGCGCCCAGGGGCAGCGCAGCGCCCCGTCCGCGCCCGCGAGGGCGCCGCCGTCGCTCACCTCTGGTCCTCCGGGCCCTGCTTCTCCATCGACACGCGGGTCGCGGCCGGGCGGGCCTGCGCGCCGGCCAGCGCGGACTCGAGGTCGGCGATGCGGGCGTCCCGCTCGGCGAGCTCGGCGGCGAGGCGGTTGAGGGCGTCGTCCACGTCCGTCATGCGGTAGCCGCGGGCGGCGAGGGGGAAGCGCAGGCGGTCGACGTCGGACCGGTCGAGCGGGCGGTCCGGGGGCAGCGGGTCGTGCAGCCGCTCGGGGGCGACCTCCGGCAGCGGGCCGGTGCCCTCTCCGCCGCCCAGCACGGCGAGGGTCACCGCGGCGACCACCACGGCGAGCGCGATGACCAGGAACAAGAACATAACCATCGGTGGGCCCCCACGCTCGGTGTGCTCGGTGTGGATGTGTGCGGGTCCGATCGTGCCATGCGGGTCCGGCGGCTAGGGTCGCAGGCGGTGGTTGTGCAGGACGTTCGAGGAGAGGTCACAGGGGATGCTCAGGCTGGGCAGGCGTGAATTCGGCGCGCACGAGCCGGTGATCATGGCGATCGTGAACCGGACCCCGGACTCCTTCTACGACCAGGGTGCGACGTTCCTCGACGAGCCGGCCCTCGCTCGCGTGGAGCAGGCGGTGTCGGAGGGCGCGGCCATCATCGACGTCGGCGGGGTGAAGGCCGGCCCGGGTGAAGAGGTGACGGCGCGGGAGGAGGTCCGGCGGACCGTCGGCTTCGTGGCCGAGGTGCGGCGGCGCTTCCCGGACGTGGTGATCAGCGTGGACACCTGGCGGGCCGAGGTCGGCGAGGCGGTCTGCGAGGCCGGCGCCGACGTCCTGAACGACGCGTGGGGCGGCGTGGATCCGGGGCTGGCGGAGGTCGCGGCCCGGTACGGGGCGGGGCTGGTGTGCACGCACGCGGGCGGTGCGCAGCCGCGGACGCGTCCGCACCGGGTGACCTACGACGACGTGATGGCCGACATCCTGCGGGTGACGCTGGGGCTGGCGGAGCGGGCCGCGGGGCTGGGGGTGCCGCGGGAGTCGATCATGATCGATCCCGGGCACGACTTCGGGAAGAACACCCGGCACAGCCTGGAGGCGACCCGGCGGCTCGGCGAGATGGTGGAGACGGGCTGGCCGGTGCTGGTCTCCCTGTCCAACAAGGACTTCGTCGGGGAGACGCTGGACCGGCCGGTGAAGGAGCGGGTGGTGGGCACCCTGGCGACGACGGCGGTGTCGGCGTGGCTGGGGGCGCAGGTGTACCGGGTGCACGAGGTGGCGGAGACGCGGCAGGTGCTGGACATGGTCGCCGCCATCGCAGGGCATCGGGCGCCGGCGGTGGCGCGGCGGGGGCTCGCGTAGCCCTCCGCGCCGCCCTCCCGTCCGGCGGCCGTCCCCCGTCCGGGAGTTCCCCGTCCGGGAGCCGTGCCCCCGGACGGGCTGGACGTCAGCGGCCCGCTTCCTTCGACACCAGGGCCACCGCCTCCTCGACGTCGTCCGTGACGTGGAAGAGGAGCAGGTCCTTCTCGGCGGCCTTGCCCTGGGCGACCAGGGTGTTCGTCAGCCAGTCGATCAGCCCACCCCAGTACTCCGTGCCGAACAGGACGATCGGGAAGCGGGTGACCTTCTGGGTCTGGACGAGGGTGAGGGCTTCGAAGAGCTCGTCCAGCGTGCCGAGTCCGCCGGGCAGGACCACGAAGCCCTGCGCGTACTTCACGAACATCATCTTCCGCACGAAGAAGTAACGGAAGTTCAGGCCGATGTCGACGTACGGGTTGAGCCCCTGCTCGAAGGGCAGCTCGATGCCGAGGCCCACGGAGATGCCGCCCGCCTCGCTCGCGCCCTTGTTGGCCGCCTCCATCGCGCCCGGACCGCCGCCCGTGATCACGGCCCACCCGGCGTCGACGAGGGCGCCGCCCAGCCGTACTCCGAACTCGTACTCCGGCGACCCCACCGGCGTCCGGGCGGACCCGAACACGCTGATCGCCGGGGGGAGTTCGGCGAGGGTGCCGAAGCCCTCGATGAACTCCGACTGGATGCGCAGGACCCGCCACGGGTCGGTGTGCACCCAGTCCGAGGGGGCCCGTTCGTCCAGCAGCCGCTGGTCCGTCGTGCTCGCCTGCACCTGGTCCCGCCTGCGGAGGACCGGTCCCAGGCGCTGTTCGTCCGGTGGCTGCTTCCTGCCCTCGGGGTTCCCTGTAGCCATGGTGAGCTCCCTCCGCTTGCGTCCGTTCCACCTCAGCGTAGATCCACGCGGGTTACGGACGCGGGACGTCGGCGTGTCCGCCGTGCAGCGGCGACGCGCCGGACCCGCCCTCAGGCCGTCAGCCAGGCCCGCAGCCGCTCCTCGCCCGCCAGGATCTTGGCCGTGTCGACGCGTTCGTCCCGCTTGTGCGCCAAGTGCGGGTTGCCCGGGCCGTAGTTGACGGCGGGCACGCCGAGGGAGGAGAAGCGGCTCACGTCCGTCCAGCCGTACTTGGGCAGCGGGGTGCCGCCCACGGCCTCGATGAAGGCCGCGGCGGCCGGGTGGGAGAGGCCGGGCAGCGCGGCGGCGCTGTGGTCGTCGACGGTGAACTCCGCCACCCCGCAGTCGGCGAAGACCTCGCGGACGTGGGCGATCGCCTCGTCCTCGCTGCGGTCTGGCGCGTAGCGGAAGTTGACGGTGACGACGCACTCGTCGGGGATCACGTTGCCGGCCACCCCGCCCGTGACGCCGACCGCGTTGAGGCCCTCGCGGTACTCCAGTCCGTCGATGACGGGCCGGCGCGGTTCGTAGGCGGCCAGTCGGGCCAGGATCGGGGCGGCCGCGTGGATCGCGTTGGAGCCCATCCAGCCACGCGCCGAGTGGGCCCGTTCGCCCTGTGTCCTCAGCAGCACCCGCAGGGTGCCCTGGCAGCCGCCCTCGACCTGGCCGTCTGAGGGTTCGAGCAGCACGGCGAAGTCGCCGGCCAGCCAGTCCGGGCGGGCCTCGGCGACGTGCTTGAGGCCGTTCAGCTCGGCGGCGACCTCCTCGTTGTCGTAGAAGACGAACGTCAGGTCGCGGTTGGGGGCCGGGACCGTCGCCGCGATGCGCAACTGGACCGCCACCCCCGACTTCATGTCGCAGGTCCCGCAACCCCAGAGCACCCCGTCCTCGTCCAGCCGTGACGGCACGTTGTCGGCGATCGGCACCGTGTCGATGTGGCCCGCGAGGACCACGCGCTGCGCGTGACCGAGGTGCGTGCGGGCGACGACGTTGTTGCCGAGCCGGTCCACCGTCAGGTGCGGCAGCGCGCGCAGGGCGATCTCGATCGCGTCCGCGAGCGGCTTCTCGGCGCCGCTCTCCGAACGGAAGTCGACGAGCCTCGCGGTCAGCGCGGCGGCGTCCAGAGTGAGGTCAAGAGGGGTGTCGGCCATGCCGTCGACCCTAACGCGCCGGTCCGCCGCCCTGCTCTTCCCCACCTCTGCACATCCGCCTCCTCCTTTTCACTACTCTCCAGTACCTTGGACGCGTGCCGAAGCAGTCACCCTCCTCCAAGCGTCGCGGCCGCCTGTTCCGTTTCGGGGCGGCCTGCGTGGTCCTGTCCGCCGTCGCGGGTTACGTCGTGGTGCAGTACGTCGCCGGCGGCACCGGCGACCCGGGCTGCAGAGTCGTTTCCGCGGACGGGACGGCGGCGTACGAGTTCACGCCGGAGCAGGCGGTGAACGCCGCCACGATCGCCGCGGTCGGCACCGACCGCGCCCTGCCCGAGCGGGCCGTGGCCATCGCGCTCGCGACCGCCATCCAGGAGTCCGCGCTGCGCAACCTCGCTCACGGCGACCGGGATTCGCTCGGCCTGTTCCAGCAGCGGCCCTCGCAGGGCTGGGGCACCGAGAAGCAGGTCACCGACCCCGCCTATGCGGCGGACATCTTCTACCGGCACCTGGAGAAGGTGCGGGACTACACCGAGCTGCCGCTCACCGTCGCCGCCCAGCGGGTGCAGCGCAGCGGCTACCCGGAGGCGTACGCCAAGCACGAGGGGGACGCCGTGCTGCTGGCCGCCGCGCTCACCGGGGCCTCGCAGGCGACGCTGACCTGCGACGGCCGCTCGGTCGCCGGCACGGCGACGGCCACGCCGGCGACCACCGGGCCGGCGGCGGTCCGGGCCGCGCTGCGACGGGACTTCGGGCGGGCCGAGCGTCTGCGGACGGACGGGAAGGGCGCCTCGTCGTCCAGGTCGTCCTCGTCGTCGTCCTCTTCGTCGTCCCGGTCCGCCGATGTGCCGGCCGTGGAGAGCGGGGAGCGGACCGTGATGCTCCCGGTGTCGAAGGACACCGCCGCCGACGGGCGCAGCGCCGGCGAGCGCGGCTGGCAGCTGGCGCACTGGGCGGTGGCCAACGCCTCGGCGCTGCGTATCGAGCGGGTCTCGTACGCGGGCCGGGAGTGGGTCTCGGGGACCTCCGACATGCGGTGGCGGACGACCGGTTCGACCAGCGCGGAGGGCGCCGGAGCCGCGGCGGCGGCCGGCGGCGGCGACGTGCGGATCGTCACCGCTCAGTAGTACGGGGCGTCACCCGGCCGGGTCATGTGGCCACCCCCCGTTCGGCGGGGTGCTCAGGTTTTCGCGCCGTCACCCCTGCGCGTACGGAATCCCTTGCGGACAAAGGGGTGCGAGGAGCGGCGCACTTTCACCCGGGGCGGTTTTTGCCCGTTTTTATACGCAGCCGATAATGCGACGCATTGCCAACTCTTTACGTCGGCGGTGCGCAACCTTCGTGGATCTCGAGCGGTAGTCACTGCGTCCGGGCCCGGACAGTCCTTGTTTCACTCCCGTCGAAGGAGCAACATGTCTCTCCCCCTGACCCGCCGGATCGCCCGTGCCGCGCTGCTCGTCGCTGCGGGAGCGGCCGCCGGAGTCGGTGCGGCCGGCTCCGCCAGCGCGGCCCCCGCTCTTCCCGCCACCCCGAACCTCGGCGGACTGAGCGCCCTGGACACGGCGAACGTCGGCAGCACGCTCGACGGCGCGACCCACCACGTCACCGGACTCGCGGACAAGGCCGGCGGCAAGACCGTGCAGAAGGCGGCGCCGGTGGCGCAGAAGACGGCCGGTGAGGCGGCGGGCTCCGCCGGCGGCCTGCTCGGGGACACCGCGTCGACCGCCACCAAGGGCGGACTGCCGACGGACTCCCTCACCAAGGGCGGGCTGCCCGGCGCGCAGACCCTGCCGGTGAAGAGCCTGCCGATCGGCTGACACCGGCCGCCGCCGGTCCGGCCGCTCGAGGCCGGCCACCGGGCCCGCACTCGGGCTCGGCCGCGCGGGCCGACGACGGGGTCCTGGGAGCCTGCTCCCCGGGCCCCGTCGCGCTGTGCGCGCCCGCCGGGCGCGTCGGCGCGGCGACGGCCGCGGGGGCGCCGCGGGGCGCCGCTACAGGCGCTCCACCGCCGCGCGCACGCGTTCGTCGCTCGCCGTCAGCGCCACGCGGACGAACTTCTCGCCGGCCTCACCGTAGAAGTCGCCCGGGGCCACCAGGATGCCCCGGTCCGCCAGATGGGCGACCGTGCTCCAGCAGGACTCGTCGCGGGTGGCCCAGAGGTAGAGGCTGGCCTCGCTGTGCTCGATGCGGAAGCCGTGCGACACCAGCGCCTCACGCAGCAGGGCGCGCCGGGCGGCGTAACGTCCGCGCTGCTCACGGACGTGGGCGTCGTCGCCGAGAGCGGCCACGACGGCCGCCTGGGTGGGCGCCGAGGTCATCATGCCGCCGTGCTTGCGGATCTCCAGAAGGGGGCCGAGGACGGCCGGGTCGCCCGCCAGGAAGGCCGCCCGGTACCCGGCCAGGTTCGACCGCTTGGAGAGCGAGTGGACCGAGACGATGCCCTCGTACGAGCCGCCGTTGACGTCCGGGTGGAGGACGGAGACCGGGTCGGCCTCCCAGCCCAGCTCCAGGTAGCACTCGTCGGAGAAGACCAGCACCCCGTGCTGCCGCGCCCAGGCCACCACACGGGTGAGCTCGGCCTTGGACAGCACCCGGCCGGTGGGGTTGGACGGGGAGTTGAGCCAGAGCAGTCTGAGGTTCGCGGGGTCGAGCTCCGTCGGGTCGTCGTAGACCTCGTGCTGCGCGCGGGCCAGGCGCGCGCCCACCTCGTACGTCGGGTAGGCCAGCCGCGGGTACGCCACCTTGTCGCCGGGGCCGAGGCCGAGCTGGGTCGGCAGCCAGGCCACGAGCTCCTTGGAGCCGACGATCGGCAGGACGTGCCGGTGGGTGACGGCGCGGGCGCCCAGGCGGCGCTCCAGCCAGCCGGTGATCGCGTCGCGCAGGGCCGGGGTGCCCCACACCGTCGGATAGCCCGGGGAGTCAGCCGCCTCGATCAGGGCCTTCTGGACCAGGTCGGGGACCGGGTCGACCGGGGTGCCGACCGAGAGGTCGACGATGCCGTCCGGGTGGGCCGCGGCCGTCTTCTTGTACGGCTCCAGCTTGTCCCAGGGGAAGGCGGGAAGGCGGTCGGAGAGAGCGGAGGACACGGTGACTGACTCACTTTCGTACGTACGGCAAACGCCTCGGCCCCGTACGGCGATCAGACCTGATCAGGCCGTACGGGACCGAGGCGATGGGGTCCCCCCGGTCCGAACTCGTCCGGGATCCGGGGAGGGTGCGGCCCGCCGCGGTTTACTCGGCCTGCGGGGGCAGCGCGGCGACGAAGGGGTGGTCGCGCTCGATCAGCCCCAGCTTGCTGGCGCCGCCGGGCGAGCCGAGCTCGTCGAAGAACTCGACGTTCGCCTTGTAGTAGTCCTTCCACTCCTCCGGAGTGTCGTCCTCGTAGAAGATCGCCTCGACCGGGCAGACCGGCTCACAGGCGCCGCAGTCGACGCATTCGTCCGGGTGGATGTACAAGGACCGCTGGCCCTCGTAGATGCAGTCGACCGGGCACTCTTCGATGCACGCCTTGTCCTTCACGTCGACACAAGGCTGCGCGATGACGTAGGTCACGCTGTCGTTCCTCCTCGATAGGGCGCTGGCGGGCCTCCTCAGGCTCCGCCGCCTGGCGCGCGGGAGCGCGGCGTCGTCGATGCCCGCCACCTAGTATCTCCGTTCTTGGGCATGATCCGAACAGGAGGGGTGAACCGACCTGTGGAAATCTCGGCCGCCGGACGTCTCGAGGTCCGCATTACCGCTGCTGACGTGGGAAAACGCGTCTCCGTGCGGTGCTTGACCGACGCTGGAGCCGCCGACGCGAAATTCACCGACACGGTCGGGGTTCTCACATCATGGGACGACGGTGTGCTCGCGATCACACGGAAGAGTGGGGAAAGCGTCCGTATTGACGCGTCTTCGATGGTCGCGGGGAAGATCGTGCCCGCCGCCCCGGCCCGCCGTCGGGGGCCGGCCGCCGGCTACCGCGAGCTGGCCGGCGTCGCCGCGCGGGCCTGGCGGCCGGTGGAGAGCGCACGGCTCGGAGCGTGGGAGCTGCGGGCGGCCGCCGGGTTCACCCGCCGGGCCAACTCGGTGCTGCCGCTCGGCGACCCCGGCATGCCCCTCGACGCCGCCCTGGACGCCGTACGGGCCTGGTACGGCGCACGCGGGCTGCCCGCCTACGTGCAGACGGCGACGGGCGCCGAGGGGACCGAGGAGCTGCTCTGCGCGGAGCTGGAGCGGCGCGGGTGGGTGCGTGAGGTGACCGCGGAGCTGTGGATCGGGGCGCTGGCGCCGGTCGCCGACCGGGCGGAGGCCGGGGGTGTGGTCCTGGCCCGGGAGGCCGACGAGGCGTGGCTGGCGCGGTACGGGCGCAAAGGGGTGAGCGAGGTGGCTCTGCGGGTGCTGGCGGGGGCGTCCTCGGGCGAAGCCGGGGGCGGGGAAGGACCGTCGGTGTGGTTCGCGTCGGTGCCCGCGCCGGAGGGCGGAGCACCGGCCGCCGTCGGGCGGTGCGTCGTGGACGGGCGCTGGGCCGGCTTCGCCGCCGTGGAGGTGGCTCCGGCGCACCGCCGCCGGGGGCTCGCGACGACGGTGATGGCCGCACTGGCCGCCAGGGCGCTGGACGAGGGCGCCTCGGCGGCCTGGCTCCAGGTGGAGGAGGGCAACGCGGGGGCCCGGGCGCTCTACGCCGGGATGGGTTTCGCGGCCCACCACGCGTACCACCACTACCGGGAGCCGGCCGGGGAGGCGTCGCACGGCCGGACGCCGGGGGCGTCGTGAGCGGGTTCGAGTGGGCGCAGGTGCGGGAGCGGTTCGCGGCCGAGGCGCGGGCCGAGCGGCCCGATCTGGCGCTGCTGTGCCTGCTGATCGGAGCGGCGGCGGACCCGGCCGCGGGCGAGGACGGTCTGGACGCCGGTCAGATCGAGCTGGACCGGCTGGCGGGGCAGGTCCCCTTCCGGCCCGGCGGGCCGGCGGCGTGGGCGGAGGCGCTGCGGGAGCTGCTCGGCGAGCGGTGCGGGTTCCGCGGTTCCGCGGCGGACTACGACCGGCTGGACTCGTCGCTGCTGGACCGGGTGCTGGCGCGGCGGCGCGGACTGCCGATCCTGCTGTCCGTGGTGTGGGTGGAGGTGGCGCGGCGGGCCGGGGCGCCGGTGTACGGCGTGGCGCTGCCGGGACACTTCGTCGCCGGCTTCGGACCGCCCGAGGACGTCGGGCGGCAGGTGCTCGTCGACCCCTTCGACGGGGGACGGCTGCTGACCGGCGAGGACGCCGACCTGCTGGTCACCGGTGCGACGGGCGCGCCGCTGGAGCCGTCGATGCTGACGCCCGCGCAGCCGATGGACGTCGTGATGCGGATCCTGAACAACATCCGCTCGTGGGCCGCGGCCCGGCCCGAGCGGTCGGACGTCGCCCTGTGGGCCGTGGAGCTGGCGCTTGCCGTGCCGTCGCATCCGGCCCGGCTGCGGTACGAGCGCGGGCAGTTGCTGGTGCGTCGGGGGGACTTCCTCGGCGGGGCCGCCGAGCTGGAGGAGTACGCGGGGCTGGTGGAGGTCGTGGACGAGGGCACGGCGGAGCGGGTGCGCGGCGAGGCGTTCGCCGCCCGGGCCCTGCTGAACTGAGCGGCCGGACGGCGGCCGCCGTCCGTGCGCGCGCGTTCGTCGGCGCGTTCGTGCGTCCGGCGCGTTCGTGCGTTGGTCCGCTCGTTACAGCCAGCCCTTGTCCCGGGCGATCCGCACCGCCTCCGCGCGGTTGCGCACCGCCAGTTTCTGTATCGCCGTCGACAGGTAGTTGCGGACCGTTCCCTGGGAGAGGTGCAGGGCCGCCGCCAGTTCGGCGTTGGTGGAGCCGTCGGCCGCCGCCCGCAGGACCTCTCGTTCCCGGTCGGTGAGCGGGTTGGCGCCGCCCGCCAGGGCCGCCGCCGCCAGCGTGGGGTCGATGACCCGCTCGCCCGCCAGCACCCTGCGCACCGCTTCGGCGAGTTGCGCCGCGGGCGCGTCCTTCACGAGGAAGGCGTCGGCGCCGGCCTCCATGGCGCTGCGCAGATAGCCGGGGCGGCCGAAGGTCGTCAGCACGACCAGCTTCAACCCGGGCAACTCCGCGTGGAGTTGCGCGGCCGCCTCGATGCCCGTCGCACCCGGCATCTCGATGTCGAGGAGGGCGACGTCGACGTCGTGGGCGCGGGCGGCGGCGAGGACCTCGTCGCCGCGCGCCACCTGGGCCACCACCTCGATGTCGTCCTCGAGGCCGAGCAGGGCCGCCAGGGCCTCGCGGACCATCGACTGGTCCTCCGCCAGCAGAACCTTGATCGTGCCACTCATGAGCGGGATCCTACGTCCGGCAGCTCGCCGGCCGGGACCCTGGCGACCAGGCGGAAGCCGCGCTTGAGGCGCTCCGTCTCCAGCACGCCGCCCGCCTTCTCCAGACGTTCCGTCAGGCCGGTCAGGCCGTTGCCCGGGCCCTTGCCCGAACCGCCCGACCCGTCGTCCTCCACGGAGAGTTCGAGGACGGGGCCGTCGAGGGTCTGGCGGCGCACGACGTCCACCATGCAGCGGCCGGCGCCGCTGTGCCGGACGACGTTGGTGATCGCCTCGCGCAGGGTCCAGGCGAGGGCGGACTCGCTGTCCTCGGGAACGCCGTCCAGGTCCGGTTCGGCGGGCAGGCCGGCGATGATGCCGGCCGCCGTCAGCGCGACCTGTGCTCCCGCGAGTTCGGCGGCCAGCCTCGGCCGCCGGTAGCCGGTGACGGCCTCACGGACGTCGACCAGGGCCTGCCGGCTGACCTGTTCGATGTCGGCGACCTGCCGGGCCGCCTTGTCGGGGTGGTCGGGGAGCATCCGGCCGGCCAGCTCGCTCTTCAGCGTGATGAGCGACAGCGAGTGTCCCAGCAGGTCGTGCAGGTCCCTGGCCAGACGCAACCGCTCCTCGTTCGCGGCCAGTTGGGCGACCGTCGCCCGCGCCTTGCGCAACTCGACCGTGGTGCGGACGAGTTGGCTCACGCCCGTCATCGCGAACCCGATGAGCAGGACCAGCAGGAGCAGGTTCAGGGCCTCCTCCTCGTCGGTGCGCAGGCCGACGAGGAGCAGCACGGCTCCCGTGCCGGGGATCGTCCAGAGCGCCAGCCGCATCGGCAGCACGCTTCCGCAGGCGACGGAGACGTAGCAGTACAGGCCGAGCCAGGCGGAGCCGAGGGTGAGGGAGAGGACGGTGGCCAGCACGGCCATGGAGCCGATGAGGGCCCCGACGGCCTTCGAGGGGTACGGCGTGTCCCCCATGTTCCGGAAGAGCAGCGCCAGGTAGAGCGCGACGAACACCGCGAGCCCGAACCAGCCGGCCACCGTGCCGGACGTGGTGTGCCGCCCCGAGACCAGGTCGTGCACGGGCGAGCTGAGGAAGACCAGCCAGACCCCGATCCAGAGCAGTTTGCGCCGCCACAGCTCCCGCCGGTTGCGGGCGGGCCGGCCCGGCAGGATGCGGTTGCCCTCCAGGTCCTCCCGGCTCTGCGGGTCGTCCGTCATGGCGCTCACGCCTTCAGGGTGTCCTTCCGGTACAGCCAGGCCGCGCCGCCCGTGAACAGGGCGAAGAAGACGGCCAGGATCACGATGTCCTCGGCATGCGGGGCCCGGCTCTGCTCGATCGACTGCCCCAGGGCAGCGTACGCGTGGGTGGGCACCCACCTGGCGATGTCCTGCAGCCACCCCGGGAAGGTCGTCGTGGGCATCCACAGGCCGCCGAGGATCGACAGGCCGAAGTAGGTGATCATCGTGATGGGGCGGACGGCGTCCCCGGTCGCGAGGTAGCCGATCGCCACGCCCAGGGCGGCGAAGACGAGGCTGCCGGCCCATATCGCGCCGGTGAGCGCGGCCCATTGCCAGGCGTCCAGCCGGACGTCCTTCACGACCGCCGCGACGGCGAAGACGACGACGATGGAGGGCAGGCTGACCACGGCGGCGCTCGCGGTCTTGGCGAGGACGTAGCCGCGGCCCGGGAGGGTCGTCAGCCGCAGCTGCCGCACCCAGCCGCTCTGCCGTTCCTTGGCGATGCGCTCGCTGTTGCCCATCAGGACGGCCGTGAGGGCGCCGAAGGAGGCCATCGAGACCATCATGTACGTCGGGAGCGTGAGGCCCGTGCCGTCGATCTTCTCCTTGCTGTCGGAGCTGCCCGCGATCAGCAGGAACAGCACGGAGGGGTAGATGACCGAGAAGAACAGGAACTTGCGGTTGCGCAGGGCGCGGGTGAGTTCCAGCTTGATCAGGCCGTTCACCGGGTCTTCGCCTCCTCGGCGGTGGTGAGGGCGACGAAGGCCTGTTCCAGGCCCAGCCCTGCGACTTCGAGGTTGTGCGGGTAGAGGCCGAGGCCGTAGACCGCGTGGACGGTGGCGTCGGCGTCGGCGGACTGGATGCGCACGGTCCGGCCGGACCCGGCGGCTGAGCCGCTGTGGGACACGGTCAGGGAGGTGAGGAACGGCAGGGCGCGCAGCGCGGCCTCGTCGATCTCGCCCTCCAGGTCGAAGGCGATGCGGCGGGCGCCGGCCTTCGCCTTGATCTCGGCCGCCGTGCCGTCGGCGAGCAGCCGGCCCCGGTGCAGGACCAGCACCCGGTCGGCGATGGCGTCGGCCTCTTCGAGGTAGTGGGTGGCGAACAGGACCGTGCGGCCCTGGTCCGCCTGTTCGCGCATGGTGGCCCAGAACGCCTGCCGGGTGGTGACGTCCATGCCGGTGGTGGGCTCGTCCAGGACGATGAGGTCGCTGTCGCCGGCGGTGGCGAGGGCGAACCGCACGCGCTGGGCCTGGCCGCCGGACAGCTTGTCGACCTTGCGGTCGGCGATCTGGGCGACGCCGGCGCGGGCCAGCACGTCGGCGGGCCGGTACGGCCTGGGGTGCAGCCGGCAGGCGAGGCCGACCAGTTCGGCGACCGTCACCTCGTCCATCAGGCCGCCGCTCTGCAGCATCGCGCCGACCCGGCCGGCGACGATCGCCTCGCGCGGGGTGGCGCCGAAGAGCCGGACGGCGCCGCTGTCGGGGTGCTTGAGGCCGAGCAGCAGGTCGAGGGAGGTGGACTTGCCGGCGCCGTTGGGGCCGAGGAGCGCCACGGTCTCCCCCGGCCGGAGGTCGAGCGTCAGGCCGTCCACGGCCCGCACGTCCCCGAAGCTCTTGGTGACCTGGTCGAACCCGACCACCGGTGCTGTCTGCGTCGTCATGACGTCCATGGTCGCCGCGACGGCCCCCGGCGCGGCAGTGTCGGACGTCCGGGGCGCCGCATGACAGATGTCATGCGGCGCCCCGTTCGCGTCCGCGTCAGCTGGGGTCGGTGTCGATGATCCCGACCCGGTTCGTCGTGCTGATCAGGGCCGGGCGCAGGGCGCTGATCACGTCCTCCACCGTGACCGGCGTCTTCTGGCCGGTGCCGCGGGTGATCAGCACGCCGTTGAACGCGCCGCCGTAGAGCTCCTTCAGCGCCGCCTTGTCGTAGCTCTCCACCAGCTTGCCGTCGATCGCCTTGACGCCGAGGAACTTCCACAGGGAGTTCTTCGGGCTCATCGGGACGGCGTGCGCCGCGTCGGTCTGCACGGTGACCTTGCCGGACATCGCCGGCTCGGCGAACTCCTTCATCATGCGGTCGACCTCGGCGTTCGAGATGGTCGGCTGCCTGGTGGTCGTCGGCACCGTGACCGCTGCGGCGGTGCCGGTCTCCACCTGGCTGCGGTAGGCGTCCACCACGGCCGACTCGGCCTTCGCCGCGTCGATGCCCTTGCCCGCCTTGCCGTAGACGGGGACGGCCTTGCCCGACGTGAACTTGATGGTGCCGTCCTGGGCCGAGCCGGAGCCGCCCGCGGCGTTCTTCAGGGCCGCCTGGAGCTTCTCCTCGTCCACCGGCATCACGGGCTCGACCTCGCGGTGCTGCCCGAACAGCGAGCCGATCACGGAGACCGGGTTGTAGTCGCTCGTGGCGGCGGCGTCGACGGTGGCCTGCATGTCGAACTGCAGACCCGCCTGGTCGGGCTTGAGGGCGACCGTGTCGCCGCCGACGGACAGCTTCAGCGTCTGCGCGGCCCGCTTGTCGAACGCGTCGTCGAGCTTCTTGACGGCGTCGTCACGGGTGCCGCCGCCGATGTCGACGCCGAGCACGGTGGTGCCCTTGGGCACGTCGGAGTGGTTCATCAGCAGGCCCGCGCCGTAGAGGCCGACGCCCGCGACCACCACCAGGCCGCCCAGCAGCGGGAGTTTGCCGCGGCCCTTCTTCTTTTGCTTCTTGCCGTCGCCGGCGGACGTGCTCTGCGCGCCCTTCCCCGGCCCCTTGGGCGGGGTGTGCGGCAGCGGCCCCTCGGCGGGCGCGCCGCCCGTGAAGGGGGCTCCGGGCGCTCCCTGGCCGCCGCCGGGCACGACGGGGATGCCGCTGGTGACGGTGTGCCCGGAGACGTTGTCGGCCGGACGGCCGCCGTAACCGCCCGCGCCCGGTCCGGGGGCGGGCTTCTGCGGGGTGAGGATCGCGGTGTCGTCGCTCAGGCCGCCGCCGGGGAGCCGGCCGGAGCCGGTGACGGCTCCGACGCCGGGGGCGGCGGAACGCGGTCCGCCGGGGCCGCCGGGACCGGTCGGCGCCCCGGGGACGCCGCCGTGCATCGGGGGCACGATCGGGCCGTCGCCGGTGACCGGGCCGCCGGTCGGGCCCGCGGGGCCGCCCTGGGGGCCGCCCCGGCCGTCGGGACCGCCCGGTCCTTCGGGGCCGTTGAAGTCGTAGGAGCCGCCGGGGCCGCCGGGCCCCGCCGGGAGGGCGCCCGGGCCGTCGGGCCTGCCGCCGACGCCGTTCACGCCGTTCGGCCCCGGCAGACCGTTCTGGCCGGTGCCGGAGAAGTACGGCAGGTCGTCACGGCGCGACTCGGCGCCGCCCGGCGCCTGCCCCTGCTGCTGCCCCGGGCCCGACGTGCGGCCCTGCCCCTGGCCCTGGCCCGTGCGCGGGCCGTTGCCGAGCGGACCGGCGGCCAGCGCCTCGGTCACGTCGAAGGAGCCCGTGCCGCCGCCGTGTCCCGGAGCCACCGGGCCGCCGGTCGCACCGGAGAACCCCGCGCCGTTGGTGCCGCCGGAGCGGGCGCCGCCCGGCACACTCATGGAGCCGACCACCCCGCCGGGACGCCCCGCGCCCGGCCGTGCGCCGCCCGGCGCGGCGGCCGCGGCACCGGTGTTCGGGCCTGCCGGGGCGGGGGCGTTCGCGGACGCTGCGGACCCGGCGGCCGAACCGCCCGGCAGCCCGGCTCCGTTGGTGCCGCCGCCGCCCTGACCGGGCTTGCCCGGCGCGGACTTGCGTGGCGCGAACCAGTCGCTCGGCTTCTCCCCGGTGCCGGACGCCGGATCGGCGGGCAGCTCGAACGAACCGGTGTCGGACGAGGTCGGGCCGGCGGCGCCTGCGGGGGCCGCCTGCTGCGCGTCGGCTCCGGTGTCGGCCCTGCCGCCCGGGCCGCTGTCGTCGCCCGCGCTCTCGGCGTCGGCGACGGGTTTGCGCACGACGACCGGCGGAATGGGCCGCGATCCCGGGATGTTGATGCGAATCCGGGTGGTCAGCGTGGTCTCGGTCTTGCGTTCCTCCGGCTGCGCGGCCGAACGGCCCGCGTCCGCACCGGCGTCGGACACCATGGGGGTGCCGTACGGAGGCGTACCCGAGGGGTATGCGGCTCCGCCGCGCCCGTTGGGCCCGGAGGACGGACTGTCAGTTTCACGACTCAAGGCAGGTTCTCCAGGTTGGCTCCGCCGCTCGCCACGACCTCACGGGCTGCTCGGCGGCGCGCACCACCATACTGGCCACTTCTGGCCCGTATCCCACGACCGCCGGAAGACCCACACGGGACTCGCACGGTCACGCCGGGGTGAAGTGGTACGTCACTTGCCAAGTCGGACGTCGTCGCCGCCCGGTTGCCGCCCTCCACCGAGGGTGGCGCAGATCACAGCAAGGGCCATGCCGCCGAGCAGGAACAGATACGAGCCACCGCCCGCGCCGAACAGGAAGTCGCCCTCCGGGCGGCCGGCGGTGGAGAGGATGACGGAGATCATCCAGCCGGCGGCGGGCGCGACCGCCCCGGCGCGGCTGCCGACGGCCCGCGCGCCGCCGACGAACAGCCCGGCGGCGCCCAGGAGCGCGAGGAGCAGCCCGCCCGGGAACCAGCCGGCCTGGACGAGCGCTCCGGCGAGACCGGTGAGCGCGCCGAGCAGCAGCAGCCCGGCATAGGCGGCGGCCCGCCCGGCAGGCGGCATCCGCAGCGGCTGGGCGAGCATCGAACCCCGGTCGGACATCAGGCCGCCTCCACCGTGTCGGTCGTTCCGGCGAACAGGTCGGTTTCCCTGTTCCCGCCGTGCCCGGCCGCCTCGCCGCGGACGAGTTCGTAGTACTCGGTCGTGAAGAGGGGCTGGGCGAGGTCGTTGGAGAGGGCGAAGTACCGCTCCCCCGGGGCGACGGCGATCTGGGTGGCGTGCGCCCGCATCGCGGCGGCCTTGGCGGCGGCGTGCCCGGCGTGTGCGTCGATCTCGGCGGTGACGCGGTCGTCGTCCACGACGCCCGGCACGTCGGACACGGCGGCGGCGCTCGGGAAGGGGAGGGCCGGCAGCTCCTCCCGGAGCTTCGCGAAGGCGGCCTCGGCGACGGAGCGCGGGACGCGGTTCCAGTACACCTTCGGGATGCGCCATCCGGCGGCCTCGGCCAGCTCGGCGGCCCGCATGGCGACCCGGTGGGCCTGGATGTGGTCGGGGTGGCCGTAGCCGCCCTCGTCGTCGTAGGTGACGAGGACCTGGGGGCGCACCTCGAGGATCACCTCGACGAGGTGCGCGGCCGCGTCGTCGACGTCGGCCTGCCAGAAGGAGGCCGGGTCGTCGTTGTCGGCAAGGCCCATCATCCCGGAGTCTCCGTAGCGGCCCGCGCCGCCGAGCAGACGGAAGTCGTCCACACCGAGCTCGGCCAAGGCCGCCGCGAGTTCCCCCCTGCGGTGCTCGCCGAGCGCGGCGCCGGTCAGATGCCGCAGCTCCGGCGGGATGACCTCGCCGCGTTCGCCGAGCGTGCAGGTGACCAGGGTCACGTGGGCGCCCTCGGCCGCGTACCTGGCCATGGTCGCGCCGTTGTTGATCGACTCGTCGTCCGGGTGCGCGTGCACCAGCAACAGACGCCGTGAGGGCAGTTCCGTCATGGGGCCAACCCTACGAGGCGCCCCGTCTCCCCCCGCCACCTCCCCGCCGGTCCGTCACTCCTTCTCGACGAAGATCGCTTCCGCGGACGACGCGGTGACGGCCCTGGTGAGCCAGTGCCGCAGAAGATCGGGGTCGTCGCAGCCGGTGACGCGCTCGCGCACCTCGTCGGAGACGTCGAGGCCGCGGGCATTCAGAACGAGCAGGATGTCCTCTGCACCCCGCTGGGCTCGACCCTCGTCGCGGAACTCTTCGAAGATGTACGACTTGTACGGGGAAAGGTCCACAGCCACCAGGTTCCTCCGGAGTCCGGGCTGGTTGCAGGAGATCGTGCGGGTGACCATCCGGCCGCCCCGGATCCGGGAGCGCTCGCGGCGCAGATAGCCGTGGGCCTCCAGTTCGCGCAGCCCGGCGGCGATACGGGTGGATCCCTCGGGGAAGCGGGCGGTGAGGGCCTTGATGTCGACGCGGGCGCCCTTGGGCAGCGACTGGATGTGCACGCCCAGCCCGATCGCCAGGAGCGACAGCTCGCGGTGCTGCGCGAGGTGGTTGCCGATCACCGTGAAGCGGGTGGTGTGACGGGCGTTCTCGTGGGTGAGTCCGCCCACGCGGGTGTGGTTTTTGCCCGCGTTACGGGACTCGGCGCATGAGGGCGCGCTAGGGTTTTCGGTGTCCATCGGGAAGTCCTGTCTTCCTCGGTGGTCAGGCCCTCGCACTGGGATTGCCGTCCCGGCGGGGGCCGTCGCATGTCTGGGGTGGAGGTGCAGCACTGTGGCTCTGTGCTGCGTTGCGCTGAGCGTAAGGCAGGCAACCCGTCACGAATCCAGTCGAGTTGGGCATATTCACTCGCGGGAGTGAGTTTGACCCGGCGGGCGGGAGGGGTGGGGCTTGGTCGGGTTCTTTCGCCGCCGTCGTGGGTCTTTGGAATGAGCGCCCCTCGCCCCGAAGCTCGAGAATCCGGGTTCCGGTGACGGACGCACATCCCCTGGTCCGGGACTTGCGGCGGTCAGGAGAGGCGGCGGCCCTGAACGTCGTCCGGCGGGAGTACGAGTTCGGCCCAGACCGTCTTGCGCGGGCGCAACTCCGGAGCCCAGCCCCACCGGTCGGCGAGCGCCTCGACCAGGAGCAGTCCACGGCCCGACTCGGATCCGGTGCCGGGGCCCGAGCCGGAGCCGGGATGCGGTGGCCGGGGCGGGCGGTCCCCTGCCGTGTCGGTCACCTCGATGCGCAGCGTGTGCGCGATGACGTAGAGCGAGAGTCTGAAGTCCCGGCCCGGTACGCGTCCGTGGGTCACCGCGTTCGCCGCGAGTTCGGCGACGATCTGGCCGGCCGGGTCCACCGGCACGCCCCAGCAGTGCAGTTGCTCGACGGTGAGCAGGCGGGCGAGGCGCGCTCCGCGGGGTGTCGGGGACAACCGCACGCTGAAGTTGCGGAAGTGCTGACCGGGAGGTCGGGCCCCGAAGGAGACGGATTCCTGAATCACGTGACTCAGAGTGGCCAGTCACGCATACCGTGAACAGTGACGAAGCCGTTGCGTACGGTGACTGTCCGGGCGTTGTCCGGGCGTGTCCGAACTGTCGGCCCGGGTGACGGAGGGTGCGGAATGGAGCAGGTGAACGGCAGGCCGGTCCAGCTCAAGGAGGAGGCGGACGAGCCGGGTTGGGAGGTGGACCCGGACGACGACTGGGGTGTCGCCGTCGTGGAGACGGTGGGGCGGCAGTTGAAACTGCGCCGCGAGGCCGTGGGGATGCGCGCGGCCGACTTCGGGCTGGCGGTCGGGTACGGCGAGGACCTCGTCTACAAGATCGAGAGCGGCAAGCGGATCCCCCGCCCCGAGTACCTGGACAAGGCCGACAAGGTGCTGGGCGCGGGCGGGCTGCTCTCGGCGATGAAAGAGGACGTGAAGAAGGTCCGGTACCCGAAGAACGTCCGCGAGATCGCGAAGCTGGAGGCACAGGCGGTCGAGCTCGGGGTGTACGTCGGGCTCAGCCTGCACGGGTTGTTGCAGACGCCCGAGCACGCGCGGGCGCTGTTCGAGGTCTGGCAGCCTGTCTACTCACCGGAGGAGGCGGAGCGGCGGGTCGCTGCCCGCATGGCCCGGAAATCGATCTTCGAGCGGTCGCCTGCCCCGGCTCTCAGCTTCGTCCAGGAAGAGGCGACACTGCGTCGGCCGGTCGGAGGCACAATGGTGTGGCGTCAGCAGCTCGAACATCTGCTGGAGGTGGGACAGTTGCGCCACGTCACACTTCAGGTGATGCCGACGAGCTCCGAGGCTCACCCTGGGCTGAGCGGAAAGATCGAGGTGCTGAAGTTTCCGGACGGCACGGCAGTGGGCCGTTCCGACGGCGCGTACAACGGCCGACCGATCTCGGATCCGAAGCAGCTGCGAATCCTTGAGCTGCGGTATGGCACCATCCGGGCCCAGGCTCTCACGCCGCGGGAGTCGCTGACCTTCATCGAGCAACTGCTGGGAGAGACATGATCCACAAGGGTTCCGCTGGGGAGAACTCCGAGTTGGCGTGGTTCAAGAGCAGCTACAGCGACGGCCCTGACGGCGACTCCTGCGTCGAGATCGCCACCGCCCCCGGCACCGTCCACGTCCGCGACTCCAAGCACGCCGATGGGCCCCGCCTCCGGCTCTCGCCGGAAGCCTGGGCCGACTTCGTGCCGTACGCGTCCGAGGGCTGACGGCGTCAGAACTTGATGCTGCCGATCATGCTCGCCACGCTCGTCGTGAGATCGCTGATGGTGGGAGCGATCGTCGAGGAGGCCAGATAGAAGCCGAGCAGGATGCAGACGACAGCGTGACCGCCCTTCAGTCCCGACTTCTTGATCAACAAGAAGACGACGATCGCCAGCAGCACCACCGCCGAAATCGAGAGTGCCACGGCGGCTCACCTCCAAGGACCCGGGAAACGTGAGGAAAACAGAGCGAGGGAACACGTAAATCCATACGACTGCCAGCAGGTTCATACCCACTCAGCGCTAGTGATCATAACTACGTGTGGGCGCGCATCTCTCGGCGCACAGCCGCACAAGGGGGTCGCATGGCCAATATGGTCGGGGGATGACGACCGAGTCCGACTCCTTCCCCCGCAGGCACGCCCGCACCCAGCGTTTCACTCTCGGCGCGCCGCGATCTTTCACGGTGGCTCCCGACGGCTCCCGCGTCGTGTTCCTGCGCTCCGGCTCCGGCACGGACCGCGCGGGCGCGCTCTGGGTCCTCGATCCGGCGGACGGCACGGAACGCCTGGCCGCCGACCCGCGCACCCTCCTCGGGGGCGCCTCGGAGGACCTCTCGCCACAGGAGCGGGCACGCCGCGAACGCAGCCGTGAGGCGGGTGCCGGCATCGTCGGCTATGCCACCGACGCGGAGGTGGAGCTGGCGTCTTTCGCCTTGTCAGGGCGGCTTTTCACAGCGGAACTGAGGGCGGGGACGGCCCGGGAGCTGCCGGTCGCGGGGCCGGTGATCGACCCCCGTCCGTCCCCCGACGGGCGACTCGTCGCCTATGTCGCGGGGGGCGCCCTGCGGGTGGTGGGCGCGGAGGGCGAGGACGACCGGGCGGTGGCGGAGCCGGAATCGGACCCGGTTTCCTATGGATTGGCCGAGTTCATCGCGGCCGAGGAGATGGCCCGCTCGCGTGGCTTCTGGTGGGCTCCGGAGTCGGATCGGCTGCTGGTCGCCCGGGTGGACGACACGCCGGTGGAGCAGTGGTGGATCTCCGATCCGGCCGAGCCGAAACGTGACCCACGACACGTGCGCTATCCGGCTACCGGGACGCCCAATGCTGACGTACGCCTGTTCGTGTTCGGTCTCGACGGGGTGCGCACGGAGGTCGTCTGGGATCGTGCGCGCTATCCGTATCTGGCGCGAGTGCACTGGTCAGGGGCGGGGGCGCCGCTGCTGCTCGTACAGGCGCGCGACCAGCGAAGTCAGCTGTTCCTGGCGGTGGACACCGACTCCGGGGCGACCCGGATGGTGCATGCCGACGAAGATCGGATTTGGCTGGAACTGTTCCCTGGGGTGCCCTGTTGGAGCCCCTCGGGACAGTTGGTCCGGATCGCCGACGAAGGCGGCGCGCGGGTCCTCACGGTCGGCGAACGTCCGCTGACCGGCGACCAACTGCATGTGCGGGCGGTGCTGGACGTCACGTCCGACGACGTGCTGGTCGCCGCCTCCGCCGGGGCGGGCGCGGCGACGCCCGAGGTCGGCGAGGTGCACGTCTACCGCGTGAACGAACTCGGCGTCGAGCGCCTCTCCCAGGAGCCCGGCGTGCACGGGGCGGTCCGCGCCGGGAACGTGACCGTGCTGACGTCGGCGGTCCTGGACCGGCCGGGCACCGTGGCGCGGGTGCTGCGGGACGGGAAGCCCGCCGCGACCGTCGGGTCCTGTGCGGCGGATCCCGGCCTGTCCCCCCGCGTGAAGCTCGTCGAGGGGGGCGCACGGCGCATTCCGTGCGCCGTGCTGATGCCTGCGGACCACCGCGGCGACGCCCCGCTGCCCGTGCTCATGGACCCCTACGGCGGTCCGCACGGCCAGCGGGTGGTGGCCGCGCACAACGCCCACCTCACCTCGCAGTGGTTCGCCGACCAGGGCTTCGCGGTGATCGTCGCGGACGGCCGGGGGACGCCGGGCCGCTCGCCCGGCTGGGAGAAGGCGATCCACCACGACTTCACCGTCGCCCTCGACGACCAGATCGAGGCGCTGCACGACCTGGCGAAGAGCCATCCCCTGGACCTCTCCCGGGTGGCGATCCGCGGCTGGTCCTTCGGCGGCTGGCTCGCGGCTCTCGCAGTGCTGCGCCGCCCGGACGTCTTCCACGCGGGCATCGCCGGCGCCCCGGTGACCGACTGGCGGCTCTACGACACCCACTACACCGAGCGGTACCTCGGCGACCCGGCCACGTCACCGGCGGCGTACGCGAAGAGTTCCCTGGTCGGCGACGAGGGGCTCGCCGAGCCCGCCGAACCCCGCCGGCCGTTGATGATCGTCCACGGACTGGCCGACGACAACGTGGTCGTCGCGCACGCCCTGCGCCTGTCCTCGGCCCTGCTGGCCGCCGGCCGCCCGCACGAGGTGCTCCCGCTGTCGGGCGTCACCCACATGACCCCGCAGGAACAGGTCGCGGAGAACCTGCTGCTGCTCCAGGTGGACTTTCTCCGGCGCGCTCTCGGGCTCGGCTGACCCGAAGAGGGGGCAACGGGCCGGGGCGACATGCGCCCCGGCCCGTTTACGGCACCCGCACGGCCGTACGCTGTTCAGCCTGCCGCGTCCGTATATCGGAATCGGGTCGGCCAAGTTGCCTGCGTGTTAACGCGGTTGCTGCGCAAATGTGCGATTGCGTCTGCCCCGTCCGGTCCCGGCCCGGTCTCCGTCAGGCCTGCGGCTCCTCCGGCGGGACGACCTGTTTCAGCTCGGCGAAGTGGCACGCCGAGTCGTGCGCCTCGGGCCCCGTCGCATGGCGGAACTCCGCCGGGACGGCCAGCGCCGGCACCTCCAGCGCGCAGCGCTCCCGCGCCTTCCAGCAGCGGGTGCGGAAGCGGCAGCCGGAGGGGACGTTCGTCGGGGACGGCACGTCGCCCACCAGGATGATCCGCTCCCGGTGCTCGCGCGCCTCCGGGTCGGGCACGGGCACCGCCGACAGCAGGGCCTGGGTGTACGGGTGCGTGGGGTGGTCGTAGATCTCGGCGTCGCGGCCGATCTCCACGATGCGCCCGAGGTACATGACCCCGACCCGGTCGGAGATGTGCCGGACGATCGACAGGTCGTGCGCGATGAAGAGGTAGGACAGGTCGAACTCGCTCTGCAGGCGGTCCAGCAGGTTGATCACCTGTGCCTGGACCGACACGTCCAGCGCGGACACCGGCTCGTCGGCGACGATCACCTCGGGGCGCAGGGCCAGCCCCCGCGCGATGCCGATGCGCTGGCGCTGTCCGCCGGAGAACTGGTGCGGGTACCGGTTGATGTACTCCGGGTTGAGCCCGACGACGTCCAGCAAATCCTGGACCTTGCGCCGGCGGTCGCCTTTCGGGGCCACCTCGGGGTGGATCTCGTACGGTTCCCCGATGATGTCGCCCACCGTCATCCGCGGGTTCAACGAGGTGTACGGGTCCTGGAACACCATCTGGATGTTGCGCCGGACGGCCTTGAGGGCGCGCCCGGACAGCTTGGTGATGTCCTCGCCCCGGTAGCGGATCTCACCGGCCGTCGGCTTCTCCAGGTTGACCAGCATCTTGGCGACGGTCGACTTGCCGCAGCCCGACTCGCCGACGATGCCCAGGGTCTCGCCGCGGTGCAGGGTCAGGTCGACCCCGTCGACGGCCTTCACGGCGCCGACCTGCTTCTTGAAGAGGATGCCCCGGGTCAGCGGGAAGTGCTTGACCAGCCCCCTGACCTCCAGAATCGGCTCAGCCATGCAGGCACTCCCTCCAGAAGTGGCAGGCGCTGGCGCGGTCCGCGTCGGAGTCCTCTACGTCGTACAGCGGCGGGACGTCCGTGCGGCACACCGCCCGGGCCAGGGGGCAGCGCGGGTTGAAGGCGCAGCCGGGCGGGATGTGCATGAGGTTGGGCGGCAGGCCCTTGATGGCGTAGAGCTCCTGGCCCTTCTGGTCGAGCCGCGGGATGGAGTCGAGCAGGCCGCGGGTGTAGGGGTGGGCCGGGGCCTTGTAGATGTCGTGCACGGGGGCCGACTCGACGATCCGGCCCGCGTACATGACGGCGATGCGGTCGGCGACGTCCGCGACCACGCCGAGGTCGTGGGTGATGAGGATGAGGCCCATGTGGTACTCGCGCTGCAACTCCGCGAGCAGGTCCATGACCTGGGCCTGGACCGTCACGTCGAGCGCGGTGGTCGGCTCGTCGGCGATGATGAGCGCCGGTTCCAGGGCCATCGCCATCGCGATCATGATGCGCTGGCGCATGCCGCCCGAGAACTGGTGCGGGTAGTCCTTGACCCGTTCCCGGGCGGCCGGGATGCGGACCCGGTCCATCAGCTCGACGGCCTGGGCGCGCGCGTCCTTCTTCGACATCCCGCGGTGCACGACGAACATCTCGCCGAGCTGGTCGCCGACCGACAGCACGGGGTTCAGCGACGACAGGGCGTCCTGGAAGATCATGGCCATCTCGGCCCCCCGCACCTTGCGGCGCTCGTCCTCCTTGAGCTTCAGCAGGTCCGTGCCCTGGAAGAGGATCTCGCCGGAGGTGATCCGGCCGGGCGGCATGTCGAGGATGCCCATGATCGCCTGGGCCGTGACGGACTTGCCGGACCCGGACTCGCCGAGCACGGCGAGCGTCTCCCCCGCGTCCACGCCGTAGCTGACGCCGTTGACGGCCCGGGCGATCCCGTCCCGGGTGCGGAACTCCACGTGCAGGTCACGCACTTCGAGCAGCATCCGCCCGTCACCTCAGCTTCGGGTCGAGGGCGTCGCGGACCGCGTCGCCGAGCATGATGAAGGCCAGGACCGTGAGGGCCAGGGCGCCCGAGGGCCACAGCAGGGCGTGCGGGGCGTTGCGGATGTACGGGGAGGCGGCGGAGATGTCGATCCCCCAGGAGACCGTCGGCGGCTTCAGACCGACGCCGAGGTAGGACAGGGTCGCCTCCAGCGCGATGTACGTGCCGAGCGCGATGGTGGCCACGACGATCACTGGGGCCACCGCGTTGGGCGTGATGTGCCGCAGCAGCAGCCGGGAGTGGGAGGCGCCGAGGGCGCGGGCCGCCTGGACGTAGTCGTTCTGCTTGGCCGTGATCACCGAGCCGCGGGCGATGCGGGAGATCTGCGGCCAGCCGAGCAGCACCATGAACCCGATGACGGGCCAGACGGTGTTGCTGGTCACCACGGAGAGCAGGACGAGGCCGCCGAGGACGACCGGGATGGCGAAGAAGATGTCGGTGATCCTGGACAGGACCGCGTCCCCCGACCCGCCGAAGAACCCGGCCAGCCCGCCGAGCACGCTGCCGAAGAGCGCGACGCCGAGCGTGGCGAGGACGCCGACCGTGACGGACGTGCGGGCGCCGTAGACGACGCGTGTGTAGACGTCGCAGCCCTGACCGTCGAAGCCGAACGGATGGCCCGGCTGGGAGCCCTCCTGGGCCTTGGACAGGTCGCACTTGAGGGGGCTCAGCCAGGTGATGGATCCGGGCCACAGGGAGATGAACACCAGGAACAGGATGACCAGGGCTGAGACGATGAAGACGGGGTTGCGGCGCAGGTCCCGCCAGGCGTCGGACCACAGGGAGCGGGCCTTCTCGGTCGGGCCGGGCCCCTGCGGGCCGCCCGGGGTCTTCTCCAGCGTCTCCCCCTCCGCCGTGGCGAGGTCCATCGCCCCGCCCATGCCGGTGTCGGCGATGGCACCGTCCTCCGGGGTGCGGCCGGCGCCCGGCAGATGACGCTCCGGCGGCGGCTCAGACATAGCGGATCCTCGGGTCGAGTACGGCGTACAGCAGGTCGACGAGCAGGTTGGCCACCAGGAACACCAGGACGAGGACCGTCACGAAGCCGACGACGGTCTGGGTGTTCTGGCGGAGGATCCCCTGGTAGAGCTGGAAGCCCACGCCGTGGATGTTGAAGATGCGCTCGGTGACGATCGCACCGCCCATCAGGGCCCCGATGTCGGTGCCGATGAAGGTGACCACCGGGATGAGGGAGTTGCGCAGCAGATGCCGGGTGACGACCCGGCGATGCGGCAGCCCCTTGGCGACCGCCGTGCGGACGTAGTCGGACCGCTTGTTCTCCGCGATCGAGGTGCGGGTCAGCCGGGTGACGTACGCCAGCGACACGGACGCCAGCACCAGCCCCGGCACGATCAGTTCGCCGAACTCGGCGTCCGAGGAGACCGACGGCTTGATCCAGCCCCACTCCACGCCGAGCAGCAGTTGCAGCAGCAGACCGGTGACGAAGGTGGGGACGGAGATCACCACGAGGGTCAGCAGCAGGACGCCGGTGTCGACGGGCCGGCCCCGGCGCAGGCCCGTCACCACGCCCAGGGTGATGCCGATGACGATCTCGAAGACGATCGCGACGACGGTCAGCCGGATGGTGACCGGGAACGCCGTCGCCATCAGCTCGGTGACCGGCTGACCGTTGAACGCCGTACCGAAGTCTCCGGTGAAGACGTTCCCCATGTAGGTCAGGTACTGCTGCCACACCGGCTTGTCGAGGCCGAACTCCTTCTTCAGCTGGGCGGCGGTGGCCGGGTCGCACTGCCGGTCACCGCACAGGCCGGCGATGGGGTCGCCCATCACGTTCACCATCAGGAAGATCAGCAGCGTCGCCCCGATGAACACGGGGATCATCTGGAGCAGACGCCGGATCACATACCGGCCCACGGCGGGTCAGCTGACCTTGATCTCGTTGTAGACCGGGACGGAGAACGGGTTGAGCTTGACGTTCGAGAGCCGCTCCGAGTAGCCGGCGCTGCCGTTCTGGTACCAGAGCGGGATGGCGGCCATGTTGTCGCGGACGACCTCCTCGGCCTTCTGGAACGTCTGCACGGCCTTGGCGGTGTCGGTTTCGGCGTTCGCCTGGTTGACGAGCGAGTCGAAGTCCTTGTTCGACCACTTGCCGTCGTTGGAGGAGGCGTTCGTGTAGTAGAGCGGCTGGAGGAAGTTCTGGATGAGGGGGTAGTCCATCTGCCACCCCGCCCGGAACGGGCCGCTCATCTTCCGGTCGGTGATCTGGTTGCGGAAGTCGGCGAAGGTGCCGACCGGGTTGCCGACGCAGGCCTTGTCGTTGTCGAGGGCGTTGTTGATCGAGTTGCAGACCGCGTCGACCCACTGCTTGTGGGACCCGGTGTCCGCGTTGTAGCTGATCTTCACCTGGCCGCCGGGGAGGCCGCCGCCCTCCTTGATGAGCTGCTTCGCGGCAGCGGGGTCGTACTCGCACGCGTCCCCGCACAGGCCTTCCTTGAAGCCGCCCTCCTCGCCGAGCACCGGGGAGGTCCAGTCGGTGGCGGGGGTGCGGGTCTTCTGGAAGATCGTGTCGGTGATCTGCTCGCGGTCGATCGCACGGGACAGGCCGGTGCGGACCTTGGCCGAGCCGGCGGTGTTCCACTTCGGGTCGTAGAACGGGAAGGCGAGGGTCTGGATGATGCCGGCCGGGGTGTTGAGGTAGCGGTCGCCGAGGTCGGCCTTGACGTTCTTGAGCTGGGCCGCGGGCACGTCGTCGACCAGGTCGAGGTTGCCGGCCAGCAGGTCCGTGTAGGCGGTGTTGTTGTCGGTGTAGACCTTGAGGGTCACCCCGCCGTTCTGCGCCTTGTCCTCACCCGGGTAGTCGGCCCACTTCTTCAGCTCCATCTGGGAGCCCTTGGTGTAGGACGCGATCGTGTAGGGCCCGTTGCCGACCGGCTTCTTCAGCCAGCCGGCGTGGTCGCTGAAGAAGCTCTGCGGCAGCGGGGCGAAGGCGGGGTAACCCAGCGTGTCGGGGAAGGTCGAGAACTTCTGCGTGAGCTTGACCGTGAAGGTCTGGTCGTTGACGACCTTGAGCCCCGAGAGGGTGTCGGCGGTCTGCTTGCCGCCCTCGGCGGGGTGCGTCTGGGCGTAGCCGTCGATGTACTCGAAGAAGTACGCGTTCTTCTGGTTGTTCTTCAGGCTCGCGCCGTAGTTCCAGGCGTCGACGAACGACTTCGCCGTCACCTTCTCGCCGTTGCTGAACGTCCAGCCGGACTTGACGGTGATCGTGAAGTTCTGCGAGTCGGTGGTGTCGATCTTCTCGGCCAGCATGTCCTCGGCCGCGCCCGTCTCCGGGTTGTAGCGCTTCAGGCTCCGGAAGATCATGTCGAGGACCTTGCCGCCCTGCACCTCGTTGGTGTTGGCGGGCTCGAGCGGGTTCTGCGGGTCACCCCAGGAGGAGCTGAGGACCGCGCCGCTGTCACCGCTGCCGCCCCCGCTGTCGCTTCCCCCGCTGCCGCAGGCCGTCGCCGTGAGCGCTGCCGCGGCCGCGCATACGACCCACTTGGCGTGCGTGGCTCCACGCATGGGATGCCTCCTCGTTGACTGCGCGCCTGTCGCCCTGTCACCTGATCCTTTACCAGGCGATATCCACCTATAAGCGATTCGACGCACTTTCACCCGTCCGTACGGGTGCATCGGACGCCACGCGAGCACGCCACCGAACGGGCGCACGGACACGGCCGCACGCAGGGGAGCGGGCGGGGGCGAGGACGTCGCGCGAGACACGGACCCGCCCGCCGACAAGAGCCCGGCCCACGGGGCGAGCCACCCGCCGCGCAGGGCCGCGGGGCCGCGGGGCCGCGGGGCCGCTCGGCCGCGGGCCGGCGGACGAGGCCGCGGGCCAGCGGACGCGGGGTGCAGGGCGCGGGCCAGCGGGCGGGGGGCGACAGGCGCGGACCGGCGGACGCGGCGCGGGCCGCGGGCCCGACGGGCGCGGGGTGCAGGGCGCGGGCCAGCGGGCGGGGGGCGACAGGCGCGGACCGGTGGACGCGGCGCGGGCCGCGGGCCCGACGGGCGCGGGGTGCAGGGCGCGGGCCAGCGGGCGGGGGGCGACAGGCGCGGACCGGTGGACGCGGCGCG